>PMCE01000245.1 GCA_003154025.1 Syntrophaceae bacterium
AAGCCGGATGGATATACGCTCGCGGTGGTGGCCTCCTCCGCCCTGGATATCCGTCACCTCATGCTGGCCCCCCCCTATAACCCCGGCATTGATTTCACCTTCCTCTTGGTTTACGGCAACTACGTGGGCGGCATCTGCGTCCTGACGGAATCTCCCTATAAGACGCTCAAGGATCTGGAGGAGCACGCCCGGAAAAACCCGGGAGTGGTCTCCTACAGTTCTTCGGGGATCGGAGCCAACCAGCAGCTAGCCGTGGATTATTGGGCCAAGCAGGCCCAGCTGAATATCAAGCACGTCCCCTTCAAGGGCGGAGCTCCGGCATGCACCGCTCTGATCGGCAAGCACGTGGACTTTACCGCGGGGGCCGGGATCCATCTGAACTACGTGAAGCAGGGGATCTTCCGTGAGCTGGCGGCCACCAGCGCCGAAAACCGGGACCCGGAGTTCCCGGATGTTCCCATCCTCAAAGATTTGGGGTATAAGGACCTGCCCCCCCAGGAATACATCCTTCTCGCCCCCAAAGGGCTTCCGGCCCCGATTTCCAAGAAGCTGGAGGACGGCTTCGGAAAAGCCGTTCAGTCTGCCGAATTCAAAAAATATTTAAAGACTTTATCCGTACCCTTCTCCTTCAAGGACCGGCGCCAGCTGGAGGCCGAATTCCCAAAAGTGTATCAGTTTTACTCCCAGGTCATGAACGAACTGGGCGTCAAAACCCTAAAAAAATAGCTCATCTCCGCGACTCATGGGATGGACTTGGGCAGCCATCCCCCCCAAAGGAGGAAAAAAGGAATGAATGCCGATCGGGTGAGCAGTCTTTTCTGGCTGCTCTTAGGTCTCGTTACCATCTACGGTTCTTTCCATTTGGGCCTGGGGACCATGCATGAGCCGGGCTCGGGTTTCCTTGCCTTTCTGGCGGGGTGTTTTATCAGCTGCATAGCCGCGGGGATCTTCCTGCAATCCATCGTCCGTTGGCGGGGGACTCCGCTTGAATTCAAAAGTCTCTGGGCCGGGGCGAACTGGCATCGGTCGTTCATCATCGGTCTCATCACCGTCGGTTTTATCGTGGCCCTGGAGGGGCTGGGATTTTTTCTCACCAGTTTTCTGATTCTGTTTTGTCTCTTTAAAGTGGTGGAGAAGCTTTCCTGGGGGAAGGCCTTGGTCATCCCGGTTTTGACCCTAACCGCCACCTACCTGCTTTTCAATGTCGTGCTGAAGTCCAATCTGCCCAGAGGAATCTTTGGGTTTTAATCCTGAAAGGTTTGCTTCGCTATGGACTTTTTCGCCAATTTCATCGCCGGTTTCAGCGTAGCCCTGGAGCCCACCAACCTTATGTTCTGTTTCCTGGGAGTTTTCGTGGGGACCCTGATCGGGGTTCTTCCGGGAATAGGACCGGTAGGAACCATGTCCATCCTCCTGCCGGTGACCTACGGGATCAACCCCACTACCGCCATCATCATGCTCGCCGGGATCTATTACGGAGCCCAATACGGAGGTTCGACGACTTCCATCCTGGTGAATATTCCCGGAGAAGCGGCCTCGGTGATCACCTGCCTCGACGGGTATCAGATGGCCCGGCAGGGGCGGGCCGGCCCGGCCCTGGGGATCGCGGCTTTCGGTTCTTTCATCGCCGGAACTTTCGGAGTGATCGGGTTGCAGCTCCTGGCTCCTCCCCTGGTCTCGGTGGCCTTGCGTTTCGGCCCGCCGGAATACTTCTCCCTGATGATCCTCGGCTTCGTAATCCTGACCTACTTGGCCCAGAAATCCATGGCCAAGGCCTTGATGATGGCCGGGGTCGGCATCCTCCTGGGCACGATCGGGCTGGACACGATGACCGGCATGCCCCGGTTCACCTTCAACATCCCTGAATTACTGGACGGCGTGGGGCTCGCCCCGCTGGCCATGGGCCTCTTCGGGATATCCGAAATCCTTCTGAATGTGGAAAAGACGATCAAGCAGGAAATCCTGACCACCAAGGTGAGGGGGCTCTTTCCGAACCTGGCGGACTGGAAGCGGGCTATCGGAGCCATTCTCCGGGGCACCTTCTCCGGATTCTTTCTGGGGATCCTGCCGGGCGGCGGGGCGGTCCTCGGCTCCTTTGTGTCTTATGCCGTGGAAAAGAGAATTTCCAAGACCCCCGAAGAGTTCGGGAAGGGAATGATCGAAGGGGTGGCGGCTCCCGAATCGGCCAACAACGCCGCCTCGCAAGGGGCCTTCATCCCCCTCCTAACCCTGGGGATTCCGGCCAATGTGGTCATGGCCATCCTCCTCGGGGCTCTGATGATCCACAACATCACCCCCGGCCCCATGCTCGTCAAGGAGCATCCCCAGCTCTTCTGGGGGGTGATCAGCAGCATGTACCTGGGAAACATCATGCTTCTGGTCCTGAACCTGCCCCTGATCGGCCTCTGGGTCCAGCTCCTGCGGGTTCCCTACGCCCTCCTCTTTCCGTTGATCCTCTTCATTTGCCTGATCGGCGCTTACGTGATCAACAACAGCACCATGGATGTGGCCCTCATGTTCCTGTTCGGAGTGGTGGGCTATTTTATGCGCAAATTCGAGTACGAGCCGGCGCCCCTGGTGCTGGCTTATGTCTTGACCCCCCTGCTGGAAAATGCCCTGCGGCAATCGCTCATTCTCTCCGGGGGAACTTTCGGGATTTTCGTTTCCCGGCCGATCTCGGCCACGTGTCTGGTGCTGGCGGCCGCTCTTCTCCTCTCCTCCCTCCTTCCCATGATCCGGAAGAAGCGGGAAAAGATGGTCGCCGAGGCGGAAGAGGACGAATAGAACCCCGACTCGCGGGCAAGCCCGGCCTCGCCCCGAAAAGAGGAAGAATTTTCATTCTGTTCCTTTGCATACGGGTGGGGTAAAATTGAAGCAAGAACTACCCTGGGCCCGTGCCCGCGAGGAGAAATATTTGTTTGTCGGGCCAAGGCTGGCAGTCCATGGTTATAGTCTAGGCCATCGGGTTCTTTGACCGGCAGGGGCGATTCATGAATCGCCCCTACGAGGAAATATCCGGCAGGACGGTTTCGGGCACTCATTCCCAAGGCTAACATTTCCCCGGAGGAAGGTCGCCGCCATGACAGCTCGGAGATTCTTTTTAACCCTTTTTTCTTTTCCGTTCTTCATTGGCCTCTTGCCCTTTCTCCTGCTTCCCTCCCCGGGTAGGGCCCAGGACTATCCCACGAAACCCATCACCCTGTATTGCGGGTACGCCGCCGGAGCTTCCACGGATGTGACCGCCCGGGCGCTGGCCGACGGCGCGGAAAAACTGCTCGGGGTTCCGGTGGTGGTGGAGAGCAAGCCCGGCGGGGGGGCCACCGTGGCTGCCGGTCTGGTGGCCAGCAGGAAACCTGACGGGTACACCCTGGGAGTCATCTCCACGGGGGCCCTGACGGTCCGCCCCCATCTTTTGAAGCTGTCTTACAACCCTCTGAAGGATTTCACCCTGATCATGCAGTACAGCGTCTACATCGGGGGGTTATGCGTCCTCAAAGAATCCCCCCTCAAGACCATCGATGAGTTTATCGCCTATGCCAAGGCTCAACTCGGCCTTTCCTACGGCTCCCCGGGGATGTAC
>PMCE01000247.1:0-4651 GCA_003154025.1 Syntrophaceae bacterium
GCTATGTACGGCGGCTCCACCACGTCGATCCTGGTCAACATCCCCGGGGAATCGGCCTCGGTGATCACCTGCCTCGACGGGTATAAGATGGCCCGTCAGGGGAGGGCCGGCCCGGCCCTGGGCATTGCGGCCTTCGGTTCCTTCATCGCCGGCACGTTCAGCATCGTGGCCCTGATGCTCGTGGCGCCGCCGCTGGCCCGCATGGCTTTGAAATTCGGGCCGCCGGAGTATTTTTCGCTGATGCTCCTGGGGTTGATGGTGCTTTCTTATCTCTCCAGCGGGTCCATGGTCAAATCATGGATGATGGCCGCCTTGGGGCTTTTCATCGGCACCATCGGCCAGGACCGAATGGTGGGCACGCTGCGTTTCACCTATCAATTGGATGTCCTCGCGGACGGCGTGGGGATGGTGCCGGTGGTCATGGGCCTTTTCGGGATTGCGGAGGTCCTGCTCAACGTCGAGCAGTCGGTGAGCCGGCAGATCTTTAAGACCCATCTTTCCCACCTCCTGCCCAGCAGGCAGGACTGGTCGAGGTCGCTCCTTCCCATTCTGCGCGGCTCGGTTCTGGGTTTCCTGCTGGGGATTCTTCCCGGAGGCGGGGCGATCATTTCATCCTTCGCTTCCTACGCCGTGGAGAAGAAGCTTTCCCGGACCCCGGAGAAGTTCGGCACCGGGATGATCGAAGGGGTCGCCGGCCCGGAGGCCGCCAACAATGCGGCAACGGGCGGCGCCTTCGTCCCTCTCCTGACCATGGGAATTCCCTCCAACGCCATCATGGCCCTGCTCCTGGGCGCGCTCCTTGTCCAAGGGGTAAAGCCGGGGCCCTTCTTCGTAAAGGAATACCCCGACCTTTTCTGGGGGGTCATCAGCAGCATGTACGTGGGGAATGCCATGCTTCTGGTTCTGAACCTGCCGCTCATCGGGCTGTGGGTGAAAATCCTGAAACTCCCCTATCCGCTCCTCTTTCCCCTGATCGTCCTTTTCTGCCTGATCGGGGTCTTCAGCCTGAATAGCACGGCGGCCGATATTTACGTGATGGGGTTCTTCGGATTCCTGGGCTACGTGATGAAAAAATTCGAGTACGACGGAGCCCCCCTGGTGCTGGCCCTGGTCCTGAGCCCGATGATCGAAGACGCCTTCCGCCAGTCTCTTCTGATGGCCGATGGGAGCTTCTTCATCTTTTTTCAGCGTCCGGTTTCCCTGGGGTTGATGTGCGTGGCCGCCCTGATCGTGGCCACCACCTTCCTGCCCGGGCTCAAACGCCGGCCGGCGGAGGGGCTGGAGGAGTGACCCAAGGAGCGGCGTAGCCGCTCGCAAAAAAAGGTGCCTCAAGTGCCTCAAGTGCCTTAAGTGCGCTTAAGTGCCTAAAGTTAAAGTAACTCATACCGGCTAGGGCGCGGACTTTTTGCGAAGCCTATAAAATTTGAACATTCATGACCCATAGGATTGTCAACGGGTTCCTCGGTTAACAAAGGGAGAAAGGAGATTTCTCATGGCCATTTGGAAAAAAATTCAAATTCCGGGCTTGGTTTTCTTGGGCGGATTGACTTTGCTGACCTTCTGCGCGGGGCAGGCGGCCGCAGCCGAGAAAGATTACCCGAATAAGATGATCACTCTGATCAACCCCTATGCTCCGGGAGGGGGGATTGATTTTGCTTACCGGGCCATTGTGGATGTCTTGCCCGATTACCTCGGGCAGAAGATCGTCGTTTCGCACAAGCCGGGTGCTGTGGGTTCGATCGGGACCGCTGCCGCGGCCAAGGCCAAACCCGACGGCTATACCCTCCTCGCCGGGTCCACCTCCCATGTGAACCTGGTCCCGGCCACCCGCAAGGTTCCCTATACTCCCAGTGATTTTGTGTCCGTGGGCACCTTCGCCAAGGCCATCAGCGTCTTCTCCGTCCAGGGCGAAGCCCCCTGGAAGACTCTGGCGGAATTCGTGGCCGACGCCAAGAAAAATCCGGGAAAGTACAAGTTCTCCACCATCGGGCTCATGTCCGCCCATCACTTCTGCATGGAGCTTTTCATGCGAGCCGCGGGAATCCAGATGGTGCACATCCCCTACAACAGCGACACCCTGGCAATCACCGCCACCCTGGGCGGGCACACGCATGTCTGCCAGACGACCGTCCAGCCCACGCTTCCCCACCTGCAGTCGGGGGCTTTGCGGGCGCTGGCGCTCTCGGATGTGAACCGTTACCCCTATCTGCCCAATGTTCCGACTTTCAAAGAGCTGGGATACAACGTGGAGATGATCATCTGGTTCGGCATGGTGGCGCCCAAGGGAACCCCGAAGGAGGTCATCGACAGACTCTACGCGGCCCAGAAGAAGGCCTTTGATGATAACAAGATTCAACCGATCATCGAGAAGATCGGCATGGTCCCCTTTCTGACCACTCCCCAGGAGATGGACAAGCTCATCCAGGAAAATCATGTGACCTACAGCCGAATCGCCAAAGAGGCCAACCTGGAAGTAAAATAGGGCCAACCTCCGCTCCCGGGGGGGGAAGGAAAGGCGGAAGGAGAAAGTGAAGAAGTTTGACTTCCTCAGCTCATTGCTCTGGTTGATCGCCGGGGTCTTCATCTGCGAGGAATCCTGGCGGATCAACCTGGGACAATTCCACAACCCGGGCCCCGGGTTCCTGCCCTTCGGGGCCGGTCTGATCCTGGGCGGGGGCGCGCTCGCCGTCCTGGTGAGGACTCTGCGGAGCAAAACGGGCGAGAAGAAGGCCTTCTGGGTCGACCGCACCCGCTGGCCCAAGGTCTTCCTGACCCTGGGCTGCATCTTCGTTTACGGGTTCCTCCTGGAACCCCTGGGCTTTCTCCTGACGACCTTTCTCAGCATGGGCTTTCTTTTCAGGGTCATCGAGCCGCAGAGATGGAGGACGGTTCTCGTGGGAGCTTTCCTTTCGGCCGTTGGAGCCTACCTGATTTTTCAGACCTGGCTGCAGGTGGAGTTGCCCAGGGGGATTCTAGGGATTTGATGGATTTTGGGCGCAGCGGGGAAAGGTTCCTGATGGCGCCTTTCAGGAATAAATCGATAAACCCGCCGCTGGAAAACTCACAGAGATTGACATTTTCGGTGTGCTTGGGCCTGGCACCCGAGCAAACGCTACCTTCAGAGTGGCCTCCCGGCTGAATTTTCCTTGAGGGGCTATGGTATTTTCTGGCTTTGGGTTCTGCCGGAGGTCATTGGGTCTGAGACGCCACGCGGACTAAGTTGCATATATTGATGAACCGGAGGTATCGATTTGAGCGAAGCAGAAATTAGAATTAAGAAGAAGGAACTCCGGGATCGGATCAGCACGGCGGAGGAGGCGGCGCGATTATTCCAGGACGGGATGGTCGTGGCCACCTGCGGGACGGCCCTATCCGGGTATCCTCGGGCGGTTTTTGCCGCCCTGGCGGATAGAATGAAAAAGGAAGGTTCCCTGCGGGTCGATCTCCTCTGTACCGGCCCCCTGGGCCCGGAGATTGAGGACCGCCTGACGGAAGTCAAAGGGATCCGGAGGAGGATCGGGACCCTAGGGTCGAAATTGCTGCGGCAGGCGATCAACCGGGGGGAAGTGGGATTTTTGGAGGGGAAGTCGGGGAAGGTAAGCCAGTACGCCCGGCGGGGATATTACGGAAACATCGATGTGGCCGTGGTGGAAGCCGCCGGGATCAACGCGAAGGGGCAGGTGATTCCCGGCATCTGTGTGTACGACTCCCCGGACTGGTTGGAATTAGCCTCCTCGGTGATCCTCGAGATCAACCTTCGTCGACCCCTCACCCTGGAAGGGGCGCACGACATCTACCTTCCGGAGCCCGGCCGCTGCATCCCGTTGGAACATCCCCTGGGAAGAATCGGATCTCCCTATATCCCCCTGGACCCGGCCAAGGTGAAACACATCGTCTTCTCCGATCTGGAAGACCGGGTGATCCCCTCTTTGCCCCCCGGCGAGAAAGTCCTGCGGATCGCCGGTCACATCGAGACTTTCTTGAAAGAAGAGAGAGGAAAGCAAGGAGGGCTTCCCCCCCTGGAGGTGGGGATCGGGGATACCCTGAACGGGTTTCTCTCTTCCCTGGCGCAGAGCGAATTGTCGTCCCTTATCTTTTACCAGGCGGTGGTCACCGATCCCCTGCTGGATCTGATCGATGCGGGCCGGGTGAAAGGAATATCGTGCAACAGCCTGCGTTTCTCCGGCGCGGCCCTGAACCGGTTCTTTTCCCGCCTCGAACATTACCGGAACTACTTCATCTTCCGTCCCGTCACCCTCAGCAACTCGGCGGAATTGCTGAGCCGGTTCGGGGTGATAGCCATCAACTCCGGCCTGGAGGCCGATATCCAGGGACAGGTCAATTCCAGCCATTCCCGCGGAACCCAGGTCATCGGAGGGATCGCGGGGTCCTATGATTTTGCCCGCAACAGCTCCATCTCCATCTTCGCCCTTCCCTCCACTTTTCAACAGGGAAAAGGTTCGAGCATCGTACCCCGCGTGTCCCACGTGGATCATACGGAACATGAAGTGGATGTCCTCATCACCGAGCATGGGGTGGCGGATTTGCGGGCCGTGGAGCCTTACGAGCGGGCGCGGCGGATTATCGATTCCTGCGCGGACCCGAAGTTCCGGGAACCGCTGAGCGCGTACCTGGAGAAAGCGAAGCGCAA
>PMCE01000247.1:4699-11577 GCA_003154025.1 Syntrophaceae bacterium
AAAAGGAGCGAAAAATGGATTCCAAGAAAGTGGGCGTCATCGGGACCGGACGGATGGGCAACGCCTTCGCCCTGAATCTCCTCAAGGCCGGTCACCAGGTCCACGTGTATGACATCGACCCTAAGGCCACGCAGAATTTGATCGCCCAGGGAGCGGTCTTGAGCGCCTCCCCCTCGGATATGGCCCCTAAGGCCGAGTTCTTCCTCACCTCCCTTCCCAAGAATGAAATCGTGGAACAGACGATCATCGGGCCGCAGGGGCTTTTGCCGAAGTTGAACCGGGGGTCGATCGTAATCGATCTGAGCACGACGCTACCCCGGACCACCAAAGCCATCGCCGAAGCGCTGGCCCAAAAAGGGATTGACTTTCTGGATGCTCCGGTGAGCGGACATGCGGTGGGAGCCAAGAATGCCACTCTCACCGTTATGGTAGGGGGAAAGAAGGAAGCCTTCCTCCGGGCCCGGGAGCCGATCTTCGAGAAACTGGGGAAGAATATTTTCCACGCCGGGCCCACCGGGGCGGGGCAGGCGTTGAAGCTGGTGAACAATCTCCTTTACAACCTGAACCGCCTGGCCATGTGCGAAGGACTGGTCCTGGGGGCCAAAGCGGGGATCGACCCGGAAATCATGTGCCAGGCCATTTCTCTGAGCACGGGCGGGAGCTACGCCATCCGCAGCCTTCCCCCCGACATCCTGGAGGGAAATTTCGAGGGGCGGGAAAGCAGCCTCAATTTGGCCTGCAAGACGCTCAAACTCATCACCGATTTTGCGGACGAATTGAACGTGAACCTCCTCCTCGGAAACCTGGCCAAGCAGCTCTACAACTTCATGCGCCTCCAGGGCCACGGGGATGAAACCCCTTCAACCGTCATCCAGTTCTACGAATCCACCGCGGGGGTCAAGGTCAGAAAATAGCGGTAAACTAAGAGAGACTTGTTCGTAAGAAGCAAATCGTCTTCGCCGGGGCGTAGGGACATCCCGCCCTTCGCGGGACATCGTGCCCCTACCTCATGGAGGACCCATGTTGAAAGTTATAAAGAACGGGAGGGTCTATTCTCCCGATGACCTTGGGCAGAAAGATATTCTTATCGCCGGCGATACCATCCTTGCGGTGGAGAATCGCGTTTCGACCGACTCCCTTCCTTTCCCGGTGGAAGTCTACGATGCCGGGGGGAAGATGATCCTCCCGGGGATCATCGATCCCCATGTGCACTTCATCGGCGGAGGGGGTTCCTCCGGCCTCAACTCGCGGACCAAGGAAATCGCCGTCGAACAGATCATCGAAGCCGGGGTGACGACTGCGGTCGGCGTCCTGGGTTTCGACCGGGCCTCCCGGACGCTGAAGGCCCTGCTGCTCAAAACCAGGGCCCTGGAAGAATTGGGATTGACCGCGTTCATGCTGACCGGGTCCTACAGCCTGCCCTCCCTGACCCTCACTGGATCTGTGGAAGACGACCTGATCCTGATCGACAAGGTCATCGGGGTCAAGCTGGCCCTGGGCGAAACGCTCGCCAATTTCCCGGAGATCCGGGACATCCGAAATTTGCTGGCCGAATGCCTGCGGGGCGGACACCTGGGGGGCAAGGCGGGATTCCTGCAGATCCACATGGGGGTCCAGGGGAAAGCCTGGAATAAACCTTTCATGGAAATTCTCGGGGAGATGAAGATCCCCTTTTCCAAGGTGGTTTTTACCCATGTAAACCGGTCGCCGGACACGCTGGATGAATTCATGGAATTTATTCAGGCCGGCGGGGGGGTCGACTTGACCGTTTCCTACACGCCCGCGGAACGTCCCGGTAGCCTAACGGTGCGGGACTCTCTGCAGAGAATGATCCGGGCGGGAGTCTCCCTTGACCGGGTGACTCTGAGTTCCGACAGCAATGCCACCCGGATGCTTCCGGACAAGCGGCTCAAGTACCTTTCCATCCAGACCCTTTTCCAGGTCATCCGGGATTTGTGGCTGGCTGGCGAGATTTCCCGGCCGCAGCTCGTGCGCCTGGTGACGGAGAATCCGGCGAGGTCCCTGGGATTGGGGCGGATCAAAGGTCTAATCGAAGCGGGGAGGCACGCGGACCTGATCATCCTGAAGGAGCCCTTTGAGCTGGACGGCGTCCTTCTGAAGGGGAAATGGGCCCGAAGAGACGGGCAAACCCTGATCCGGGATCCTTTTTAGTGTAAGTGTAAGTGTAAATGAAAGTGAAAGGGGGGAGAAGAAGATCTTTCACCTCCCCTTCCCTCCATTCACTTGCACTTTCACTTACACTCTTTTCACGGAGGACTCATGAAGATCACCAAGGTAGAGGCGATTCCCTTTCACATTCCCTTCGATCCTGATTTTCACCTGAAATTCGCTTACCGCACTTCGGGGGCGGCCGACCACGTCCTGATCCGGATCCGCGCCGATGACGGGCTGGAGGGAATCGCCGAAGCTCCCGCCCGCCCGGAGATCTATGGGGAGACGCAAAAATCCATCGTATCCTTGATCGACCAATACCTGGGACCGTACCTGATGGGCAAGGATCCTTTCCTGCTCGAAGAGATCCATGCTCTTCTCGACCGCATCCCCCATAATTATTGCGCCAAGGGCGGGGTGGACATCGCTCTTCATGACCTTTTGGGGAAATCCCTGAACCTGCCCGTCTACAAGATTTTGGGCGGGAAGAGCCGGGATCGGGTTCCCCTGTCCTGGATGGTGGGGATCAATTCGCCGGAAAACATGGCCCGGGAGTGCCAAAGATTCATGGGGCAGGGGATCCGTGCCTTCAAGATCAAAGCCGGGTTGGATTTCGCGGAAGACCGGGAGAGGTTTCTCTCCGTCCGCAAAGCGGTGGGGGAAGAGGCCCTCCTTTACATCGACGCCAATCAAGGTTTCAAATCCCTGAAGAAGACGGTGGCCTTCCTCCTTGAACTCGAAAAACACGGGTTGGCCTTTGTGGAGGAACCGTTCCCGGTCCGCAACCGGAAGGACCGGCGGGAAACCGCCCGCCTGCTGTCTATTCCCCTCATGGGGGATGAGAGCTGCTTCACTCCGTGGGACGTGGCCCAGGAACTGGAACTGGGGGCCTTGGGGATCGTTCTGGTAAAGGTCGCCCGGACGGGCTTCTTCAAGAGCCGCAAGATCATCCATCTCTGCCAGCAAGCGGGGATTCCCTGCATGATCGGAAGCCAGGGAGACTCGAGCATCGGGGCGGCGGCCAGCCTTCATTTGGCCGTGGCTTTTGCCAACATTCTCTTCCCCGCCGAGGTTTCCTACCATTTGCGGATGAAAGGGGAGTTGTTGAAGAACCCGCCGGAATTCAAAGGCGGGGAACTGACCGTACCCGATCAGCCGGGCCTGGGAATCGAGATCGACGAGAAGGCGCTGCAAAAATTCCGGGTGTAGGCGCTATAGTCCGGCTAGACCTTTAGGGGTTGTAGGGGCGATTCATGAATCGCCCCTAAGGCAATGCACTATTGCCGAGACGTTGAATACAGAAAATAAATATATGTGAGGAGATAGAAAATGGACAAAGTGATTATCACCGTTGCTACGACCGGGTCGAGACCGACGAAGGAGCAGAATCCCAATGTCCCGATCAGCCCGGAAGAAATCGCCAACTCCGCCTATGAATGTTTCAACGAGGGAGCCAGCATCGTGCACGTCCATGTGCGCGACCCTAAGACGCAGAAGAGGTCCATGGCCTTCGAGCACTATGCTGAAGTGGTCGAGCGCCTGCGGGCCAAATGCAACATGATCATCAACCTGACCACCGGGGCGGGGGGGCAGCTCATCATGGGTCCGGATAACCAGCCGAAGCTCGATGCCTCCTACTTGGAGCCCCCGGAGAAGCGGGTGGATCACGTGCTTAAACTGAAGCCCGAAATGTGCTCGCTGGACGTGGGAACCGCCAACCAGAGAGGCGGGGCCTTCGTGAATGTCGAGGTCGTCGTCGACCGAATGGCGGAGATGATCAAGAGTGCGGGGGTGAAGCCGGAGCTGGAAGTCTTCGACGTAGGCCACATTCAGATCGCCAAACGCCTGATAGACATTGGACTCGTGGAAAAGAACGCCCATTTTCAACTCTGCATGGGGACGAGAATGGGGGTGCCGGGGACTCCGAAGAACGCCATTCACATGGCCGAATCTCTTCCGCCCGGCGTGACCTGGTCGATCTTCGGCGTGGGGGCGACCCAATTCCCCATGGTGGGGATGGGGGTCCTCCTCGGCGGGCATGTCCGCGTCGGGTTTGAAGATAATCTCTATTTACGGAAGGGACAGCTGGGGAAAAACAACGCGGAGCTCGTCAGGCATGCCGCCACCATCGCCCGGGATCTCAACCGGGAAGTGGCCACGGTGGAGGAAACCCGAAAAATCCTGGGCCTCCCCCGAAATGCCTAAAATTGCCTACGGCATTCTTTGCCTTTATATCTTCATAATCGGCGCAATCTGCGAAATCTGCGGATTAAATGGGACGCGGATGAACTTGGAATGTGAATATTACAGGAAGGCAAACCATGAAGTGGGATGAGGAGACCGAGGTTTTGGTCATTGGTTTCGGGGGAGCCGGAGCGGTGGCGGCCATCACCGCCCACGATGCGGGAGCCCGGGCGCTCATCGTGGAGAAGATGGAAAGAGGGGGAGGAAATACCAACGTAGCCATCGGAGGGTTCCTTAGCTTCAATGACTTTACCGCCGGTCTTCATTACCTGGAGAGCATGTGCTCTCGGGTTTTCCGGATCGTGGACTCGAATATGATTCGGGTCTATGCCGAAGAATGCATGAAGAACAAGGAATGGTTTGAAACCCGGGGGGCTAAAACGCACGTGTACGGGGGAGCCGCATTCCCCCAGTTGCCCGGGGCGGAAGCGATTGAGAAAAGGATGGTCACCGGAGCCAACAACGTGGAGGAGAATTCGTTATGGAAATTCCTCCGGTCCCAGGCGGAGGGACGGCAGATCCCGATCTGGCATTCCTCCCCGGCTGAGGGCCTCCTTACGGACGCGAACGGCGCCGTAACCGGGGCGGTGGTCCGGAAAGAGGGGAAAAAGCTGGCGGTCAAGGCCGGACGGGCCGTGATCCTGACCTGCGGCGGGTTTGAATACGATGACTGGCTGAAGGCCAATTACCTGAAGGGGTATCCTTATTGTTCCCTCGGGTCCCCGGGAAATACGGGGGACGGGGTGAGGATGGCCCAACGCGTGGGCGCGGACCTCTGGCACATGGCCGGTGTTTCGTGCCCGGTGGGGTTCAAAGCCCCGGAGTATGAGGCGGCCTTCATCGTAAAGCCCCCGTCCAACCGCTATTTTTTTGTAGATCAGAACGGGAAACGCTTTGTTTCGGAAACGGACATTCACGCCTATAACTTTCTCGTGGATATTTTCGACCCCCACACCTTAACCTTTCCCCGCATCCCTTGCTTCCTACTCTTCGATCAAACCGCCCGGGAAACGGGCGCCATGGCGGTACCCTCCCTCGGGTATAATCGGGGCAAATATTCCTGGTCCAGGGACAACGGCGCGGAGATCAGCCGCGGCTGGATCGATTCTGGCGGGACCCTAAGAGACCTGGCGGAAAAGATCGGGGTGAACACGGCGGCCCTGGAGAATACGGTCCGCGAGTACAACCTCGGCTGCGAAAAGGGAGAGGATCTGTTGGGCCGCCCCAAGGAAAAGCTCGTCTCCCTGGGGCCGGGTCCCTACTATGCCATGAAACTCTGGCCCTGTCTCCTCAACACCCAGGGGGGACCCAGGAAGAACGAGAAGGGGCAGGTCCTATACCCGGATGGAATCCCCGTCCCCCGGCTCTACGCCGCCGGGGAGCTGGGGTCTATTTTCGGGTTCCTCTACCAGGGAGCAGGGAACCTCGGGGAGTGCCTGGCTTTCGGCCGGATTGCCGGCCGGGAGGCGGCGAACGAAACACCACGGTAGAGGCTCGAGGAACGAGGCACGAGGATAAAGGAACAAGGAAAAAGGAATCAGGTTTCAGGAATCAGGTTTCAGGAAGCTGGAACCAATAACCAGCAACGAGCAACCAGGAACGAGGAACGGGGATCCAGGGCGAGGAGGGAACATGGAAGTGACCAAGGGGCTTTCCGAATACATCGTCAACCTGAAATTTTTGGACCTTCCGAAAGACGTGGTGGAAGGGGCCAAGCTCTGTTTTCTCGACTGGCTGGGAGTGACCCTGAGCGGGTCCAAAGAGCCGCTGACCAATATTCTTGCGGCTGTGGCCGAGGAGCAGGGGGGAAAACCTCAAGCCACGCTCATCGGGCGGAATAAGAAGGCTTCCCTCCTGCAAGCCGCCCTCATTAACGGCGGGGCTTCTCACGCCCTCGATTTTGACGATGTCCATTTGGGGATGATAGGGCATCCCTCCGCCCCGGTCTTCCCGGCCATCCTGGCTTTGGGGGAATGGAAAAAATTTTCCGGGGAACAGTTCATCGCCGCTTTCATCGCCGGTTTCGAGGCCGAGTGCCGCGTCTCTTCCATCGTTTATCCGGAACACTACCAGTGCGGATGGCACGCCACGGGGACCCTGGGTCACTTCGGGGCGGCGGCCGCCTGCGCCAACCTGCTCGGCTTGAGCCCCTCTCAGACCGTCTATGCCCTGGGAATCGCCGGAACCCAGGCCTCCGGGATCAAGCAGGTGTTCGGCACCATGTGCAAGCCTTTCCACGCCGGCAAAGCGGCCATGAACGGCCTTCTGGCCGCCCTGCTGGCGGAGAAAGGCTTCACCTCCTCCACCGATATGCTGGAAGGGGCGAAGGGATTCTCCAAGGTATTCTCTACCCGCATGGACCCGCCCAAAGCCCTGGAACGATTAGGAGAGGATTACGCCATCCGGGGAGTCATCTTCAAACGTCACGCCTCCTGCTTCGAGACCCACCCGGCGATCGATGC
>PMCE01000351.1 GCA_003154025.1 Syntrophaceae bacterium
GAGGAGAGGATGTAGGCTCCTCCGGGGGCCGCAGTGCGAATACATTCCTTCACCGAATTCTCGATATCCTCCCGGCTTCCACTGACAAAAAGGGAGGTGGCCACGTTGCCTATGAGGACGATCTTTTTCCCGGAAATCTCGACCATCTTTTTTAGGGTTGAGGGGCTGTCCAGGCTCAGCGCCACGATCCCCGAATCCGCGAGGTCTTCCATGATGGGATCGATGAAGCCGCAGATGTGAAGGGAAAGGTTGGCCTTCTTCTCCCGGAAGAATTGGATAATCTGTTGATGGCAGGGCTTGATGAACCGCCGGTAGATCTCCGGGGAGATCAGGCTGCACGAAGACGCCGCTTCCCCCATGCTCAGGCTGAGACCGGTTTCGAGAATCCCGGCCCCCAGAACCTGGGTCACTCCCGTGGTGAATTGCAGGAGTTCGCTCACGAAACCGGGGTCGTCCACGGTGTCGTAGATCAACTCCTGGGTCCCCCTCAACCCGGCGGCCGTGGTCCAGGGTCCGGTTACCGTGCCCGGCAGGGCGACGTCCCGCAGGGAACCGGCCACCGCCCGGCAGGCTTCCAGGTAGAGGGGGTATCTCCCGCTGGAATCAGGCCGGGGAAGATGGAGAGCGGAAAGGGCCGTCTTTTGGGAAAGAACGTGTCTCCTCACCTGCGGAACTCCATCACTCGGGAATTCCAGCTCAGCCCCCGCGGCTTCAGCCTCCAGGAAGATGTCCCAGCCCACATCAACGCTGTCCTGCTGAAACATTTCATAACCGATCAAAGTGGAATCGGCCAGTTTCCTCCCATCCTGATAATATTCCCGCGGAGAACATCCCAGAAGCCGGGCCCGGAAAGAGCCCAGGATCAGGCTGTAAGGGATCCGGTCCGCGCAGGTTCGCTTCATGGCCGCCCGGATGCGATCTCGACTGGTAAACATAAAAACCTCCCGAAGAAAGCTCATAGCTCATAGCTNNGCTGATGGCTGATGGCAAAAACCTGAGGGTTAGGGCCAGGTTGCTATGAGCTATTCTCTAAACCGGCAAAAAGTTTACACACAAGATCCATACAATCGAAAGCAGAACAAAGGCGATCAGGCAGTACCCCATAATATCCCGCACCGACAGTCCACAGATTCCCATTAGCGGGATAGTCCAGAAAGGATGGATCACATTCCCCACCGTTTCCCCCGCGGAAAAGGCCTGTATGACCCGGGGAAGGCTCATCTCCAGGCTCTGGGCGGCCTTGACCGCCAACGGGCCTTGGATTTCCCAGGCGCTCCCGGAGGTGGGAGCGAAGAGATTCAGCAAGACCGCGTGGAGGTAGAGCAGAGTGGGATACGCAGCCAGGGTGGCCACGGAAAACACCCAACCCGTGGCCAAGGTGGCCAGTCCGGAGGAAGCCAGCATGCCCTGGGTGCCGGCGTAAAAGGGAAATTGGACGATGATCCCATGGGCCGCCCGGGCGGAACTCTCCAGCGACCGGAGGAAATGCATCGGGGTATCATGGAAGGAGAGGGCCAGCGTAAAGAGGGCCAAGGTCAGGATATTCAGGTTCAGGATGAATCCTCTTCCGTAAAACCAGAAGACGATGTAGGAAAACCCCATGATGGAGATCAGCCATACGGGCCAGCGGCTGTGTTCCAGCCACATTCCGAAAGAAAGCTTCCCTCTCTGGTGAATCTCCCGCTCGGCGGTAATGGAAACTTCCTCGGCGCGGTCTTCCCGCTCGAACCGCTCCAGCAGCTCGGATTCCGGTGGAGTGGCCTCCCCGTCTTCCGGGCAGATCAGACCGAGGACCCCCATAACCGCGGCTACCCCCACCAGGAACCCCACCAGGGCCGCTAGGGTCCAGGTCGTTTCCGAATTCGGCGCCAGGCCCATGGCCTTCTCCAGAAAAGGGGCCGCTTTGCGAATGACCAAGGGGTCGGAGGAAAAGATACCCAGGTTGCCGGCGCACATCCCGATGAAGGCGCTGGCCACCAGGAGAGGGTAATCGACGCGGGGAATTCTCCTTCCCATCTCCCGGGCAAGGAAAGCGCCGGCGATGATCCCCAGCCCCCAGTGGAGCAGGGAACAAAGGGCGGCAAAGGCGGTAAGAAACATGACCGCCCCCCGGGGAGTGGCGGGAATCCCGGCCAGAAGGCGCAGGCCCTTCTGGCTCAAGGGGGCGCTGGCCACGCTGAACCCGGCGGCCACCAGAAGCACCATCTGCATGGAGAAAGAGAGGAGGTTCCAGACCCCGCTCACCCAGAATCTGACCATATCAAAGGGTCCCTGGTAGGTGACCAGAATCCCCAGGAAATAAGCGAGGAAGGTTAGAAGGATGGCGAAGAGGAAAGAGTGGGGGACGAAATAGGCCACCCGGGAGTTAAATTTTCTGGCGAATTTCCCGAACTCCTGGGAGCGTTTCATCGCGGAAAGCCTTTTCCCCTGCGGAGATGGAACCGTTCGTGCCCTGGCCTGATTCCCGGCGTCGGGTTACTATAGATACCCACGCCCGGAAAAGTCAACCTTAAAATACAGTGCTGCGGTGAGGGTGTGCCGCAGTGCTGTGGTTCCAAATGCTTCTGACGGCAGCACGGCAAAATCGCAGCCCCGCAATACTTTTGTTCGTAATCATGTTGACAAAACAAATACCATAGGTTATAGGTGAATTGTCTTGTCAATCCGTCCTCCCTGAAGATTCAGTGGGGCAAAACCGTCAAGCAAACCTTCGGGTTGCGCTTCCTGCGGTTTCAAATCAAAAAGAAAAGCAAACGGAAAGGAGAATTCGTATGGCCCATAACGTAATCGCTCCCATGGTGGGAAAGATCGTGGACATCAAGGTGAAGGTAGGAGACAAGGTTAAGGAAGATGACGAGATCGCCGTCCTGGAAGCCATGAAAATGGAAATGCCCATCGTGGCCCCCGCTTCCGGCGTGGTGAAGGAAATCAAGGTCTCCGTCGGCCAGACCTGTGAAACCGACATGGTGCTGGCGGTCATCGAATAAGGTCCCAAGCGTCGAGCCACAATTCACCCGCCACAAGTCGCACGTTACAGGTCCCAAGCCACATATCTTCAACTCCGATGGGGGGGCTGAATCCCGGAACCTTCCGCCTGAGACCTGAGACTTGGGACTTGTGGCCTTTTTCTGGGAGGCAAATATGGACTTCAAGTTGAGCGAAGAACTCCAGGCCATTCGCGAAACGGCGCACGATTTTGCGGAGAAGGAAATCGTTCCTTTTGCGGATAAATGGGAGAATGAAAGTTATTTTCCGCGGGAGGTCATCAAGAAGATGGGCGACCTGGGCTTTTACGGAACCCTGGTCCCCGAGAAATACGGCGGCAACGGCATGGGCTTCCTGGCCGGGGCGATCATCACAGAGGAGGTCGCCCGCGCCAGCGCCGCTCTCCGGGTCACCTTCAACATGCAGACCTTCGGCCCGGCCCTTTCCATCTACCGCTATGGGACCGAGGAGCAGAAGCAGAAATACATTCCCAAACTGGTCTCCACCGAATTCATCAGCTGCTTCGGCATCACCGAGCCCAACGCCGGCTCCGATATCATGGCCATGAAGACCACGGCCATTCCCAAGGGGGATCATTTCCTGGTCAACGGCTCCAAGACCTGGATCTCCAACGCCCAGGTGGCTGACCTGTGCGTTCTGTATGTCTACCATGATCCCGCGGCCAAGAGCAGAGGCTTGTCCACCCTTTTGCTGGATATGCATCTGCCCGGGATCTCCACCCGTCCCCTCGACAAGCTGGGCCTCCACTCCGCCCCGACCGGGGAGATCATCCTGGAAGATGTCAAGGTTCCCAAGGACGCGCTGCTGGGACAATTGGGAGAGGGAGTCAAACATGTTTTCGCGTCCCTCAACCAGACCCGCCTCTCCTGCGCNNCGCAGCCAGTTCGGGCAGCAGATCGGCCAGTTCCAGATGAACCAGGACATGATCGCCATTATGGCCACGGAGATCGATGCGGCCCGTTTCCTGGTCTACCGCGCCGCGCTGCAAAAAGACGAGGGCATGCTCAATAACGTGCTGGAGACCTCCATGGCGAAATACTACGCCGGCGAGGTGGCCGGCCGGGCGGCGGACTTCGCCATGCGAATTCTGAGCGCCTACGGCTATTCCACCGAGTATCCGGTGGCCCGCTACTACCGGGATGCCAAATCGATCTCCATCGTCGAGGGCACGGCGAATATCCAGAAGACCATCATCGCCATGGACCAGTTGGGATACCGCAAGGCCAACCGCTGAGATCCTAAGGCGCCGCCGTGGAATATCCTGGAGGAGATAGTCCCATATTGACCAGCAGATCTCCGGAATGACCTTCGCCTCACCCGATCGCCCCCTTCTGGATGCAGGGGACGGGTGAGGTTTTTTTGAGGAGAACCTTTTGCCGCAGGCTCTGGCTGACCTCAAAGTTCTGGACCTCTCCCGGGTCCTGGCCATGCCCTACTGCAGCATGATGCTCGGCGACCTGGGCGCGGAAATCGTCCGCGTGGAACGGCCGGGCGTGGGGGATGAAACCCGCCACTGGGGCCCCCCCTGGGTTGGGGAGCTGAGCGCCTATTACCTCTGCACCAACCGGAACAAGAAGGGCATCACCGTCGACCTGAAAAAAAAGGAGGGGCAGGAGATCATCCGCCGGCTGGCGGAGCGGAGCGACATCCTGCTGGAAAATTTCCTCCCCGGTGACTTGGCCAAGATGAACCTGGGATACGAGGACATTAAGGCCCTGAACCCCAAAATCATCTATGCTTCGGTCACGGGGTACGGGCAGAGCGGCCCCTATCGCGATCAGCCCGGATTCGACTTCATCCTCCAGGCCCAGGGCGGGCTTATGTCCATCATCGGGGAAGAAGAGGGCCCACCCATGAAGGTCGGGGTGGCCATCGTGGACATCACCGCCGGACTCTTCGCCTGCTCCGCCATATTGGCCGCCCTTCATTACCGGGAGAAAACGGGCGTGGGGCAGCATATCGATATGGCCCTTTTGGACGCCCAGGTGGCCTGGCTGGCCAATCAGGGGAGTAATTACCTGGTCTCGGGCAAGGTTCCCCGCCGCATGGGAAACGCCCACCCCAACATCGTCCCCTACGAAACCTTCGCGGCCAAAGACGGCATCTACATCGCCCTGGGCGTCGGCAATGACAACCAATGGCGGAAATTCTGCAAATTGGCGGGGATCGAACCCCTCACGGATGACCCCCTGTACGCCACCAACCCGAAGCGAGTGGAAAACCGTAAAAAACTCGTCCCCCTCCTCCAGGAGGTTTTCCTCCGGAAGGACTCCGGAGAATGGCTCAAGCTTCTCAGCGAAGCGGAGATCCCCGTAGGCCCCATCAACACCATCGACCGGGTCTTTGCGGACCCTCAAGTCCTGGCCCGCCAGATGTTGGTGGAGATGGAGCATCCGAAGGTCGGCAAGTTCAAGGTCGTAGGATCTCCCTTGAAACTTTCCGCAACCCCCCCCCAATACCGAATCCCCCCTCCCCTCTTGGGAGAACATACGGAAGAAGTCCTCAGGAATGTCCTGGGTTACGATAAAGAGAAGATCGCCCGTTTGAGAGAAGCCAAGGCCATTTAAGACAGCATAGAGCATAGCGCAGAGGGCATAGAGTTTTGGTTCTTATCTTCTTTCCCCCATGCCCTATGATCTATGTCCCACGATTATTGGCATTGGGCAAATAGCGCCGGGGCAAGGGGTCGGTTGTTTTCTGAAGTCTTACTCTATGCCCTATGCTCTATGCCCTTTGCGTCATTCTAAGACGGAGGAGGGGAAAATGCCGACCCAAAGAAGAGTCTTCTATTCCATTCTATTCATCGTCGCCACCTTTATTCTTTTTTCCTCCATCCCCGCAGGGGCCCAGACCAAAGGCACCCGTCTCTCCATCGCCACCGGAGGAACCGGAGGGGTCTATTATCCTCTGGGCGGGGGAATGGCCAACGTCATCTCGAAATCCGTCCCCAACACCGAGGCCACTGCCGAAGTGACCTCGGCTTCCGTGGACAATTGCAAGCTGGTCCACGCAGGAAAAGCCGACTTGGCCCTGATCATGGCCGACACCGGCTATGATTCCTACAAGGGGCTGGAGAGGTTTAAACCGGGCGGCCCCCAGGCCATCCGCACCGTGGCCGTGCTCTACTCGAATTACATGCACTTCGTGACCCTGGAGGGCCTGGGAATCAAATCCCTCTCCGACCTCAAGGGGAAACGGGTCTCCACCGGGTCCCCGGGAAGCGGAACCGAAGTCATGGCATTGAGGGTCCTGGAGAGCTACGGCATCAACCCGGACAAGGATATCAAGCGGGAACGGTTAGGGGTGGCCGAGTCCGTGGGTGCCATCAAGGACCGGAAAGTGGACGCTTTCGGCTGGACGGGCGGCCTTCCGACGGCAGCGGTCATGGACCTGGCGGCCACTCCGGGAGTCAAAATCCGGGTCTTGAATTGTGCCGAGCATCTTGACCAGCTGACCCAGAAATACGGTCCTATCTACTTCAAGCATATCATCCCCAAGTCCACTTACGCCCAGATGGACAGCGATGTCCCCGTGGCGTACGTGGCCAACCTGCTCATCTGCCGGGAGAAGATGGATGCCGGGCTGGTCTATAACATCCTCAAGACCCTCTTGGAACACCAGCCCGAACTGGTAGCTGTCCACAAGGAAGCCAGCAATTTCACCCTGGCTACGGCCACGGTGGGATCCCCCATTCCCTTCCATCCCGGGGCTATTAAGTTTTACCAGGAGAAGGGGATCAAGCTGAATTGAAGCCGGACCGCTGAATCCCGCGGCCGGTCAAACCAAGCTCCATGGATGAAAACCCGAGGCTGGCTCATTCTTCTATCCTTGTTCATCCTTCTGGGCGGGGGGATCACCCTGGCCTTTCAGGAGGTATGTGTGCTGCAGGTGGAAAACACCGAGCACCCGGCCAAGCTCTTGATCCGGACCGCACCGGCGGCCCGCTTCTCCCTCTCCTACATCAACTCCATTTACCTTCAACCGGCGGCCGAGGATTTCCAGGTGGGAGAGGGGGAAGAGATCCTCTTGCTGGGAGTGCGGACCCGGAGTCCGGCCGTGGCCGCTTATTACGGGTTTGAAGAAGAGAAGGAATATTATCCGGTCAATCGAACCCTGAAATCTTTTGTGCTGCGTCTGGGAATGTCCCAGGCCCAGGTCCTCTCCTGGGCAAATCGGCAGATATCTTTGGGAGAGCTGGGGGAACCGGGAGATCGTTTGGAAGTCCGGGTGGTGCGCATGACCCGGGGGCGATATCTCCTGTCCTCAGGAAAAAAGGAGAGAGGCTGATGGCAGAGGAGAAAAAAGCCCTACCGGAACAGGAAGAAGAGTACATCACCGAAGAGCGCCTGAAGAAAGCCGAAGCTTTTATCGAGGAGGAAGAAGGTCCGTCCCGTCGGCTGGCGGGCCCCATGGGAACGTTCATCACCGTGGTGGCGGTGGTCATGTCCCTTGTCCACCTCTATGCGGCCATCGGGGTGGTCATGACCCAGATTCTTCGCGGAATCCACGTCATGTTCGTCCTCTTCCTCATCTTCCTGGTCTTCCCTTCCGTGAAACGGCTCCGGCACCGGGTTTTATGGTACGACTACATCCTCTCCCTGCTGGGTGTGGCCACCGTTGTTTACATCTTTGTCGACTTCGAAGAGTTCATCTACCGCTCGGTGACCCCGACGGATTTAGACCTCTTCTTTGGTACCCTTCTGATCCTCCTGGTCCTGGAGGCCACCCGACGGACCACCAGCTGGATCCTGCCCACCGTCGTCGGGTGTTTTCTGGCCTACGCCTTCGTCGGGCCCTGGCTGCCGCCCCCCTGGACGCACCGGGGATACGGGCTGGACCGGCTGGTCGGACACATGTACATGACCCTGGAAGGCATCTTTGGCGTCCCCATCGACGTCTCTTCCACCTTTATCATTCTCTTTACCATCTACGGAGCCTTCCTGGAGTATTCCGGGGCGGGGAAATTTTTCATCGACTTTTCCCTCTGCGCCATGGGGGGAAAGCCCACCGGAGCCGGGCGGACCGTGGTCCTCGCCTCCTTCCTTCTCGGGGGCCCTTCCGGCAGCGGAGTGGCCACCACGGTGACCCTCGGCTCGGTGGCTTACCCCATGTTGGCCAAGGCCGGCTACAGCAAAGAGGCAGCCGGGGGACTTCTTTCGGCCGGCGGCATCGGAGCCATCCTCTCTCCCCCGGTCCTGGGAGCCGCCGCCTTTCTCATCGCCGAATTCCTGAAGATCTCCTACCTGGATGTCATCGTCATGGCCAGCATCCCCACCATCCTGTATTATTGGGCCATCTTCCTCATGGTGGAGTTCGACGCCAAGAAGTTCGGCACCAAGACGATCGCTTTCGACCGGACCTACTCCCTGTGGGGCCTCACCCGCATGTACGGGTTCCATTTCACCTCTCTCATCGCCATCGTGGCCATCATGGTTCTGGGCTACACCCCCATCATGGCCGTGTTCTGGTCTACGGTGATCGCAGGCGGCGTCAGCTTCATCCGCCGGGACACGGCTCTGGTCCCGAAAAAGCTGATCGCCGCCCTCCGGGGGGGATCGATCGGGGTCCTCTCCGTGGCCGCAACCTGCGCCTCTGCCGGAATCATCGTGGGGGTGGTTACGCTCACCGGTCTGGGCCTGAAGTTCAGCTCCATTGTCATCGACTATGCCGGCGGTAACCTGCTGCTGACCGCCGTCTTCACCGCCCTGGTGGTCTGGATCATCGGGCTGGCCGTCCCGGTCACCGCTTCCTACATCATCTGCGCGGTCATCGCCGCTCCGGCCNNGCCCTCACCGGGGGGGATCCCTACAAGACCACCATGCAGGCCTGGAAGTACACCCTCCCGGCCTTCCTGGTCCCTTTCAACTTCACCCTGCATCCCGACGGAGTCGCCCTTCTCTTCAAGGGGACCCCCTTCGATATCATTTGGACCTTCATTACCGCCCTGGTGGGAATTTTCGCCCTGGCCGCCGGAATGGACGGGTGGATGTTCAAGAAAGCCAAAGGGTATGAGCGGGCCATTCTGATCGTCGCCGGCTTGGCCCTGGTCTATCCATCCTTGACTTATGATATGGTCGGCTTGGCCCTCGTGGGCGTGGCTGTCTTCTCCCAGAAGGTCCTCCGCAGGAATGATTGATCTCCAATTCCGAGAATGAGGTAAAATCGAATAAAGGGGAAATCCATTGGGCATTGCGAATTGCACCTTGCGCAGTGAACGATAGAGATCAAACCTTTTTGGTTTTTGAAATTCACAATGCGAAATTTACAATTCGCAATCAAGGAGGGAGGTTTTCATGTTTAAAAAGATTCTGGTTCCCCTGGATGGTTCCAAATTGGCCGAGGGAATCGTCCCCCGCGTGGAGTGGCTGGCCAAGATTCACGACGGCGAAGTGACTCTCATCCGTGTGGCCCTGGCCCACACCTTCCCGGGAATAGACCCGGTTCAACATCAGGTGAACGTGATCCGAGAGGCGGAGGAGTATCTGGCCAAGGTAGAGGCCAACCTGAAGAGTGTGGGGGTGAAGGTGAAATCGGTGGTCCGCTACGGGCACGATGCCCAGGAGATCGTCGATCACGCCCGGGACCGGGGATTTGACTTGATCGCCATGTCCACCCATGGACGCACCGGCCTGCCGCAGTTCGTCATGGGGAGCGTGGCCAACAAGATCATCCATACGGCGACCGTACCCATCCTGCTGTGCAGGGTGTGCTAAGAAGCGGCTCAAGGCAAAGGGTACAAGGCGCAAGGCAAAAGGCACAGGGCACAAGGCAAAAAAGGATAGAGGGAATGGGCATCAAAAAGCACCTGATCTTTGCCTTTTGCCTTGTGCCTTGAGCCCTGAACCTTGTACCTTGTGCCTTGACCCTTGTGCCCCCTTGCGCCTATTCTTTTCCCAAGATCTTTTCCAGCTTCCAGTCCACCGGCAGTCTCACCCGTTGCCCTGCTTTCGTCTCGAAGAGAAGGTACCCGTTGGCCAGGCCGAAAAGGAACAGGTCTTTGGTGATCTCCACGTCTTTCTTGCAGTAGGTGATGATTTCGTCCATTTTCCCTTCCTTGA
Organism: Syntrophaceae bacterium; assembly: GCA_003154025.1. The sequence goes on from PMCE01000351.1 coordinate 10,065, forward strand.
ACCACTGGAGAGACTGAAGGCCGTCGGCGGATTTTTCGGTGTTGAGGGTCTTGTGGGCCAAATGGCCCAGCGAGAGGCGGTATCCCAGCTGGCGGGAAACCTCCTGCAGGAGGTCAAAGGTCCTGAGCTGTTGAAATCGGAAGGAGGTATAGGCCTTCAACACCTGGTAATCAAAATCGACGATGTTGAACCCGACAACCAAATCTCCCGCTTTCAATTTCTCGATCAGCTCGTGAACGCGGTCCTCCTGGAATGTCAGGTAGGTATCTTCCATGGAGTCATAGGCCACCGCCGCGGCGACCCGCATCAGGTGTTTGTTGTGCCAGCCCCCCACTTCCTCTGCGCTCCGCTGGGTTTCCACATCCACGATGAGGATGCGATGCCGCCCCAGTTCTTCCCGCAGCCAGGAAGGAGTGGGGGCCACGGTAACGGCCTTCGGTTCCACCGGCTCGGGTTCGGCTGGAGAGGGTTCGGGAGAAAGGAAGGTGGCCTGGGCCCCCGAGACCTTCCTTTTTTCCGGTTTGGCTTCACCCAGAAGCCATTCCAGGACATATTCCGCGGCCCTCTTGTCCAAGGGCTTGTTGCCCGAACCGCACTTAGGGGAGTGGACGCAGGAAGGACATCCATCCACGCAGGGACACTCATGGATCAACGCCAGGGTCTTTCTCAGGAGTTTTTCGACCACCCCGTAGCCGTAATCCGCCAGCCCCACTCCCCCCGGGTATCCGTCGTAGATGAAGATGGCCGGCTTTTCCAACTGGGGATGAATGGGGTAGCAGATGCCCCCCACGTCATTGCGGTCACAGAGGGCAAAGAGGGGGAAAAGAGCGATGGAGGCGTGCTCGACGGCATGGATTCCCCCCATGAAATGAAGCCCCTCTTCCTTCAACTTCTGGGCCATCTCCCCGGGAAGAACGATCCAGAGTCCCATGGTCTCGAAGACGTGGGAAGGCATCTCCAGCTCGTGCACGCTGAGGAGATCCTGTCCGAAGATGCGTCGTTTTTCGAATCCCCGCACCCGCTCCGTGACTTTCAGCCTGCCGTAGCAGGCCGTGAAGTGGGGAAAGGACTGAGTCCGGACCACGGAGAGGATTTCGGTTTCTTTTTCCGTAAGCGCCCGGGTGTAATAGTCCACTTCGGCCTGCTTGGCCCAGGCCTCCCGCTTCCCCTGATCCAGATGAGTTACCAGGTAGGGTTCGGCCCGGTGGAGGTAGATGGCTCCGGGGTGACATTCGCTGTAGACCCGGGGCACGCCGATCTGGCCGATCAAACGCTTGGTCTCTTCCTCGAAGATGGTAAACCCTTCTCCGGCGCTGCGGATGTCCACCAGGCGATGGGGGTTTAAGCGGTGGGAGAACCATTCCCGCCCGGAGGCGCTCTTCAGGAGCTCGCCGTCGGAGACGAGCTGGTCCAGGAGAGAAGTGTAATTCTGCACCGGGATGATCGACTCGTCCATCCGCAGGGGAATCTCCGCGCTGGCGCAGACCAGGTGTTTGGAGACCACCACGGAATTGTCCGGGTCCACCACGGCGCTCTCGAACCCCCGCCCGAAAAAATCCTGGGGGTGGTGCATGAAATACTGGTCCAGGGCATCGGGCTGGGCAATCAGGGCGATCAAGGATTCCCGGTCGGCCCGCCCCACCCGTCCTCCCCTTTGCCAGGTGGCGGCGATCGTTCCCGGGTATCCGACCAGGATGCACACGTCGAGCCCGCCGATGTCAATCCCCAGTTCCAACGCGCTGGTGGAGATCACTCCCCGAAGCTGGCCCGAGACCAGGCGGGATTCGATCTCCCGCCGCTCCTCGGGAAGGAAGCCGGCCCGGTACGAGCTCACCCGGTCCCGCAGGTCCGGCCGGTCCTTCAGCACCCAGGTATGGAGCAGCTCGGTGATCTTGCGGGCCTGGGTGAAAGCGAGGGTGCGGAACCCGGCGTCGATGCATTCCAGGAAGAGTTTGGCCGCCAGCGTGTAGGGGCTGGTGTTGGGGTTCAGGAAAAGAAAATGCCTTCCCGACCGGGGGGCTCCGCTTTCGGTCACGGCTTCGAAGGGAAGTCCGGTCAGCTTCTCGGCAAAAGCCTGGGGATTGGCGATGGTGGCCGAACAGGCGATGATCTGGGGGATAGCCCCGTAGAAGTCGCAGACCCGTTCCAGCCGGCGCAGAACCTGCGTCAGGTGAGACCCGAAAATCCCCTTGTAGGTGTGCAGTTCGTCGATGACCACGAATTTCAGGTTGCGGAAGAAGCCCTCCCACTGGGCATGGAAAGGGAGCAGGCTGAGATGGACCATGTCCGGGTTGGAGATGAGGACCGGGGGGATGGACTCGCGGATCTTCCGGCGGCGGTAGCTGGAGGTGTCCCCGTCGTAGATCTCCGCCTTGAGGGGAAGGGGCTGCTGGAAAGGCTGAACGAACTCCTGAAAAGCCTTCAGCTGGTCCTGTTCCAGGGCCTTCAGGGGGAAGAGGTAGAGGGCTTTTCCCTCCGGGCTCTGGAGCAGTTTTTCGACCACGGGAAGGTTGTAGGTCAACGTCTTCCCGCTGGCCGTGGGAGTGGCAATGACCACGTTTTTCCCCCGGCGAACTTTCTCCACGGCTTCCACCTGGTGAGAATAAAGCCGGTGGATTCCCAACCTTTCCAGGGCCCGGGCCAAGGCCGGGGGAAAGTCCGTTTCCAGTCGGGAAAAAGATGCCTTCTGCGGGGGAAAAGGCTGATGGTAGACGACCTGCGGGGCGTAGTAGCGGTGGCGTTTTAATTTTTCGATGAATGAAAGCATAAGAATAGCGCTCAGCGTTCAGCATACAGCCATCCCTTATGAGACCTGAGCGNNCGCTGAAAGCTTTTTTCTTGATTTACATTACCAGACGTGTTAGTAAAATTCAAATAGAAGAAAGAAAAAAAGGAAAGACGGAATGCGGTCCAAGAAGGGACAGTTGATTGGTGGATTGGTTCTGCTGACGGTGGGGGCTTTGTTCATCCTGGACCGGTTGATCGTCCTGGAGATCTATATCAGTTGGCCGCTGATCCTGGTGGTGATCGGGATCGGCCTTTTTCTATCCAACTCCCAAAGCTTGGCCAGCTGGATCGTCGGCGGGATCGGGGTCATTCTCTTCCTCGTCAACTTCGTCATCGCCTTCTTCCCGGAGGTCGAAGCGTGGAGCGACCTGGTCTGGCCCACCATCCTGGTGATTATCGGTATTCTTCTCCTCTATCGTTACTACCAAGCCCCCTCTCCCCACCCCCCCGCCCAACCGCAACCGCCCAAACAGGAGGGTCCGGGAGCGAAGCCCGAACCGCCCAAAGACATTGCTGAGTCCTGAGTTCTGAGTGCCGGGCAAAAATGCGGTGCCGGGTGTTCGTTGCCGGTTTCCTGATGTTTCTTGCCTGTTCTTCTTTTCTCGATCTTCGAACCGCGGAGGAACTCATCGGGGCTTGAAGGATTGACCGGCTATTCTTATCAGTAACCTTCATATCTCTGCGAAATCTGCGTAATCTGCGGATACCCCGGATATTTACGTCCGGCAGAGATAGTAATCCGCCTCTTCCGCCCCCCGGTTCCGATTTCGCCATTCTTCCAGGGAAATGGAGAATTGGCGTTCGATCTTCTCCCGGAAGACCGGCCCGGAATTGTAAGTGCAAAAGGGATAGATCCTCCCGTTGGGGGCGGCGTAATGGATGGCGCAGCGCTTCACCCGGTCCACGTTGTAGTTGTAGGAATCCTGGAAGTGCATGCCGCCCACCATGAGCATGTCCCAGTTGTAAACCAGTTCCACCCGCCGCTGGGCTTCTTTGTCCACGACCCCTTGGAAGAGCTCCAGGCAGATCTCCGCGGTCAACCCGTCCTTGACCCGGTCTTCGCGGAAGAACTTCTTCAGCAGGTGCTGGGCGCTGAGGGCGGTGAGCGCGCGGATGTTGGCGATCCTCTGCTTCATCAGCTTGTTCAGCTCCCCGGTGAACCCCTCGATGTCGACCGCCTGGGTGATGGGGATCGCATTTCTCGTTTTTCGGTTCACGAAGATGTAGGAGCCGATCCCGCAGTCGGAGTGGGAAGTAATCTTGGCCACATCGTATTTCCAGATGGAGGTGAGGAGCTTGGAGAAGGGCGAAGTCACCGCCAGGGGGTACCAGTCCTCGTGCGCTCTTAGGTAACCGGTCTGGCTCTCGAGGTCCTTGGCCAGGTCCGACAGGGTATACCGTTGCCGTTCCCGCTCTTCCGTGGGGATTCGACCGGTGAAGGCCACGGGCTGATAGCTGATTCCGCTGATCACGTTGGAGTTGTCGACGGCGAACTGGAAGATTTTTCCCACCTGATCGTCGTTGATCGTTTTGATGATGGTGGGCACCAGGACGACGCGCAGGTCCGCGGTCCGGGCGTTTTCCACCGCCTTCTGTTTCAACTCCCAGAGGCCGGAAAGCCCGCGGGTCTTTTTGTAGACCTCATCGCCGGTCCCGTCGAACTGCAGATACATGGTGTAGAGGCCGGACTCTTTGGCCTTCTTGGCAAATTCCGGGTCCTTGGCGATCCGGATCCCGTTGGTCGCGATCTGCAGGTGGCTGAAGCCCATGGACCGGCCCGCCTTCAGGATGTCCAGGAAGCGCGGGTGAAGGGTCGGCTCTCCCCCGGAAAACTGGATGGCCGGCGGGAAAAAGGGCTTTACGTTGCGCATCAGGGTAAGCATTTGCACCACCTGCTCGTAGGTGGGCTCGTACACATATCCCTGCACGTTGGCGTTGGCAAAGCAGATAGGGCAGCGCAGGTTGCACCGGTTGGTCAGATCGATGTTGGCCAGGGTCGGCGGGCTGATGTGCAGGTCGCACAGGCCGCAGTCGCTCGGGCAGACTTTGGCTCCGGTGATCTGGGGGTTTAAGATTCCGTCTCCGTCCTCATACGTCCAGCGTTCGCACTTCTTGTAGAGTTCGGCGTCCGAGTAGACCAAGTCCCGGACGAACCCGTGCTCCGGGCAGGTCTTTTCCATGAAGACCTTCCCATTCCTCTCCAGGATACTAGCCTGGATGATCTTTCCACACTCCGGGCACAGGCTTTCGACTTCCTTGGGGAGTCCGATGGGAACATTCTGGGTCGGGGGATAATAAGGCTCGACCTTTCCCAAATCTTTGAGAGAGGCCTTTTTTTTCAGGCTGCGAATCAGGTCTCCAATGGCCATGATAGTATCCTCCCTATTAATTCCTTTTAAGGGATTTACAGGCAAGATCCAAGCCAACAGGAATTCCCGAATTTAATTTATAACATCGTGATTTTATTTATTTTTATTTTATCTCGGAAGGGAAAGAACCAGATGGAGCGCGAATGTTTGGGAAGTACAAGGGGATGAATTTGGAAAAAGCATTAAAGTTATGTAGTTAATGGTGCGCCCATTTTATTCGCACTTTACACTTAATCTTTCGCACCTAGCCGGCCTTCTTTCGCCTTAGTCTCTCAAAAAATCCTTTCTGGATATCCCGTATTTACGGATCAGATTCTGAAATTGCCTGCGGTCCATTCCCACCCTTTCCGCCGAACGGAGGACATTCCCCCCTCCCTGCCGGAGGGCTTCGATGATAAATTTTTTCTCAATCTCTTCCTTGGCCTTCTGCTGGACCTCTTTTTTCATCTGCTTCAGCGCTTCCCGGTCGGCGGGCAGCTTCATTCCTTCCTGCACCTCTTCCCGCCGCATTTCATCCGGCAGATCCTCGACTTGAATCAAGTCAGAGGCCGAGAGGATCATGGCTCGAACGAGGGTATTCTCCAGCTCCCGCACGTTTCCCGGCCAGGGGTAATCGGCCAATAATTTCAGGGTCTCTTCTTCCACCCCGGTCGCCCGGCTCTTGAAGGTGTCCCGATGTTTCTTCAGAAAATAATCGATGAGGAGCGGAATGTCTTCCTTTCTTTCCCGCAGGGGCGGGATGGAAATGGTGATTACGTTCAGGCGGTAATAGAGGTCGTCCCGGAAAGAATTGGCCTCCACCGCTTGTTTCAGGTCTTTGTTGGTGGCGGCAAGAATTCGGTTGTCCACCTCCACATCCTCGGTGCCGCCCACTCTCTGGAACTTCTGCTCTTCCAGAACCCGAAGGATCTTCACCTGAAGTTCTTTGGGCATTTCTCCGATTTCATCCAGGAAGAGAGTTCCCTGATCGGCCAGTTCCAGGCGCCCCTTCTTGGTTTTGATCGCTCCGGTGAAGGCCCCTTTCTCATGGCCGAAAAGTTCGCTTTCCAGGAGATTGCTGGGGATGGCGGCGCAATTGATCACCACAAAAGGCTTGCTCGCCCGGTCGCTCTGGTAGTGAATCGCCCGCGCGACGATCTCTTTGCCGGTCCCGCTCTCCCCCTGAATCAGCACCGTGGCTTTGGTCCCGGCCACCTGGCCGATCAGCAGCATGATCTTCTGCATAGCCGGGTGATTTCCGACAATATTGGCCGGACCGTAGACGCTCTGCAGCTCTTTTCGCAGGGAAAGGTTTTCGTCCTGGAGCTGGCGCACGGAAAGGGTCTTCTCGATGAGCAGCTCCATCTCCTCCATCTTGATCGGCTTGAGGATATAATCGACCGCCCCCTCTTTCATGGATTGAACCGCACCCTCCACGGTGCCATAAGCGGTCATGATGATGATGGGGAGATCGGGATAGATGCGGTGAACNNTCGTACTTCGGGCCCAGGTTGATCTCGAAGAGCCGCTGCATCCGGGCTTCATCGTCTACGATCAGGATTCTTGGTTTCATACACCCTTAAACCTTTCACCACCGAGCATGCAGAGAGCGAAGAGAGAATACGCATTAAGATATTCTCCATACAAAAAAATGACCTCCTCGAATCCTATTATTTCTTCTATTTTTCTTCTTCGCGATCTCTGCCGTGAATAATTTGCTCTTCATTTCTCCGATGCCCGGACAGACCCGACCGCCCCGAAGCATCCCATGATCGCCTTGGGGAAAGGCAGATTGAGGGTAAAGGTGGTTCCTTCCCCATTGTTGCTGGTGACGGAGATGGCTCCTCCGTGGTTCTTGACCACGGAGTGAACGATGGAAAGTCCCAGACCCGTTCCCCTTTCTTTGGTCGTGAAGAAGGGGTCGAAGATCTTGGACTCCGCCCCCGGGGCAATCCCTTTTCCCGTGTCACTGATACGAATAGCCACCTCCCGGTCATCTTTCTGGTTCAGGATGATCCGCAGCGTACCCCCCTGGGGCATGGCTTCCAGGGCGTTCATCTCCAGGTTCACCAGGGCCTCCCGGATCTGCTCGGGGTCCACGGGCATGAGGATTTTTTCCTGGGGATATTCCCTCAGGATCCGGACCTGCTGCTTGCGGGCCGGGATGGATATCCAGTCCAGGGTTCGGTCGAGGACCTCCTTCAGGTCCACTTCCTGGAACACGGGAGGTTTTGGCTTGGCAAATTCGAGGAAGTTGGTCAGCATCCGGTTGATCCGGTCCGACTCCTCGCCGATGAATTGGATCATCTCCTCCTGGACCGGCTGGGGGACTTTCTTCTTGAGAGTCTCCGCCGAGCCCAGAATGATTCCCAGAGGATTCCGGATTCCATGGACGAAGGAGGCGGCCATCTCCCCCAGGGCGGCCAGTTTTTCGGCCTGCATCATCTGCCAGTCTTTTTTCTTCAGGTCCTGGTACAGACGGGCCCGGGAAATGGCCATGGCCACTGCCGGAGCCAGGGCCTCCAGGGCTTCAATCTCCATGATGGTGAAGTTCTTGGCGTTCTTCTTCTCCCCCACCAGGATGAACCCCAGCAACCCCTCTTCCCACTCCAGGGGAAGAACCAGGGAAAGACGAGCCTCGATCATTCCCTGGGCCTCGGGCTGCAGAGCCCCGAAATTCTTCACCGTCTCCAGCTCCACCGCCCTTTCGGATTTTTTCAGGTAACTGATGAAAGGGCTGTCCGCGGCGAAATAGCGCTCCCCGGGAGACCCTTTGTGGCTGAGGAGACGGTAGCATTCCGACTCGCTCTCCAGGATCCAAATCCCCACCCGGTCCGCCACCAGGGCCTGGGAGATAAAGGTCCCGGTTGCCTCGAGTAAGGTCTGGAGGTCCAGGAGGTTCAGCAGGGTGCGGGTGAACTCAAGGAACTGGAGACGGAAAAAATACCTCTCCCGGTAGAAAAAGCGGTCGATGAACTCTTCCACTTTTCTTTCCAGGGGGCGCAGGAGGAAGACCAGGACCAGCACCATGGTGGCTTCCACCAGCAGGGAGTTGGTTTCGATTTTCCTGGCCAGAATATCGCACACGTTCTTGATGAAGAGGACGTAGATGACCAGGACCAAGCCCGAGAGGAGCGAATACAGAATCCCCCCCCGGATGATGAAGTGGATGTCCACGAGGCGGTATTTCACAATGGCCAAAGCGAAGAAGAAACTGATGAGCAAGGAGTAAAGGCTGGCCACGAAGAAGAAAGAGTAGCCGAGGTTGAAGAAATAGTTCATCACATGCAGGATCAGCCCGATGAGGAACATAGAGATGATTCCCACCAGGAGGTAGAGGATCTGCAGGCGCTGGCGGGCGATCTTCGTGTGCCCGTAGGAAACGATGAAGTTGACCACCCCCCAGGTGAAATACCCGAGGCCGATCAGGCTCAGGACCAGGGCCAAGAGCTGAGATTCGAGGGGGCCATGGAAAGTAAAGACGTAATAGAAGATGGACCCGATCTTCACCACCCGACCGATGTCCACGTGGAGGAGGAGGATGAAGGGAATCAGGAACGCCACCGGTCCGGCATAGAGGATCAGGCTGCGCCAGCCCTCGAAAAACCGGGTCATCTTCTCGGGGAAGACGTAAGAAAAATGGAGGAAGAAGGCGGGAAAAAGGAAAACCCCGGCAAAGATGACTTTCACCCCCACCAGGGCCATGGAATGGAGGTCGCTGTTGATCATGATCAATTCGCCGGCGTTCCAGGCCACAAAGGAAAGGATGAGCAGGGTGAAGACCCGGTTCACCATCCCCTTGGGATTGTCGAGGAAGACGATCAGGCAGAGGGTCAGGTTGATGGCGAAAGCCAATGCTGAAGGTATGCCGTAGATACTCATCGTCGGCGATTCCTGATTTCTGATAAAGGGGCTAATTCTGCCCTATTTTACAGCAGATAAAAAGATCCCCCAACCGAAATATACCCTTTTCGGAAAATAAAAAAAAGAGGGACCGGCAAAACAGCCTACCCTCCTTTAATTGCGCATTGCGAATTGGGAATTGCGAATTGCAGACAAGTCAATGCGCAATGCGAAATGCGCAATTCGCAATCGGCAATGCGCAATGATCCGTTTTATTCTCCCAGATAGGCCTGGCGCACCATCTCATTCTGGCGCAAGTTCTCCGCCGTATCGCTGAGCACCACCGCTCCGGTCTGGAGAACGTACCCCCGACCGGCGACCTGGAGAGCCATGCGGGCGTTCTGTTCCACCAGGAGGATGGTCGTTCCACCGGCATGAAGCTGGTGGATCGTGTCGAAGATACTGTCCACCAGGACCGGGGCCAGCCCCATGGAAGGTTCATCCAGGAGAAGGACCCGGGGGTTGGACATCAACGCCCGCCCGGTGGCCAGCATCTGCTGCTCCCCTCCGCTGAGGGTTCCGGCAATTTGATGGCTGCGCTGCTGAAGACGGGGGAAAAGGGAGAAGACTTTCTTGAGGTTGTCGCTGATCCACTTGCGATCGCTGATGGAAAAGGCCCCCAACTCCAGGTTCTCCAGGACCGAGAGGCGGCCGAAGATCCGTCGGCCTTCGGGAACCTGGACCACTCCCTTGGTCACGACCTCGTGAGCAGGCAAACGAGTCAGGTCCTCCCCTTCCAAACGGATCGACCCCTGCCGCGGTTTCAGGAGGCCGCTGATGGTTTTGAGGGTGGTGCTCTTTCCCGCCCCGTTGCCTCCGATCAGGGTGACGATTTCCCCCTTGTCCACCGACAGAGAAACATCCTTTAGGGCATGAATGTGTCCGTAGTAGGTATGAATGTTTTCCACTTCGAGCATGGCCATAAAAACGGACCTATCGATTTCCTGGGCGGCGGTTCGATTATTTCCTGGAGTTCATTGAGAGGCCCCTCCCCTTCCCAGATAAGCCTCGATCACCACCGGATTGCTTCTTATTTCCACAGGGGTTCCTTCGGCAATCTTTTTTCCATAGTCCAGGACGGTCACCGTCTCGGAGATGCCCATCACCACCCTCATCTGGTGCTCGATGAGCAGAATGGTGATCCCCAGTTCATCCCGCAGGCGGCGGATGAAATCCATCATCTCCTGGGTCTCCCTGGGATTCATGCCTGCGGTGGGTTCATCCAGAAGAAGGAGCTGAGGACGGGTGGCCAGGGCTCGGGCAATCTCCAGCCTCCGCTGGTCGCCGTAAGGAAGGTTCTTGGCCAGGAGGTCGCCCTTCCCCGCAAGATTCACGAAACCCAGAATCCTCCGGGCTTCCTCCGCCGCTTCTTCTTCCTCCTTCCGGGTCGCCGGGGAACCGGCGACGATCCCGAAAAACCCGGCTTTCAGGTGGCCATGGAGCCCTACCAGAACGTTTTCCGTCACCGTCAGGTTGGGGAAAAGACGAATATTCTGGTATGTGCGGGTGATTCCCAGACGGACGACCTGATCGGGGAGGAGCCCAACCAAGGAATGTTCGAGGAACAGAATCTCTCCTTCTTCCGCCCGGTAAAAACCGGTCACGCAGTTGAAGAAGGTCGTCTTGCCCGCTCCGTTGGGCCCGATGATACTGTGAATGCTCTTCTCTTGGACTTCGATGTCCAGTTCTTGCACGGCCACCAGGCCGCCGAATCGTTTGGTCGCTTTCCTCGCCGAAAGAATCGCCATAGCCTTTTCCCCAGCCGGCCTTGCCGGGGACCGGCCGGTCCCCTTCAACCCCGAAACTCGAAATTCAAAACCCGAAACAAGTTCGATTTCCCAAAATTCAAAATCCCATTTGCCCCCCGAAGAGGAAGGCCCCCTTTCCGGCTCTTACCCTGCAGGAGGCTGGTTCTCGATCTCTCCGGTTTCTTCCCCTCTCAACTCCCGGCGGCGTTTTACCTCCGGCCAAAGCCCCTCGGGCCGCAGGAGCATCATGGCCACCAGTACGGCCCCATAAACGAGCAGCCGGTACTCGGCAAACTCCCGCAGGAGCTCGGGCAAACCCACGAGGGCGATCGCCCCCACGATGACCCCGGGGATGCTTCCCATCCCCCCCACGATGATGACGCAGAGGATGTTGATGGAGATCATGACGTTGAAACTGTGAGGATAGACGGAGCCCAGCTTCGTGGCAAAGATGGCCCCGCTCAAGGCGGAAAAGCCCGCCCCCGTGGCAAAGGCCAATAACTTGGTGGCCACCAGGTTGATTCCCATGGCCTGGGCCACATCCTCATCCTCCCGCAGGGCCATCCAGGCGCGGCCCAGCCGGGAATCCCTTAAGCGCCAGGAGATGAACCCGACCAGCAGGCAGCCGGCCAAGATCAGGTAGTAAATCTGCTGCGGGGTGGAAAGCTCCATCCCCAGGATGGAGGGTTTGGGAATCTTCCCGACCCCCTGGGCGCCCCCCAGCCAGGGTCGCAGAAAATCCGACAGCACGAGAATCCGGATGATCTCTCCAAACCCCAGAGTGGCGATGGCCAGGTAGTCGCCCCGCATCTTGAGAACCGGGATCCCCAGGAGCACCCCGAAAAGGACTCCCAGGAGGATTGCCAAAGGCAGGGCTCCCCAGAAGGAGAAATGGAAGAAACCCAGCTCCGGGGAAGTCAACAGAGCCACGGTATAGGACCCGATGGCGAAAAAGGCCACGTACCCGAGGTCCAGGAGGCCGGCATAGCCCACGACGATGTTCAGCCCCAGCCCGAGGAGAACATACAGCCCTACGATGGTCAGCACCTCGCTCAGAAAAAGCCCGAGAATCTGGGGCAGGATCAGAAGGAGGAAAACCAGCAGGGCCCAGGCGGCAAAACGGAGCCCCCGCTGCCTGCCCGGAGACATTTGCTGAAAGCCCGCCCGCAGAGCGCCTTCCCGCCTGGCCCAGAAAAAAGTTACCAGGGCGATTCCGATAAACAGCGAGATCCCCCCCTCCAGCGTCAGGCCGTTTGCCGCGTAGAGCCAGTCATTGATCGCCGCCAGAGGCCCCCAGAGGGCAAAGGTGGGACGGAGCAGGTCCTGCAGGACGCCGGCCAGTACCATGCATCCCAGAGAGGTCCCCAAGACCCTGCGGGGAAGGGAGGGAGAGAGGAAAAAAAGGCCGGCCAAAAGACCGCTCAGGGCACCCATTCCCGGGAGGAGGATCAGCCCGTCCGGAATCCCCGCGTCGAAGATGAGCAGTTTATAAAGAAGAGGGGAGGCGTTGATGAAGATTTTGCGGAGGTTGACCGTGCTCCCCAGCGCCACCAGGAGAGCCACCATAATTCCAGAAACCAGACCTGATAGCAGGCTGTTGGTCAATGCTTTCCCCGGCGCTGCCCGGGTCGTGCGTCTTGCCGCCAGGTACCCTCCGAACATGACGACCAGCAGGAGAAGGGTATGGCCCATGGAGATGACGCCGCTGATGATGGATCGCTGGCTGAAAGCCTCCACCATGCCGATCAGCCCCAGAAGAACCGCCACCGCGCCGATGATCAGGCCCATCTTAATTCCATTTTGCCAGAGGCCAAAGCCAGGTTTCATCTCTCTGCTTTCTTATTCGAGGAAAATCGCGAAATCCCAAATCTCAAGCACCGAATTCCAAACAATATCCAAATTCCAATCTCCAAACCCCGTTCGGTTATTGGAATTTGCGAAATCGGAATTTATTTGGGATTTGGTGCTTGGAATTTCATAGGCTTAGGCTTTTTTGCCGGCCAATCTTTCTCCCAGTAAACCTGTCGGTCTAAAGATCAGAACGAGCACCAGCAGGGTGAAGGCAATGGCATCCTTCAGCTGATAGGGAGCCACGATCCCCAGGCCGTCCAGGAACAGACTGGGACCGACCGACTCGACCAGGCCCAGGAAGATCCCTCCGAGCATGGCCCCGGGAATATTCCCGATCCCGCCGAGGACGGCGGCGGTAAAAGCCTTGATGCCGGGGATAAACCCCATGAAGAAATGGACCTGCTTGAACATCAGCGCGTACAGCACCCCGGCGGCGCCGGCCGACATACCGCCGATGAAGAAGGTCGTCACGATCATCCGGTCGATGCTGATCCCCATAAGGGAAGAGGCTTCCGGGTCCTCGGAAACGGCGCGAATCGCCTTGCCCATCTTGGTCTTCTGGACAAAGGCGTAGAGGGCCGCCATCATGAGGGCGGCCGCCAGGATCACCACCGCCTGAAACTTCAGGACCCGAAACTCTCCGACCATCCACTGGCCTTCGAGGATCTTCACCACCGGGTAGGCTTGGAAACCGGAGCCGTAAAGCCCCCGGAAGGTGTACTGGAGGAAGAAAGAAGCCCCGATGGCGGTGATCAGGGGAACCAGTCTCGGGGCGTTGCGCAACGGGCGGTAGGCGACGCGTTCCAATAAAAGAGCGATCCCGGTGGAAATCGCCATGGAAACCAGGAAAATGATGATCAGGCTGAGGATGGGATATTGATCCAGAAACCCCGAGGAATAAAAAGCCGCAGCCACAAAATAGGCGGTGTAAGGTCCGCTCATGAAGACTTCGCTGTGGGCAAAGTTGATCATCCGCAGAGTGCCGTAGACCATCGTATAGCCCAGGGCGATGAGGGCGTAGATACTTCCCTGGGCCAGGCCGAAGACTACGAAATCAAACCAGTGGTAAGCGCTGTACCGGCCGGAAGCCAGGGTGGCGGCGGATCCCCAGACGATCAGCAGCAGAATGGCCGCCCCGATCAGCCACATGAGGATATCGGTGAGCGTAATTCTCTCTCTCCAGTTCTTGCGCATGAAAATTTCCAGGTTGGAGGCCTACTCCAACGCCGAAATGGCCCCTCCCCCTTCTTCTCCTCCGGAGGAAGAGGGAGGGGGCGAGGGGAGACGGCTAGGGGGAAAGGGTCCGGCTACTTCTTGGCCGGAGCCTTTTTGGCTGGTGTTTTCTCGGCTGGAGACGCGGCTGCGGCGACGGGCGTCCAGAACGGTTTATCGGGCATAACCAGCTTCTTCACATTTTCCTCGGAAGTCTTGTAAACCGCGATCCTTGGGTCGGCGCAGTCCCCGAAGGCATCGCAGCTCAGGTTGCCGGTCAAACCCCTCAGGTTCTTGGTGGCATACAGGGCGTCGCGGAGCGCCTGCCGGCCGATGTACAGGGTTCCGTCCGGTCCTTTTATGCCCACCTTCTCGACGGCCGCGAAGATCATGAGGGCGGCGTCATAGCCGTGGGCGTGGAAAGGAGCAATCGGCTTTTCTCCGTATTTCTTCTGATGCTTATCCAGGAAGGCCTTATAGCCGGCCCCGAAAGCGGAGAAATCCGGGCTGGAGTGGTACATCCCCACGGCGGTCTCCCCCGCGGCCTTGTAGAAGTCCGTGGAGAAAACCCCGTCCGCCCCCATGAGCGCCACCTTCTCCAACCCCTTCACTTCCTTCACCTGGCGGGTAATGTGGCCTCCCGCGGCGACGAAGATGGGGTAATATAGGAATTCCGGCTTGCCCGTGGAAATCTTGGTCAGCACGGGCCGCATGTCCGTATCCGTGGGAGCGACGGCTTCCTGAGAGGTGATGGTCCCTCCCATCTTCCTGAAGGTCTCCGCGAAAACCGCCTGCAGCTGCTCGGCATAGACGCTCCCATCATGAATGGTAGCGGCTTTTTTGACCTTCAACTGTCTCCAGGCAAACTCGGCCGCAACCGCGCCCTGGATCTTGTCGTTGTGGGCGGTGCGGAGATAGCCGTCATAGTCGGGCCCCCGTTTCGGGTCGGTGAGGTAGGGAGCCGTGTTGGAGGGAGAGACCGTGGCGATTCCCGCCTTCCAGAGGATCGGGGCTCCCGGCCGGGCCTCGCTGGAGCAGTTTGAGCCCACCGCGGCCACGACCGACGGGTCGGCGGCCAATTTGGTGGCGGCCGCCTGCCCGCCTTCGGCATTGCAGCCCGTGTCCTGAACCGAAAGTTTGATGGCATGGCCGAGGAGTTTGCCTCCTTTATCATCAATGGCAATTTCCACGCCCCGTTTGGTATCCGTCCCCAGCGAGGCATCGGGCCCGGCCACGACCATCCAGCAAGCGATGTGAATGGGTTCGGCGGCTTTGAGC
>PMCE01000169.1:0-200 GCA_003154025.1 Syntrophaceae bacterium
GGTTCGATCGAGATCTGGCGGGGGAGTTATTTCAACTCGGATTATGCGGAGGGTTTGACCAATGGGGTAGGCCTGTCCTTTTTTGTGGATATGACCTGTTTGAACGGATTTTTCCATGATGTATATACGGAGAGTTTGGCGGAGGGGTTGATGAAGGCGGACGGGGGAGGGGCACTGGCGGTGTGGGCTTCTTCCGGTTT
>PMCE01000169.1:262-10276 GCA_003154025.1 Syntrophaceae bacterium
GGCTGAGTATTAGCCAGAGGAAATGGGCGGTGAGCCAAGGGCTGGCGGGGAAAGGGAAGGTCGGGTGCTTCGATCAACTCCTTGGATGGGCGCGTTGACCGACTGCGAGAAAACGGCTCAGGGTTTCTGGCTCCGGGCGTCGGTTCTGGATTCTCAAGCCCATGATCCCGGGAGGCTTCCATGGATCGGATGGGCAGGAATTTCGGGAAGGCTCAAAAGCGCTTGAAGGGGGGCGATCCCCCTCCTTTAACCGGCCTCTTTCGGCGAGAAACGGCTGGCCATGGGATTTTCCCTGAGTTCCTCTCTGGCGGCCATCTGCGCCTAGACAGGATCCCACGGAACCCAAGGATCAAGGATAGACCATCTTGAAAAGGTTAGTCTCCCGGAATCCCCCCCGGCAGATCCGGGGGTGCCCAGGAGGAAATCAATAGGGCTGGACTCTTCGGTCTCTCCAGTGAATGATTTGGGAGGAAGGGCCTGACCCAGTTAAAGCATTAGCCACCGACCCCATATTGGGGTCGGCGCTCGAAAGGGTCTCCGTCGGTGTTCCGGCTCCTCCGCTCACGCTCACGAAGATATCCGGGGTGCTCCCTTTTCCACTTCCGTCGAGCGGCTTTTGTGAAACGACCGGGGCCGATGGAATTCCCGCCCCCAGGTCTATCTTCCTTTGGCCGGTTTGAGAGAAGACCCCTTTGCCGGGGTCATAAATCTGCCCCATGATGGAAACGGGCATCATGGCGATTCCGTAGATGGCTGCGCGGCCGATGGACCCGCACAGATTTGTCCCCCCGGGAGGGGTGTAACTGGTGAAGAAGACGATCCCCTTGTAAACCGTGGCGTCGGAGAGCACCCCTTCCTGCCCGTTGAGATTGACGAACCAGCCTTTGGCCCCGGGGTCGTTGAATACCCCTGAAGAGGTGATATTCTGGAGGTTGCCCAAGGTGTAGGACCCGCTCGGATTGTCATCCCGGACCGCAAAAAAGCTGTTCTGCGGCCCGGCGATGTTGGGGTTGGGTTTGTCTCCTTTGTCTCCGGTTCCCCAGAAGACCCAGTAGTAGCCCGAATCTTTAGCTACGGCGGGGGTATTAAAAGTGGGGAGGTTATTGGTCTGGGAGTTGTACAAGATTGAAGCGGTCCAGTTGTTCAGGCCGCAATCCTTAGGATGTGCCGGGTCATTGGGGCAGAAGGTGAACTTCCAGAGATTGCCCGCCAGGTCCCCCACGTAGGCCGTGTCGACGAAGCCGTCGCTATCCTTATCCACGATGGCCGGGGTGCCGGGGATGAAGCTCATGGCGCTGTTATCCTTTGCCGTATAACTCCACAAAATGGTACCGTTCGTCAGATCCACCACGAAGAATCCCTTTCCCCGGTTGTCATTCTGGGGCGCCCCCATGGTATAGCCCCCACCGATGAACCCGACCCACCTCTCGTTCCCTCCATCCCTCACTTTTCCCATGACCATCTTGCTCCAGGGTTCGCCCAGGTAGGGAGCCTGGGAAGAATCGGGATTGAGGCGCCATTGATGATTCGGGGAAGGAAAGATAAACGTCGGATAGCTGGCCGTATCCGTCACATCCAAGGCGTAATATCCGCAGTAATACTGGTAGGAATTGGAGGGTTCTGACGGGTTGTAGATAGGAGAGAAACCGTTGTCGCAGGTAGCAGAGTTGCTCCAGAGATAATCGGTGTTATCCCCCGGTCCCCGGACCCCCCTGCCCAAGCCCGATACGAGGAGGGTCTTCCACTCGGACTCGTTCTTCGCCGTTCCATCTTTGACCGTTGCGGGCAGCCACACATCGGCCGCGCTGAGGGGCCCGTCGACGAAATACTGGTGTTTCTTATCTTTGGAGGAGGGTGAGAAATTGGAGGGAGGATGAGAAACATGAGCCAGTCCGCCCAGCTTGGGCAGGAGGTTGGGCGGGATGAAGCTCCATTTTTCGGCTCCCTGTCCCGTCTCAAAGGCGTGAAGCTGGCCGTCATTGGCCCCGGCGATGATGATCCGGTTTCCGCCGCTCGACGCCCGCTGATGATTCTTCCGGAATTGATCAAACGCCAGGTTCTTGTCCCGGGGATCGTTGAAGAAGAGCGACGGAGAACCAATGGTCACCGGGGTGGCATGGAAGATGTCCCCCAGCTTGATGGAGTTATCCGTGTTCGGCAGTTGCACCCCCCCGGAAGGCAGGGTCGATTTTCCGCGGATGTACCCCACGATCTGATCTCGTTGCTCGGTCTTGGAGGAATCCAGGCCAAAATAATTGGGGCTGATGGTTTCCTTGAAATCCGTCAGGCTTCCGCCGATGAGAGTTCGGATCACCCGGCTGTCCGCGGAGGGCCCTGCCAGCCAGTCTCCCGCATCCCAGATCTCATTCCCAATGCTCCCGTCGTCTTGGATCTGGATCTTTTTCAGGTGCCCCTTCCATAACGGGTCCGAGGCCTTCGGGTCGAAGGAGGCCGTGTACAGGTAGTTTTCGTCCTGGACCCGAGCGGAAGAGACGGAAGGCAGAGAAAAAGAGTAAATGCTGGCTTGGATGCTGGTGAAGATCTGGTTCAGGGCGTTTTCCAACTGCGCCGCGTTGTCGGCATAGTAGGCATGGCCGGCTACATCGGTCCCTCCGGCCACGGCCATGGCATCCAGATTGGCCTTGGCCTCGGTGGTCAGGCCGGCGCCCACGATATAGGTCTGGATGTCGTACGTATAGGGCGTCCCTCCGAGGGTGACCCCCAGATTTCTCAGCGCCCGTAGTTTGTCCAGGACCGCGGGCATTAAGGCATCCGCATTATTTACTACCCCCGTTTCATTCACGCTGGGGAGTCCGTCGGTCACATAGACGATGAAACTCTTTTGACAATTTGCGGCGTTATTCTGGATCGGAGAGGCGAAAGCGGTGCCTTCCTGAGCATGGTTGCCCTTGAAATAGGAGATGGCCGCCTCCAGAGTTCCGGCCGTGGGGGTCAGGCCTGCATTGATAATGTAGGGGCACCTGTTAAAGTCGCTCTCCGTACAGGTATCCATATATGCGTCGGGCGATCCCTCATAAGCTGTCAGCTTTGCCAGCAGGGCATCCCGCTGTTGGTTGTCGGTTAGGTTATCATTCACAGGGACTTGGAGATACCCGCCCCCCGGGGAGGTATTGGCATTGAAAGACCTTCCTACGCTTGCAAAGACGATTCGTTTGCCGAACTCGTTATACCCCAGGGCGAAGTCCGAGTCCGTGGGAACGTAATTGGTGGGTATCCATAACTGCTGATAACCCTCGGTCTCCGTCCCCGCGGCGGGGATCCTGTCGGAGGTACCCGTCTTGATCCGGTAGGCATTGTAATAGTCCTGGTAATTGTCGTCCGCAAGGTAGCTAGTGGCCACATCGAAATGGGTCCCATAATCGGTGCCTGAATAGAAGGGGAGAGCCTGCTTGTAGTACACGTAATTGCTGAGGTCCGTGGGGTTGGGAACACGGTTCATTTTGGGATAAGCCAGGGAGCAGTATTTATTCCTCGCCGCCCCTGGGCTGAAGCCGGAAATACTGTCATCGATATAGGTGGCGTCGAAAAGCGGATTGGAGGCGCCGCAGGCGGTCTGGCAGCGACCTTGAGCCACGGTGCTGCCGGTTTGGCAATACTCCACGCAATCGGGAGAGGGAGTTTCGCAGAAAGATCTCGGGTCAAAGGAGGCAAAATAATACGCATTGGCAATAAACCACTTATTCACCGCCGGGGGCAGTCGGTAGGTCATGAGCCCGATGCGCATGGTGTCTGCATAGGGACCGACCAGGTTGTTGAGGACCCGCTTGCCCGCGGCCGCTTTGCTGTGCGGATCCCACGAGCCCACCCCGTTTCCGGTAAAATCCTCGTCCATGCTGTTGGAGTTGTCCAGGATGATCAGGACGTTGGCCTTTACCGATCCGCTGAAGAGAGCTTCTTCGCCCGCCCCCGAGGTGGTTTGCCCGCAGGCGGGGGAAAAGGATAAAAAGAGGAAGCAAGCTAAAACGGATAAGAATAACGCTTGGTGACGATTCATATTCCTTCCCTCGCTTCGGCGGATTTTATTGCCGCTGGCGGATGACCACTTCTTTCAATTGCTGGTTCACGAAAATCATCTCGGCGGTTTTCTTGGGCATCTTCCCCGGGTCGGCCGCTTTGAGATTCCGGGTCAAATCTCTAACCTTTGCCCCATCCAGTTTATACTGGCCGGACTCGGTGTACAGAATCCCGCCTTCGATCCTGTTGACCAGCATGGTAACCCGTCGGACCTGGCTGGCCGGAGAGGGGCTTTTTTTGATCTCTTGCTCTTTCTTGCCCCCCTCTCCTTGTATCGGAGCGGGGACATTCGATCCTCCGGGCATCGCCGCCCCGGCGTCCCAGCAGGCCCCGAAAATGAAGCCCGCGATGAGAATTCCTCTGATGAGATGCATCGGTGTGACTCCTTTCTTACCGGTAGGCCGTGGTGATCTCCACCGGGCCGAACCCCACGCCCGCATCGACCTGAACCGTACTCTGATAGTTGGTGTTCTTCCCTGTCACGGTGGACACGAAACGGGTCGACCCCCATTGCTGACCTCCCCCTGAGGAGTAGCCGGCCAGGGGGATCGCCGCCGGCCCCTTGGTCGGAACCGCGGGCGTCGCGATTTGGAATTTGGAAGCCGTATCATTGACCGAGTCCACGACGACGTCTATGTTGTAATTGGTCGTATCGTTCAGGTTCAAGGGATTGAACACCTGGACGAGCTTGTGAACTCCCGCCTCGGTGGAGAAAAAGGCTTTCTTCTCCCCCACCATCCGCGAGCTGATCCGTACATCCTGGGTGGTCACCGTAAAGACCAGCAACCCCATGGCGGTCAAAATCCAGATCGCCAGCAGTGCGGCGATCAGCGCAAATCCGGGTTCTTTTTGCATTCTCATCTCCCCCTCTGTGGATCGCTTAGAATACATGGTTCCTCACGAACACGCTGGTGGAATAAATCATCTGCTTGGGTTTCTTGGTGGATGGGTCCACTTCGGCGGTCTCCACCGCCATGGTGATATCGATCCTGCGGATTTTGGGGATATCGTTGGGGTTTCCTCCGGGGTTGAGTGGCGCGCCCGCGCCTACCGCGTCGAAGTACTGGAACACGGGGATGCCTCGGAGATCGTTGACCACCCGGACGGTCCTCGGTTGTCCGGGGCTCCCACTGGAGCCGAGGAAAGGCTGGGCTCCGCCGGGTCCCCGCAGGTTACCGCAGTTGACCGTTTCCCGGGTGATAAACTGTGCGTTTGCACCGGGGAGGTACTCGTACCGCACGATTTCCCCATGGTCATCTCCCGCCTGTCCGTTCTCCCCGATATCCATCTCCACGGTGACCGCCGTGGGGGTCGCTTCCCGGATTCCCTTGAGGGTTTGATCGCCCGAACCAGTACAGCTCACCTTGGTGGCGCTCCCCAACGGGGGCAGGTCATGCCACAGGTTCGGCATGTAATTTGGGTTGTAGGAAGCCATGCTCAACTCCAGGCCCATGATCTGCATGGCCGCCCGCACGTCCTGCTGGGCGGCCACCTTCCGCTCCACCCCGGCGGCAGACTGTTGCCCCGAGGTCATGGCAATGTAGGCCGCGGACATTAATATTAACCCCACAAAGATGGCAAACAAGATCTCGACCAGGGTAAACCCCTTCTCCCTTCCCCTCATCTTTTTAACCTCACTGAGCAAAAAACAACTGCCGCCCTACGATCAGGCTCTCCGCGATTCCGGCCGTATTCCCCGGCCAGGTCACCTGCACCCGCACTTTATAGCCCCCTGGCCAATTCATCACTTCCGTCGCCACGGTGTAGGGGATATCCCCCGGCTGCGCCGTCGTCTTTCCGCTCCCGTAGACCGGCTGCCTTACGGTCGGGCTGCCGGGATTCGGAGTGATGGGGTTATTGCCGTTCATAATCATGATTTCATTCCGCTCCAGCTCGGCCTGGAGAATTCCTGCCGCCCGGCCGAGCATGTCCGAAGTTCCGGATAGCCTCCAGCCCGAAGGTAGCAGGGTGAGCAGGGACAGGATCCCCACGCTAATCAGTACGACCGAGACCATAACCTCGATCATGGTGATGCCCTTCTCATTGCATGCTGAATTCAACAAAGGTCCTCCCGGAAATGCTGCTGGTGATGGTAGCCGTAGACCCCCGGCTGTTTCTCAGGACGATTGTTCCGTCCGAGATCGTCCCCCGAGTCTGGAAATCAAAAACCAATTTGGTATTTCCAGGGTCAAAGGCCACGTCGTTGCCGTAAGCATTCAAATTCTTGACCTGAATATCCTCCCAGTTCCCGCATACGTTATCGGTGGTGGCGCACCTCTGGAGGGTGTAGCTGTTCGCCCCCACGTCCAGGAGGATGCGATGAATCCGTGTCCCTCCAACGACAGGGTCTCCTGACATGGCTCTCTGACTCTGGTTGTTGATATCGCCGTTCAGGTCACGCGCGGCGGAACGAAGGTTTCCGTTGATGTAGAATCGTTGTAGCAGGGGATAGGCAATGGACATGAGAATAGCCATAAGCCCCAGGATGATCATCACTTCGATCAGGGTAAAACCCCTAGATGATATCCCTTCCCTGGGAAATCGACCTTCAATCATTGACTTTGTACCGTTTCCCAAATGCCCCCGGCGGGAAAGGAGGGGGGGCAGCCATTTAAAATGCAAAATATGTTCCCACGCTTTTTCCCCCCTCGAAAAAGAATGGGAGCGCTTATCACCCTCCTTAATCTAGCAAAAAAATGGGAATCAATTCAAGCATTATTATCCATCGGCTTCCATTTTTCGGACGCACTCGGGCCTTGGGAAGAGCTGAGTTTTCCCCGTTTAACTATTAAATCTCTTAATACCCTTTTAAAAAATTTAAAAGTCGGACCCGTTGATGCCGAATTCCTTCATCTTGCTGAGGAGGGCGGGATGGCTGATCTCGAGCAGGCGGACCGCCTGGGATCGGTTTCCTTTGGTCTTCTTCAGGGCCCGGCGGATCAACTCTTCTTCCATGATCCGGCTTCCCTTTTTGATCGAGAGTTCCTCCCCCCAGATCTCTTTTTTCCAGGGGGCCCTCTCCCCCAGGACTTCCGAAGGCAGAGAATCAGACTCGATCTTCTCGCCCAGGGTCAGGATCATGGACCGTTCGATGGCATTCTCGAGCTCCCGCACGTTTCCCGGCCACGGGTACTCCAGCAGGCGGGCCAGGGAGCTCTCGCTGACCCCCTGGATGTTCAGGCGGTGTTGTTGGTTATATTTCTGGATGAAATGGTCCACCAAGAGAGGAAGGTCTTCCTTCCGATCCCTCAGGGGCGGCAGGTGGAGGGGGAGCACATTGAGGCGGTAGAAGAGATCTTCCCGGAACCTTCCCTCGGCCACGGCGCGGGTGAGGTCTTTGATGGTGGCGGCGATGATCCGGACATCCACGAAAATAGGGTGCTCGCTCCCCAGCCGTTTCACCTCTCCTTCCTGCAGGGCGCGCAGGAGCTTCACTTGAGCCGTGGGGCTGGTCTCCCCCACTTCGTCGAGGAAGAGGGTCCCCTGGTGGGCCATCTCAAAGCTCCCCCGCTTCTCCTTCTTCGCATCGGTGAAGGCCCCCCGATCATGCCCGAAGAGTTCGCTCTCCAGAAGGGTCTCGGGAATGGCCCCGCAGTTCACCGCCACGAAGGGCCCGTTGACCCGGGAACTGTTGTAATGGAGCGACCGGGCCACCATCTCTTTCCCGGTCCCGCTCTCCCCGAGGATCAGGACCGAGGCCTTGTAGTCGGAGATCTTCTTGATCGTCTCGAAGAGCTGGACCATCTTGACGCTCTTGCCGACGATGTTTCCGAAGGAATAATCCCGGCACACCTCCTGACGGAGCCGAACATTTTCCTTCCGCAGGTTTTCCCGCTCTTCGGCTTTGCGCAGGGTCAGCAGGATCTCATCGGGTTTGAAAGGTTTGGAGACATAATCATAGGCCCCTGTCTTCATGGCCTCCACGGCGGTCTCCAGGCTCCCATAGGCGGACATCATGATGACCGTGGCCTCCACCTTCCGGTCTTTGATCATTTTCAACAGTTCCAGCCCGTCCATCCCGGGCATGACCACATCCATGAGGATGAAATCGAAGAGCTTTCCATCGACGAGGGCCAGGGCTTCCTGCCCTCCTCCGGCAGTCAGGACTTCATAGCCTTCCCGCTTCAAAATCAGGGAGAGCATGTGGCGCATCGATTCTTCGTCGTCAACCACCAGAACTTTTTTCGTTTCCATGGGAGTCCTTATAGATGGGGAGTCGGATGATAAATCGGGTTCCTTGATCCTTTTGGCTTTCAACGGAAATCCGCCCTCCGTAAGATTCCAGAATCCGGAGACAGATGGCCAGGCCCAGGCCGGTGCCCTCCCCCGGAGGTTTGGTGGAGTAAAAGGGGTCGAAGATCTTTCCCCGGGCTTCCGGCGGAATCCCCGGGCCCGTATCTTCCACCTCGACCTGAAGCGAGGCCTGGACTTCCCGGAGGGGTGAACCCTGGGAGTCCCTCCGCGAACGGAGGAGGAAATAATTCCGGTCCGGGAAGTCCTCTCTCCGCCTCTGCGGTTCCCCGCCCAGGAATTCGGAGGCCTCTGGGTAGAGACAGGCCCGGGTGATGATCCGGAGTTTTTTCTCCTTCCCCGTCTGCGCCAAGTCCGTGGAGGCCATGGCATCGGCCGCGTTCAGGAAGAGGTTGATCATCACTTGCTGAAGCTGGTGGGAATCTCCCTTCCATTTGGGGAGGTCCTGTTGAAATTCCTTTACCACCCGGATCTGCTCCCATACCTTCCTTTGATGGGACAGGAGGGAAAGGGCCCGGTCGATAACCTCGTTGACCTCCACCTCCTCTTCCAGCCGGGGAGAGGGGCGGGCAAAGTCCAGCAGTTCGCGGATGATCCGCCGGATCCGCTCGGCTTCGCTCTCCGTTCTCTGCAGGATCTCTTTCGCATCCCCGGGGGACAGCCCCCCTTTCGTCAGGAGGTCCAGATACCCCAGGATGGCTCCGGTGGGGTTTCCCACCTCATGGGCCACCCCTGCGGCCAGGCGGCCGATGGAGGCCAGCTTTTCCGAGCGGATGATCTCGTCTTGCGCCCGCCGCAGCTCGAGGTTGACCTTCTCCAGGGTCTGGATGTATTCCTCCATCTTGGCCCGGTCTTCCCGCAGCCGGGAGGCCATGTGGTTGAAGGAGGAAAAAACCCTCCCCACTTCGTCCCCTCCCGAGCGTTCGGTCATGGACTTCAGGTCTCCTTCGGCGATTCTCTCCGACATCTGGACCAGCCTCTTCAGGGGGGTGATGATCACCCGGGAGAGGAGAAAACTCCCCATCACGATGAGCAGGGAGGCCGTCAGGAAGACATACAGGAAGACGATCGTCTGGGACCGGAAGAGGGTCTCCCGCAGGTCGTCCAGGGGCAGCTCCGCTCGAATTCCCCCTACCGTCCTCCCCTGGAGCACCCAGGCAGCGGACACCCGCAGGGGAGCCTTTCTCACCAGGGAAAAGGGCTCGCCCTCCCCGCCCCCATGGGCGAACATCCTCCCTGCGGCCATAGCCTTTTCCAGATCTTCATCGCGCAGTACCTTTCCGATCTTTTCCGGCCGGGAGTCCGCCAGGATGCGGAAGTCCCGGTCCACGACCGAAAGATGCAAAAGAGAATGGCCCTGGGCGAACAGGGCCACAACCCTCGGCAAATTTTCGGCCGGGTTCGACCCGGTGCCCGCTGGGTTCAATTCCTGCAGGAAACCCTGCAGGGCCGTTACCATCTGTTTCCCCTCTTTGATCTTCTGCTCCAGGAGGTTGCGTTCCTCGACCTTCAGGAAGAGGACCCCCACGAGGGCCACCGCCCCGGCCATTAAGACCGTGAGAGTGAAGACGATCTCGGTCCGAATCCCCGGTCGAAAACTCCAGGCCATTTTTTCACCGCAGAGAGCCTTGAAAAGAACGGAAAAACAAGAAACAATTTAACCGCAGAGCACGCTCAGAACGCAGAGAAATCTCAGCCAGAATAACGATTTACCAATCTTCGAATCCC
>PMCE01000257.1:0-220 GCA_003154025.1 Syntrophaceae bacterium
CCCATCTGTGGGAGGCCGATCTGGCGATCACGGTCCAAAAAAATCCCGAGGAGGCTATTCGCGGGGAAAAGGACAGAGTGGTCGAATGGGTTGTGGTTCTGGAGGCATCGTCTTCCCCCTCGGCCGAGAAAGCCGCCCGGGAGCTTGGAAAATACCCCTTTTCCGCTTGGGGGGCAGAGCCGGTTTCACCGGCTTATGTGTACCGCCTGATGCACTATTT
>PMCE01000257.1:321-7789 GCA_003154025.1 Syntrophaceae bacterium
AAAAACAATTGACTCAGCAAAGGAGGCCATGAAACCCATGGACAAAAGGATGGAAGTTCTCGAGGGCGCCATTGATCTTCATATTCATCTTACCCCGGACCTTCATGATCGATTGCTGGATGAAATGGAATGTGCCCGGGAAGCCCGGGAGGCGGGTATGAAGGCCATCGTTTCCAAAGCCCATTACGGCATGAGCGCCGACCGCATGCATTATGTTCAAAAAGCGGTCCCGGGGATCCATGCTTTTGGCGGGGTAGTCCTGAACCCCTCGGTGGGGGGAATCAATCCCCGGGCGGTGGAAGCGGCGATACAATACGGGGGGAAAGAGGTCTGGATGGCTTCCATTTTTTCGGAAAGCCATATCCAGTATTACCGGGGAACCTATGGGACCATGCCGGGAAAGGTAAAATGGCCGGAAAAGGGGGTTACGATTCTGGGATCCGATGGGAAACTACTGCCGGCCATGAAAGAAATTCTCGATATGATCGCCGAAGCCAACATCATTCTGGGGACTTCCCATTGCTCCTTGGAGGAGTGCCGGTTATTGGTGGACGAGGCCTTCCGGCGGGGGGTGAAGAAGATCCTGATCACCCACCCCTTTAATGAAATTCCCAATTTTTCAAAGGAAGTGCAGCTGGAGTTCGCGAGAAAAGGGGCTTATCTGGAGCACTGTTACTGTCAATTAACGCCCCTGTTCTTCAACGCAGGAATAAAAGACTTTGTCGACGTCATCCGGAAGGCCGGAGCGGAGCGCTGCGTCCTGGCGACCGATATGGGACAAGTTTTCAATCCTTCTCCCGTGGAAGGTCTGCGGAATTTCATCCTGGCCATGATGAATCAGGGGATCACCAGGGATGAGATCGACCTCATGGTGAGAAAAAACCCGGCCAAGCTCCTCGACCTGAATTAGGCTTTACAAGCGGCAGGGCAAAGGGTACATCTAAGGAGGGAAAAAGAGAATGGCGACAAAATCATCCATCGCGGTGGGTTTCCTTGCTTTGGTCCGGGGCCGGAGCTTCGGCTGGGGCGGGATCGCGGGCTGGGTCATTCCCTTGATCCTTGGGGTGACCGGCGCCCTGGCCGCCGAGGCCGTAATGGTTCATGACATCTCTGCCCCTCATCCTCGGCTGAGATATTTCGAGGAGATGACGGCGGAAGTGGCCAAAAGATCGGGCGGGGCACTGACGGTTACGATCAACCCGGGGGGGAAGATTCTTTATCCGGGCAGGGCGTCGCTGGATGCGGTGCGCTCCGGGAAGGCCCACTTGGCTTTGATCAACACGGCCCATCTGGAGTCGATCGACCCTCGAATCGGCCTCGTCAACCAGCCTTTTACCCTCAGTGATGAAATCATGTCCAAACCGGGCGTGACGGAGGGGGTTATCCAGCTGATCCAGAGCCATGTGGAACCCAGTAAGCTGCAAGTTCTGGGCTTGATGCGGGGTGCCGATACGTTGTTTATCTTCAAGAAGATCCAGGTTCGCCGGCCTGAGGATCTTAAGGGCGTAAAAATCCGGGTGGCGGGGCCGGGTGTTTTTCAGGAACTCGTGCGTAGTCTGGACGCGGAGCCTCTGGTCATTCCGTTTATTGAAATCAGTTCGGCCCTGGAGCAGGGAGCGGTAGAAGGCATCCTCACTTCTCCGGGCGGGTGGGTTACCCAGTTCGGTCTTACCGCTCCGAATGGGAGCTTAGTCCCGGGATTGATCTTCATGACCTATTCTTTAATCGCCGATAAGCCATGGCTGGATGGGCTGCCGGCGGTTCAGCGTCAGGCCCTGGTCTCCGCCGCGCGGGCAAACGTGACCGAGAAATGGCGAGACATGGAGCGGGATGATCGGGAGATTATTTCCAAGTTCGTAGCTCAGGGGGCGTCCTACTGGTCCGTCCCGGCGGCGGAAATGGCCCCTTGGAAGGAACGCGTGGAGGGGATGAGGCGCACTTTTGCCGGAACCTATCCGGAAGTCGTCCGAAAGTATGACGCCATCCTCCGCTCCGGAGGCCGGTGATCGGGCTGAGAGCGGGACGAATGGCACAGCGCCGGTGAGACTGCCGAGAGGTAGGCAAGGGAGGAATGCCGGGTTGTTCACTCCCGGCAATCCCACGTCCCTTATTCCGTTGGGCTCCGTAAATAAAGGAAGCGCAGTAGAGGGTTGCGGGCAGGAAATTTTCAATCGAAAGAGGACCTGAAAATGGGTACGCTGGCCATAACCAATATCGGGACGCTGGTATCCGGCGATCTGGGGAAAAGCCTTCTACGGGCGGATACGGTGATGGTGAAAGACGGGTTGATTTCCCAAATTGGCCAAGCCAAGGAATTCGACCTCAGCCAGGTGGATAAAATAGTCGATGCCCAAGGGTCTACGCTGACCCCGGGCTTCATTGACTCTCATGTGCACATTGTTTTTGCCGAATGGACCCCCAGGCAAAATGCGATTGGGTATATTGAAAGCTATTTGCACGGAGGAGTTACGACCCTGATTTCGTCGGGGGAAGCCCACCTCCCGGGGCGTCCCTTGGATCGTGCCGGCGTGAAAGCTCTGGCCATCCTTGCCCACAAAGCCTTTTTGAATTATCGCCCCAGCGGGGTAAAGGTCATCGCCGGCCGGGTGGTATTGGAACCGGGATTACTCGAAGAAGATTTTGCGGAAATGGCGGCTGAAGGCGTTTGGCTGGCCAAGGTGGGATTGGGCCGGATCGGGCGTCCACCCGAATCGGTCATCATGACGGATTGGGCTCACAAGCATGGGATGAAAGTCCTCATGCATACCGGGGGGGCGTCCATTCCGGGCACCAAACCGATTGGCCTGGACGATTTAATCCAGACGCAGCCGGACGTTTGTGCCCATGCCAATGGGGGACCCACCGGTTTGCCCCAGAAAGATTTGCGAACCCTGGTTACGGAAACAGAATTGGTGCTGGAAATGGTGCAGGCAGGGAATGCCAAACGCAGGGGGGAAGCCATTCGCCTGGCGGAGGAGATTGGGGCCTTACCTCGGATCGTGGTGGGTACGGATACTCCCACGGGCACCGGGATCATTTCTCTGGGTATCCTAAAGACCCTGGCGGAGATTTGCGGCCTCTGTAATACCCCCCCGGAAAAGGCCATTGCCCTGGCCACGGGGAATACCGCCAGAGTTTACGGGCTTAATCGGGGAATGATCGAAGAAGGGAGAGAGGCAGATTTCGTGATTATGGATGCTCCCCTGGGGTCGGTAGGACGCGACGCTATGGAAGCGCTCCAGGAGGGGGATATCCCCGGTATTTCTGCGGTGATTATCGATGGCGAAGTTTTGATTCGCAAAAGCCGTAATACCCCGCCGGCCACTCGCATGGCCATCGTGAGAGACCGGATTGAAAGAAGAGGCTAATACCTCTTGAAACCATAGATGGCCCATAGAAAAGGAGAAAAAGATGGATTTTGAGCTTACCAAGGAACAGGCCATGTTCAAGGATATGGCGAAAGAATTCGGTATCCGGGAGGTCCAGCCTTTCGTAAAAGACTGGGACCGGGAATGCCGACCCCCCCACGAGCTTTTCAAAAAACTTGGCGACCTGGGGGTTCTGGGTATCAAAGCTCCGGCAGAATATGGCGGACTGGATCTGGACTGGACGACCCTGGCCGTGGTAACGGAACAATTGTCCTATTATGATTTCTCCCTGGGCATGGCCGCCTGCTCCCGGACCTCTCTGGGAATTCTCCCCATCCTCAATAACGGGAATGAGGAGCAGAAGAAGAAGTATCTTCCCGGATTGATCCAGGGGACGCTGACTCATTGCTTCGCCACCGTGGAACCCGATGCCGGGTCGGATGCCACGGCGATCGAGACCACCGCGGTTCTGGACGGGGATTCATGGGTCATCAACGGAAACAAGACCTGGATCACCAACGCGACGGTCTCGGACTACGCCCTGGTCGTCTGCCAGACCGACAAGACCAAGGGGACCAAAGGACTGGCCGTCATTCTGGTGGATTGGGGAACGCCGGGATTCTCCCGGGCGCCCATCGAACATAAGCTGGCCCTTCGCCATCACGATCACGGCCAGCTCTTCTTCCGGGACTGCCGGGTCCCGCGGGCCAACCAGATCGGCGGTTTCGGGATGAGGGCGGCCTTCGCCAACGTGGAGCACACCCGGTTCGGCATCGCCTGCGCGGCGGTGGGGGCGATTCAGAGCTGCCTCGACGTATGCGTGAAATACGCCCAGGAGCGGCGTCAATTCAAGAAGCCGATCGGGAGCTTTCAGCTCATTCAGGAAAAGATCGCCGAAATGGTCGTCGACCTGGAGTCCTCCCGCTGGCTGGCCTACCGTCTGGCTTACCTGAAGGACAAGAAGGCTACGGTGACCAAGGAAACCTCCATCGCCAAGTATCACAACATGGAAGCCATGGCCAGGTGCGCGAAGGCCGGAGTGGAGATCCACGGGGCCTACGGGCTGAGCGACGAATTTCCCATGGAAAGATTGTACCGGGATTCCATGGCGCCGATCATCTACGGGGGGACCGCCAACGTCCACAAACTCGTCCTGGGCCGGCTGGAACTGGGGATCGATGCCGTTTCCCGGTAGAAGCCTGGGTTTTGAGCCCGTTGTGTTGATTCCGTGCCGGAGGGCGGCGCCCAACGGTCCGCCCCTCGGCTCCACGTGGAAACGTATTCATATTATGTTTGAGAAGCAACCCTAGGAGTATCGGTATGAAGACCGTGGTCATAGAAAAACCGGGTTCCTTCCAAATCCGGGAGCTCCCGGATCCCCATCCTGGAGAAGGAGAGGTTACCCTCGAGGTGAGGGCATGCTGCGTCTGCGGCACGGATATCCATCTTCTTGATGGGGAGTTCAAAGGAGCCGTTTATCCTTTAATCCCGGGCCATGAATTTTCCGGGGTGGTCAAGGAGGTCGGCGCCAGGGTAACCCATGTGAAACCAGGAGCCCGGGTTGCGGTCGAACCTTTCATCGCCTGCGGATATTGTTTTTTCTGCAAAGCCGGCAAGATCAACCATTGTTCGAACGGAATGGTCATCGGACATACCAAGTCCACCACCATGAGGCTCGACGGGGGGTTCTCGGAACGGGTCGTCGTTCCGGTGAGAAATCTCATCCCCCTTGCCGACCAGGTTTCTTTCGAGGCCGGTTCCTTCATCGCCAACCTGGGAACGATCGTTTACGCGATCCGGCGGGCCGGACTCCAGCCCGGCATGAAGATCCTGGTTTTCGGTACCGGGGCTAACGGATTGATCCTCGCGGAGCTTTCGAAAAAAACGGGGGCCTCGGTCGTGGCCGTTACCGGCAGAACGAAGAGCCGCCTGGAGGTGGCTTCCCGGATGGGAGTGGATGCCGTGGTGGTAGCCGATGACTCTCAGGAAGAGACCCTTCGTCGTCTGGCCCCGAGGGGGTTTGATGCCATCTTCGAAACCACCGGGGCCGTGCCGATTGTTGAACGAGCTTTCAAATATGTCACTCCGGGCGGGAAAATTATCCTCTACGGGATTGTGCCTCCTGACCAGAATGCCCGGATGAACCCCTTTGACATCTGCCGGAAGGATCTTCAGGTCATCGGCAGTTTTTCTTCGGTGCACACCTGCATCATCGCTCAAGAGATGCTGGCGAGCGGGGTCATCCGGGTCGAGCATCTCATTTCTCATCGATTTTCTTTGCAGGAGTGGGGGAAAGCGATAGAGACGGCTCGGGACCCTTCCAAATGCATGCGGAGCATTGTCCTTGGGACCTGATCCAAACGGGCGAAAAGGGGACCCCGCTGCTTTTCCCCGGGTGCGAGGGGGTCCCGGCCTTCGGCAAAGAAGGGAACTTTATGACCGGGGGATTCCTCCGGGGGAGGGCAAGAATGTCAAACAATGAATGGTCTATTCCCTATCTTCACTACATCCCCGGGCCTTCCAGCTTCATCGAAATGATGCGCGGGGCTCTGAAAGCGGTACAACAATGCGCCGGGGTCAAGAAGGGGGAGAAGGTGGTCATCTCGACGGACACCAACAAAATGCGGATCGCGGAGGCTTTGGCCGCGGCCGCTGCCGGTGTGGGGGCAATCCCCATTATCGTCGTAATCACTCCGCCGGGAGTTCACGGCGCCCAGCCTCCTTCCCCGGTTGTAGCGGCCTGTGCCAAGGCCGATGTTTTTTTCCTTCCCACCACCTATTCCCAAACCCACACGGATGCCCGCATCCAGGCCATTCAGAACGGCGCCCGGGGAGCCACGATGTGCGAGGTTACCGAGGATGCGCTGTGCACCGGGGCCATCCATGCGGATTATGAAGAGTGTGACCGTTTGGGGCGAAGGCTGGGTGCGATTTTGGCGGAAAGCAAAACAGTCCGGATCACCTCCCCTCTCGGGACCGACCTCCGAGGGGAGGTTGCCGGGAGGCCGGTGCAATATGAAACCGGTCTCTTCCGCGAGCCGGGACAGTTTGCCGCCTTTCCCGACAGCGAGATCAACATNNTCATCAAGCAAGGGGAAATAAAGGATATTCAGGGGGGGCCTCTGGCGTTGAAATTCCGGCAAATCCTGGAAGCTCTCGAAAACCCCCAAGCCTATAATTTTGCCGAGTTCGGAATCGGTCTCAATCCCTGTTCCCGTCTGTGCGCCACGAATTTGGAAGATCTGGGCCGCCTGGGCAGCGCCCACTGCGGGATCGGCAGCAGTTATGCCATCGGAGGAAAGGTCCGGGCACCCAATCATATCGATGCCATCTTTAAGGACGCGGTGATTGAGTTTGATGGGCGGGTTGTCCTGGATAAAGGTTCCCTGCGGGTATGAGAACGGGGTCTTCAATTTCTTCGGTACCGCCGCGACTGCACGCAAAGCTCTATCAGCGAATCCGGGGAAGATAAAGGGAGGATGCAAATGATTAAAGGAATGAATCACGTCGGCATTGTCGTAAAAAATATCGACGAGATGGCCGCATTTTTTCGGGAGACCTTCGGCGCTGAAGAAGTCTCCAGGACCGAATTCCCCGAGTTAAAACAGATTTCTTCGACCCTTCAGGTCGGAAACAGCTTCTTTGAGCTGATGGAACCCACCTCGCCCGGTAGCGTAGTGGGAAAATTCCTGGAGGCCAAAGGAGGCGGGCTCCATCACATTTCGCTCCTCTGCGATGATCTTGAGGCCTGTTGCCAAGAATTGGAAGCAAAGGGGTTGTCGGTCATCGGGAAAATGTTCGACGGGCCCGTTAAGGTAGCTTTCCTTCATCCCAAGAGCGCCAAAGGCCTTCTGATTGAATTGTCTCAAAAGGACTGAGGAACTCAGGACCGAGAAACGCATGCGCACGGCGCACCCCTTGGCAGGGCTAGGACAGGGATCCACATTTGCGAGGGCCCAAGGCCGGGCCGTAAATTCCCTCCCATGAACTCTTCCCAGACGGGGGGTACAGGCAGCGTTTGGAGGGAATAGGATGAAAGAAAATGAGAGAGATCTCACGGCTTATTGCGGGCTCTATTGCGGGGATTGCATCCGATACAA
>PMCE01000300.1:0-2958 GCA_003154025.1 Syntrophaceae bacterium
GCCCTGGTGATCAACGGCTTCTCCAAACTCTACGCCATGACCGGCTGGCGCCTCGGCTACCTGATCGTTCCTCCGGAATTCATCCGCCCCCTGCAGAAACTGCATCAGAACTTCTTCATCTCCGCCAATGCTTTCGTCCAGTGGGCGGGGATCGCCGCCCTGAAGGAAGCGGACGCCGACGTGGCCCGCATGAAGAGCCTTTACAACGACCGGCGAAAGTTCATCATCCGGAGACTGCGGGAACTGGGGTTCGGAATCACGGTGGAGCCGACGGGGGCCTTTTACGTCCTGGCCAACGCCAAACGCTATACCCAGAACTCCTTTGATTTGGCCTTCGACATTCTGCAGAAGGCCAAGGTGGGGTGCACGCCGGGGATCGATTTCGGAAGCAACGCGGAAGGGTACCTGCGATTCTCCTACGCCAACTCCATCGAAAATATCCACGAGGCCATGAACCGGCTGGAGGCTTATTTACAGGAGAACTTCTGGGCCCGGGAGAAAAAGCTATGAAGGTCCTCTCCGCGGAGTTCGTCAAGAGCGCCACCATACCATCGGAGTATCCCCCCGGGAATCTGCCCGAAATCGCCATTGCGGGGAAATCAAACGTAGGCAAGTCCTCCCTGATCAACACGATGGTGAACCGGAAGAACCTGGCCAGGACCAGCTCCAGCCCGGGAAGAACCCAGCTGATCAATTTTTTCCGGGTGAACGGCAACCTCTCGATGGTGGACCTTCCGGGATATGGGTTTGCCAAAGCTCCCCTGGAAGTCCGCCAGGCCTGGAAACCCATGGTCGAGACGTACCTGCAGGACCGGGGGACGATTCGGCTGGTCATTCTGATTCTGGATTCCCGGAGGGGCTTGTCTTCCGACGATTCGACCCTGCTGGACTGGCTGGACTACCACTCGATCCCAACCCTGATTGCCCTGACCAAGGCAGATAAACTCTCCCAATTCGAGAGGGCCAGGCAGAAGAAGCTGTTGGCGGGCACCCGCCTGCTGGAGGGAAGACCCCTGCTTTTCTTTTCGGCGCATACGGGGGAGGGAAAAGATGAACTGTGGGGGTTGATTCAGAAGGCGGTCAGCGGAGATTGGGGTAGGGGCCATTCATGAATCGCCCCTACGGCGATTTTGCTTTCAGGATCCGAATGAGCCGGTCCGGATAATTGGTGATGATGCCGTCGACGCCCCACTTCACAAACTGCTCCAAATCCTCTTCATCGTTCACCGTGTAGACGTTGATCTTTATCCCTTCTTGATGGATTTTCTCGATTTTCCCCCGGGTCAGCAAGGAGTTACGCAGGTTCAGCACCTCCCAGTCTTTCCCTTTCGTCACCTCGGAAAGGGAATTCCAATCACGGTGGTAGAGAAAGGCCGTCCACGCCCGCGGCTCTCTATCCTGGATCCATTCCAGTGAAACGGGGTTGAAAGAGGAGAAGATGATCCGGTTCAACATGCCCGCCTTATTAACCGTTACAAGTCCCTGATCCGCCAGTTCCGTAATCGCATATTGTCCGTGGGCGGGGTTCTTGATTTCGATATTGACCAGGACCTTGTCCTTGGCCAGCTCCAATACTTCCTGGAGAGTGGGAATCTTTTCTCCCGAAAACTGGGGGCCGAACCAGGATCCGGCGTCGAGGTCCCTGATCTCCCGGAAAGTATGATCCTCCACCTTGCCCTGGCCGTTGGTGGTTCTCTTCAGGGCCTCATCGTGGATCACCACGATCTTCCCGTCTTTGGACAGCTGGATGTCCAGCTCGATCATGTCGCTCCCAACCTCGACGGCTTTCCGGAAGGCAGCCAATGTGTTTTCCGGGGCGGCCCCGGAAAACCCCCGGTGAGCGACGACCATGACCGGAAACCGGCCTTTCCAGTAAGAGACTTTTTTACCTTCAACCCGTTTCAGCGTGCAACCCATCTGCCCTCCAAAGGCCAGGAGAATGAACAAAACGAGAATGAATGCCGGGGGGATTTTCATGTCCGGCGCGGGGAAGTCATTTTTCGGTTTCCAGCAACCCGTGCATGAAATACCGCTGCATGAGAAGGACGATGAGAACCGGCGGGATGAGGGCCATCATGGCCACGGCCATGACCAGGTTCCACTCCGGAGGCTGGGTCCCGCTGGGGATGGTGGAAGCAATTCCCACGACCACGACCTTCATCTTGTCCGAGCTGGTGGCCATGAGGGGCCACAGGTACTGGTTCCAGCCGTAGATGAACAGGACCACGAAGAGGGCGGCGACGCTGGGTCCGGAGTTGGGCAGCAGGATGGACCAGAGGAAACGCAGCGGGCCCGAGCCGTCGATCTTGGCCGCGTCCACAAGCTCATCGGGAATGGTCAGGAAGAACTGGCGGAAGAGAAAGGTCGCCGTGGCCGAAGCAATGAGGGGAATGATCAATCCCATGTAAGTGTCTATCCATCCCAGTTCGGCGACCACCTGGTAGGTGGAGATGATGCGCACGGGAACCGGGAGCATGAGGGTCACGAAGATCAGCCAGAAGACGATCTGTTTCCCCCGGAAGTTGAAATAGACGATGGCGAAGGCGGAGAGAATGGAGATGGCGATCTTCCCCAGGCTTACGCCCAGGGCCACCACGGCGCTGTTGAAGAGAAGCTGGCCCATGTGGACCCGGTCCCAGATCTTGACGTAATTCTCCAGGAGATGGGTGGAAGGCCATAGCTTCTGGGGCGTCACCATGACCTCTTCCATGGTCTGGGTGCTGAGGACAAAGGCATAGTAGAGGGGAAAGCAGATGAGCAGGACGGCGACGAGCAGCAAAAGATGAATGACCACCTTCGACCGATCGAACTTTTCTTTTCCGGCGGCGGAATTCGAAGTATCCATCAATAGAAAACCTTCTTCTCAGTGTAACGGAACTGCAGGACGGTTAAAAAGGTAACCAGGGCCATGAGAATAACGGATTGGGCCGCGGAAATGCCCATCCGCAGGTGGACAAA
>PMCE01000300.1:2967-5332 GCA_003154025.1 Syntrophaceae bacterium
GTTGGGGATGGTCTGCAGGGCGGCCAGGAAAAAGGCTACGTTGTAGCCCAGATGGGCATAGCTGGCGGCGAAGATGACCAGGATAAGGGCGACCCAGCCCTTCAGCAGCCAGTTGAATTCATACGTGGTAATCTGGGCCAGAAGGTAGCTCAAGATCCCGTAGGAGGGATGGAAGATGAAGAGCCAGATGACCCCCGAAATGGGCGGGGCCACACCGAAGGTCCAGAGGATGGCGGACCGGTAAAAAGCGAGCCCGCGAATCTTTTGGTTGACCAGAACAGCCAACAACAGGGCTACGGAAATACAGGAGAAGGTGACCCCCAGTGAAAAAAGAAAGGAATGATAGACGCTCCGGTAGTATTCCGGGGACGTGAGAAGGTCGATGAAATTGTCCAAACCCACAAAGATCTGTCGGTCCCCGAAGGGAGAGACCGTGAAAACCGATAGACGAAGGGAGTCAAAAGCCGGCCAGAAGAAAAAGACCAGGACCACGATCAACTGAGGGACGACCAGAAGATAAGGAAGGATGGGATTGTTGAAGATGCTTTTTTTCATTCCGCCTGTGGTTCCCTCTCCCCGCGGCCAAAAGAGGGCAGATGAAATTGGGCTTGTAGGGGCGGTTCGCGAACCGCCCCTACAGATATTCCATTACCGCAGGGTTATTTGTACATGGAAGCAAATTCCTTCATGGTCTGATTGCCCTTCTTAACCGCGTCATCCAGCCCCTGCTTGGGGGTTTTCTTCCCGGAGAAGATGTTCTCCATCTCCCCTTCAATCGTGTCCCGGATTGCCACGAAATTTCCGAGGCGGATCCCCTGGCTGTTGGGAGTCGTNNAAATAGCCCGTGTTGGCATGCCACCAGGCCTGTTGCTCCGTCTGCCCCAAAAACTCAAAGAAGTTTGCCACCCCCTTATACTGCTCTTTGCTGTGCCCCTTCATGACCCAGAGACTGGCACCACCGATGATCGAATTGCCCTGGGGGTACCCGCTCAGCTTGGGCAGGTTTCCCGTCCCCCAATTGAACTTGGATGTCTTCGTCATGCTTCCGACTAAGGCGGTCGATGCCAGGCTGATGGCGGCCTCGCCGTTGATGGTGGGTTGGTCCCCATTGGCAGTCCGTCCGGAGTAGGTAAAGATGCGTTCTTTCTGCCAGCGGCTGAGGATTTCCATCACTTCGACTCCGAGTTTCCCGTTAAACTTCAGTTCCGTGGCCATGGCCGCAATCCCGTTGTTGTTGTTCGCGAAGGGCTGATCGTTCCAGGTATGCATATTTTCCATGAGGGTCCAGGAGGGCCAGGATACGGTGAACCCGATTTTGGCAGCTCCTTTGGCTACCACTGCCCTGGCGGCTTTTTCGATATCCTCGAAGGTCTTGGGGGGAACCTGTGGATTCAGGCCGGCCTTCTCAAAGGCGGTCTTGTTATAGTAGAGAATCGGAGTGGAAGAGTTGAAGGGCAGGGAATAGAGGTTCCCGCCTTTGGAATAGTAGGTCTTCACCACGCTGAGGAAATCTTCCCAATCTACCTTGATCCCCTGATCCTTCATCAATTGAAAGACCGGATAGATGGCTCCGGAAGAGAGCATGGTCTGGGTCCCCACTTCAGAGACCTGGATGATGTGGGGATGGGTCTTGGCCCGGTAGGCGGCAATCCCGGCGGTCAGCGTTTCGGGATAACTTCCTTTATTGACCGCCTTGACTTCGTAATCACTCTGGCTGGCGTTGAATTTGTTGGTAAGGTCGTTTACTCTCTCTCCATTAAAACCTCCCATGGCATGCCACCAGACGATCTCCGTCTTGGCCCAGGCGGAAAGGGGAAGACTGCAAAGGCCCAATACCAGAAACAGCACCGTCAGGATCCTTATTGTTCCAGCCCGGCTTCTCTTCATGTTTGCCACCTCCTTGGGAATTTAGCTGACAAACTATATCGCGAAAGAAAATATTAATGCAATGGGTTTTTAAAAACCGCAAGGCGCGAGTCGCAAGGCGTCAGGCGTAATGGGGGATACGCTTTTATCGACTTGCACCCTCGCGACTTGCGACTTGGGGGTCTCATTCTGGCCGATGCTTTCTCCGGGCAACGTCCTTGACCCCGGGCTCCCGCTAAAGATATCTCCAGGGTGGAGAATGAATCAAGATTGGCTACCCATCAGTCTTCGACACTTTTGTCGAAACCACGGGTTTTGTCGAACGGAGTAAAAGATCCCAACTAGCTAGAAGGATTATTTTTTTTAATTCGCACCGGTTGGGGGATCGACAATCCTTGTTGCTCCCCAGTTTTTCATTTTCACCCTCCGAAACGGGGGTAAGAATTTTTCCCCATATGATTTTGGGAGGTTACCTCTGGGGAAGGTGCTCTTTCCTTGG
>PMCE01000288.1:0-2159 GCA_003154025.1 Syntrophaceae bacterium
ATATTGTGGCACCGCCGGGAAACCAGTCGGTAAAAGGAGAGAACAAACATCAACCTGTATATCGGGAGAAACCGGTCTACTCGACTCAAACAAACACCGGTGATACCCGGGGAGAAAAGAATGAACTCCGCTACGAGGTTCCCTTCGTCTTCGGGAATCTCGAATTTCCCGAGAATGTCGATTTTGCCTTTCCCCAGAAGGTCGCCTCTACCGGGAGCGAACAGTTCGAGATGGCCCGCACCTTCCTCGTCGAGACCGCCGAATACGTGACGACAAATGTCAACCAGTATGCGCAGGCAGTGGTGCTAAGAAAGCCCGTCAACCTCCGCCAGGTCGGGCTCGCCCTCCACAATTTAGGTGGTGACGGCTGGCTCTGGGTCGACATTTTCCGGGATGATCGAGACAAACCGGGATCTCCCATCAGCACGAGCGACTTTATCGGCTTGGATCAGCTCTCGACGAAACCCGGGTACCGGTGGGCCGATTTCGAGTTCAGTCGGGAAGATGTGGTCCTCATGCCGGGCACCTACTAGATCGCTCTGGGTTTTTCCGGCAGTCCCGTCGGCCTGACGGTACGGTAAAGGGAGACAAAGCACAGGGCATTTGAAGACCACGTATATTAGGATAAAGCGGCTTTTCACGTGCATACAGCAACATGATCGAGGGGGTAAGATAATGAAGAAGATGCTGCTGATGGTGGCGGTGATCATGCTCGTCGCGGCGCATGGCCCCGCCTTAGCGGAAAACATCACCGTGAATGGGGATATGGGCTCCAAGATCCACTTTGAGATCGACAAAAAAGTGACGACCGTCCCCGGGCTCCAGAACCTCACTCTCAGTTTTGTCGTGCCGGAGACGTTCACGTCCCCCACGTACAGGCAAGACGTCCGCGGATTCGACCTGAAATTCACGCCGGCTCCCCTGGACGAGAAGTCGCGGACCGATAGCCGGGGAAACCGAGTCATTACGGCAAGCTGGAAAACGCCGCCCGAGGCCATCGACGTCCATATCTCCTTTGACGCTGTCAACGTCACCAGGCTCGAGACACTGGATACATCCGCCCCTTTCCCCCTGACAAGCATGCCGGGAGATGTCGCGTACTACCTTAAGGCAACCGGTCAGGTGCAGGCGACTGACACCCGTGTCAGGGATTTGGCTGCCGAACTCGTCAAGGATGTGAACACGGAGTTTGCCGCGGTGCAGCGGATCATCACCTTCGTGGTCGATTACATCCACTACGTGAACCTTCCGGAACAGTACGATGCCCTCTATTCTCTCGCATCGGGCAAAGGAAACTGCCAGAATTTCTCCCACCTGAGCGCCGCCCTGATGAGGGCCTCCGGCATCCCGGTGCGCATCGTCAACGGGGTTACCTTGAACAAGCCTCTGAACATCACCCGGAGGGAGGGGGTGCTCACCTACAAGATGGCGCAGGGCCACCACTCCTGGATCGAAGTCTGGTTTCCCGATCTGGGCTGGGTCCCCTTCGACCCCCAACAGACGGCCATGTTCGTCTTGAACCGTTTCATCCGCATCGAGGTGGGCATCGACAACAACGAAACCATCAACGACGGCCTGCTGCGCTGGTCCCGGACGGGGAGCAGACAGGGGGAGCCCACGATCGGGGAGGAGATCCGTGCGGACTTCGTCGATGATACAGTGGTTTTGAATGGCCGGCGGGAAGCAACAGGGCCGAAGAGCTACCTCCTCTTTCCCCTGGTGAAGGCTGAAGCAAAGAATATCGAGGTTACTTCGCCGTCGTCGTTACCGTCACCAGCTCCGTCGCCGTCACCGGACACGGGGAAAGGAGGAATTTTCAGCGATATCGGGCTCGCCATAAAGAACGCCTTCGGAAGAGCGGCGGCGGTGACGTCCACCATGCCTTCGTTCTTTTCCCGCATCAAGGAAAAGACACGGATCACCTTCAAGGCGGAAAAGGGGGCCGTGGAAGAAGCCCCGCTGCCCGAGGAAGGACCCGTCACCTTAGGCAACCTCGAATTTCCCGCGGACATCGACTTTGCCTTTCCACCGGCTCCTGCAATGCCGACGGGTGAAGACAGCTTCGAAAAGACCCGGAGCTTTTTCGTGGAAACCGCGGAATACGTGACCTCCAAGCGCACCCAATATGCCCAGGTATTTGTTCTCGCAAAGCCCCTCAA
>PMCE01000288.1:2174-8423 GCA_003154025.1 Syntrophaceae bacterium
TACCGGTGGACTGATTTCTCCTTCAGCGGAAACAAACCTGCCATGGTGCCGGGGAGCTACTGGATCGCCCTAGGATTCACGGGCAGCCCCATCGTCAACTGGTTCTATACGTACGGAAAACCCGTGGGACCGGCAGACGGTACCCGTTACAAGGGCATCTTCGATAAGGACTGGAGCGGCGCCCTGAGCTACGAATTCAACTATCTGGTGGCCGGCGTTGTTGTGAAGTAGCCTTACTGCTCGAGACAGTCAAGCGATCCACTACGAGCAGAGTTATTATCGCGAAGCCAGGCTACCGCTTTAAATGGGGGGACACTTCCCAGATTTTATCAATATCCCAGATAATAGGGGAAGCGTCAGTCTACTTTCCATTTACTGAGAATCTTCGTACCTTGCATTCCACCATGTTGGAGATGGACTTGCCGGTCCATAAATGAGACAGGTGCGATTCTAATGGCGTGGTTTTATCTGTTCCTTGCCGGCATCATGGAGTGGGGCTGGCCCATCGGTTTGAAATTTTCCTGAACGGAAAACGGCATCAAGCTTGGACCGGCCGTATTCGCCGTTGGCTGCATGCTGTTAAGCGGTGTATTCCTGCTTCTTGCCCAGCGCACCATCTCGATGGGTTTCGGCTTACGCTGTATGGACCGGGATTGGCACTACAGGAACATTTATCCTTGGCATTTTGATTCTGGGTGCACCCGCGCAACCGCTGCGATTCGTTTTTGTGGGATTCATCGTCATTGGCATTCTCGGGTTGAAACTGATGTCTTCCACTGGAATGGTTTGCCAACCTGTGCTCCCATATTCCGAACAGGGGCAAGCAAGTGGCGATTTATTACGGATTCTGCAACACTGTCAGAAACTTCAGTACAATTGGTAATCACCACCTCAATTCCAAACCGAAAGTTACGGACTTGTAGGTGGCTTCAATAACCAGCGCATGTCTTTTTGGTTAAGCAGTATGGATTGTAGTCTACTACAAACACGCATCAACCTCCCTTACTGACTACAATAAACTAATTGACAATTACCTGATATGTTCGATATCGTCGATAAGGTAGGCAGAAGCTGTAATTGAATCAAGGCGCAGGAATGCTTCTGCGGGCTTCATGCAGGTGGGTGGCGCTCCCGCATCAGCCCGGGTTCAATCTGACGATATATGGAAATCAGATTTGAGATGCCGACCGCATCGATGCCTACGGTCAACGCAAATTGCCTTCCGGAATGCTTCCGGTTACATCCAGTCTGCGGGCAAGCCGTTTGTGCTCTTCGGGCGTGATCCACGACACGCGGAGATAATTGGCGATGGCGTCATCGTTCAATCCG
Organism: Syntrophaceae bacterium; assembly: GCA_003154025.1. The sequence continues at coordinate 3,504 of PMCE01000288.1, forward strand.
ATTCGGCGGGCCTCCTGTACGGTTACCCGGTAGGCTTCGATTTCGGTCTCTCGATCTACGTACGCTTTGCTTCTGTCGTAAAGATTCCGTCCCTGCAGGTGTTGTTTGACATGGCACAGCTCGTGGACGATGTCCAGATACAGGAACTCGTCCGGGGCTTGACGCAGATGCGTCAGGCCGATGGTGATGGAAGCGTCGTCGTTGTTTACGAACATCTCATGGGGCATATCCACCACAAACACCTTGGTGCGCGTCATGACCCCATCGATTTCTTCCGCGTCGGCAAAGATGGCGGGCAGAATGTCATAGGTGCGGATATCCGCAAAAACATCCCCCAGACGATATTGCCCGGGTTCAAGCAGGCGATCGATGTGAAACACATTTTTCATCCGGATTGCCTTGCCTTTTCTGCATCATGATGTGATTGCAAAAGCGTCCGTTTGGGGTCCCCGGACCCTTCCGATTCCGCCTTCAAGAGGTTGCCGGTCAATGTTTCAAAACGCCGCCGCGTGTACTGGAAGAACTCCCTGTAGGCATGACAGAAGTAATTCCCCCCCGCAGGCGAGCGATAATGCTGGCAGCCATAATGACAGATAAAATTCCATTCACAGGTATTGCAGCCGGGCGATAGCTGCATTTTTCGGCTGTTGAATTCCCGCCGCTTCCGCTTCTTCATGATATCGGTGATGGATGCTTCCCGCAAATTCCCCAACACCCATTGTTCTTCCACAAAAAAATCACAGGGGTAAACATCACCATTGTATTCAATGACCGCATAACTGCCGCACCGGTCCTTGAAGGCGCAAATCTCCGGATCCTGGCCCATATAAATGGCCAGGATGTTCTCAAAGAGCCTTATGGATGCAACCGGCCGGCCGTGATTATACCATACATCAAAAAGGGTGCAGAGAAAATCCCGGTAATCCTCAACCGTGACCGAGTGGTGCTCTACTTCCCCGGTCTCTCCATTGATCTCAAGACAGGGGATGAACTGCAACCGGTCAAGCCCGTTTCGGGTGAAAAAATCATAGAGATCCCCGGGCCTTTTCGCCGTCACATCGTTGACCACGGCAAGAATGCTGAATTCCACAAGATGATCCCTGAGGGTCCGGATCCCTTTCATGGTCTGCTGAAAACCATCATTCCCGTTTGCGGAGTGACGGTAGTGATTGTGATATTCTTCCGGACCATCCAGGCTCACACCGATGAAGAAGTTATACTGCCGGAAGAATTTTGCCCACTCCTCATCGATCAACAGACCGTTGGTCTGCAGATTGTTGCCGACCAGCTGTGCCGGGAGACCATAGATTTGCTGATAGTTTACAACCCTTTTAAAAAAATCGATACCGGCCAGAAGCGGTTCCCCGCCCTGCCAGCCAAATGAGGCGCACCTTCCGGCCGATTTCATATACCGGGAGATCATCGTTTTGAGCGTCATATCATCCATGATATGNNAGATATTTTGCCAGCCAGTTCACGGACCGTTTCCATGCGTCCTTTGCAGCTTCTGCATTGTAATTTGGACCTTCCCCGTGAAACGCGTGTTTTGCATCCGGATATATCTTGAAATCAAATGTCTTGTTGTTCCTCTTCAGGGCCTCTTCGAGCTTTTGAACATCGACCACCGGGATACCTGCGTCTGCCGCTCCGTAATTTCCGAGCAGCGGGGCTGTCATCTCCGGCGCCAAATCAAGCGGCGATTGAGGTTGCAAGGGGGTTATTTTGTTGATTGGACGGCCATAAAAGACAACCGCCGCCTTTAAGTCCTTTCTGTGCCCGGCGAAGAGGAGAGAGAATCTCCCCCCCATGCAGAATCCCATGCAGCCGATGGAATTGGTGAATACGACGGGCTGTTTCTTGAGATACTCCATGCCGGCATCCAGATCCGCCATGGCATCGGCATCCGACAATTGGCCGAGGGCATTCATGGCTTCATCCGAACCGCCGGGATAATCCGGTCCGAGGCTTCGGGAAACGAGATTNNCGTGACACCTCTGTTTTCGTGGATCACGATGACCCCCGGGAAGGGTCCTTTCCCGGCAGGTCTGGAAAGATACCCGCCCAGCGTTCCCGCTTTGCCCGGAAATCGAACATTCTCGGAAATCACATCCGACTTTTCCTGTGCAAAGGCAATTCCCGGTATCTTCAACATACCCGCCGCCATGATGAACCACCCGCCAATCCTCAGAAACATTCGCCTTGAGAGACCCCTCACGTCATTGAGATTCCGATGATGGATATCCATAATGGTGCCCTCCTCCTTTCTCAAAACTCCGGTTCACTGGGTTGGCCTTCCTTTCCCGACTTTTTCAACATGCTGTTAAGGCGGATCCGTTCCTTGGGCAGTGCCCTGTGCAGATAATATTTTCTGTTCCTTCTGGCGTAACCTGATGACGATTTCGCGAATGATTATATCTGAGGTCGGTTCAGGGCGTCTCCTTAATATATGTGAGAAATTATTAGAAATACTCTCGGCATAGGAGAACTCGACTTCGTTGAGATCCAGTTTTCTCTTGTAAAGCTCAAACTCCTTTTCCTCTTTCAGGACTTCCCAAAACGTTCTCCCCCCGGAATGCAAGGCAGAAATCGTCAGACCTGTAAAAAAAGGGATGTTCGGCAAGACGGAAAGCAGGACACCGCCGCTGAATGCCGCGGTATCTTTCATGAGATTATCAGATTCTTTGGCGGCCACTCTTTTGCGAGACTCTTCCAGAGTAAGTTCAATCTCAATTTCCTGGTTGTCATTTTTAATGTATTTACGGTAGTCCGTCGCGATTTCCTGCAAAATCGGCAGTGCCTTCTGGATCGCTTCCACCAGAGCGCCAACATAATAATGACGCGGCAAGGCAAATTCGCCCCGGTTGCGCTGTGCCTTGGCGGTACTGAAAAAGTTGGGCTGGTCTCCCTCCAGACGGAGCCTGATATGATAAAACACCCAACTGTGCAAGACGACCGTGTCGTCCTCGTATGTCTCAAAATCGGCCAACAGCTCAATGCCTTTGCAGTACCTGAAGTTCGTTTCCAGGTTGCAGAGAGGTACTCCGGGTTGAACCGGAAGGTAAAGCTGTGGGTAGGCGCTGCGAAATAGCTTCATCAGCCCCGAAATGTCAAAGTCCTCCAGCTCCGGATTCCGAGTTTTCTCATGCAACAGATATTCGGCCAGCGTATCCTGGCCATTTAGAAGAAATTGGAGACGGTAACTCCCCGGCTTCACCAAGCCGACCTCTTTATAAACTTTAGCAACCTGCGTCGTAGCCTTCGCTGAACAACCCATGATTGAACATAGCAGCAAGATCAAAAGTAAGAGCTGACCTGTTCTTCTCACCCTTGAGCTCCTCAAAAAAACCAGCGGCTTTTCTTAAAAACGTGACCTGCTGTTAATATTTGTACCACATTTTAATCAAGTGTTCTGAGATTTTTTTAACCATTACGCGTTGAAATGTGGAAGCGCTTCATCGGGCCCTTGTTCAACCAGTCGTCTCGGGTCATTCCGCTGACCGGTCGGTACTCTCGCCGACAAACATTTTTTATGGCAATCCCCACCGAAGCTTGGTATATTCACAACAATGTTTTCTCCGACCGGATCTCCGATCCGGCACGGGTCCCAATGAACCAAACAGACGAGAAGGAGGGAACGGCTCATGATCTCGGCAAGTGACCTGAAAGAATTTGCGTTTTTCAAGGGATTCAGCGATCAGGAACTGGAGAAGCTGGCCGCTGTGGCCAAGGAAGAAACCTATGATGCCGGGACCCAGATGTACAAGAACGGGGATCCGGCGCGCGGGCTCTTCCTGATCCGGGAGGGGAAGATGATCCTGGTCATGGACGGCTATCTGGGGCCTCACAAGCCCTCGATGCAGGTTACGGTGGATGTCGTTACCAAGGGGGAATCGATGGGGTGGTCGGCCGTTGTGGAGCCTTACATCTACACACTGGGGGCGCTCTGCTTCGACCGGGCGAAGGTGATCGCCCTCGATGCGCCCGGGCTGAGAAAGCTCATGGACGAGGATACCTGTCTGGGATACCGGATCATGAAGGCCACCGCCCAGGTCATCGCCAACCGCCTCACCCACACGCGGATCATCCTGGTCGGCGAACGGGGTCTTTCGACATTGACCGAATACTAAGAAGGTCAAGGTCACCATCGGTTACGGCGGTTCCTGAAGCCGTGTGAAAAGCCGGCCGTGAGCCGGCATGTCGAACGGTTTGAATCCGCGTGGTTTCCGGGCGCGGGAAATACTGACCTGGGAGGTTTTGTAACATGAAAGATTGTAACACGAAGGATTGCAATATGAAGGATTCGGAATCCATTATCGAAAGGGCGATCAAGAACGAGGAGGAGGCCTATGACTTCTACATGGACCTCTCCCGGAGAATCGGGGACAAGGAAGCGAAGGACACGCTTCTGTTTCTTGCCCAGGAAGAGAAGAGACACAAGGAATACCTGCTTAAATACCGTCAGGCGGGCTTTACCGGTCCGTCGCGGCCGGTGATCGACTACAAGGTCGCGGAGAACCTTGTGAAGCCGGACCTCCAGAAGGATATCCAAAGCAAGGACGTCTATCTCATTGCGGCCAACCGCGAGCTTAACGCCCACAATTTCTACAAGGGGCTGGCCGAGCTCCACCCGGCGGGCGACATCCGGGAGATGCTCCTGCGCATGGCCGACGAGGAGCTCAAGCACAAAGAGAAGATGGAATACCTCTACGCCAACACCGCCTTTACCCAGACGGCCGGGGGATAGAAAAGGCGAATTGCCGGGACCGTGTTTCCCTGCAAAGAACTTAAGGAAGCGCGATTTATTAAGTTTTGTAAGAAAGAAATGGGGAAGATAAAGGAGAAAGGACCGATGGAGGGTCTCGTTCCGAAGAAGATTTTTTTCACCAAGGGCGTCGGCACCCACAAGGACGAACTCCACTC
>PMCE01000572.1:0-1882 GCA_003154025.1 Syntrophaceae bacterium
GGGTATACCCGCGGACCGGAGATAGCCCGGCGGCTGGAAGAAAACAATATGGTGGTGAATTACCAGGCTTTGCCCGACGACGAAGGGTTTACCGCCAGCAGCGGCCTGCGCATGGGCGTTCAGGAGATGACCCGCTTCGGGATGAAAGAAAAGGACTTCGCCGAGCTGGCGGGAATCATGGCCGAATCGATCCTCCACACGCGGCCGGTGAAAGACGAGGTCACCCGCCTCCGTTCCCGGTTCCTAAAGATGCAATACTGTCTGCCGGAGGAGAAGGCCCGGCCGTTGATCCGGGAACTCTTGGAAGCGGTGATTTAGGAATGGCAGGATTCAGATTTAAGATTTTAGATTGAGGAGAAAAGATCGGCACGATACGAACCTCTGGGTCCTTCTCTCGCCTCCCTCCACATTATTTCGGGCTGCGCAGGGTGATTTGGACGATTTCCGGCGGAGAACCCAGCCGCATNNAAAGGCCCTGCATATGAGAATAAAACAATCGAACCAGGGGGACCATGGGCCATAATTGGGGCCCATGAATGTGGCCGCTCAGCTGTAGACCGACGCCGGCGGCGGCCGCTTCTTCGAAATGAACCGGTTGGTGGTAGAGCAGGATGGAAGGTTTCCCAGGATTCAGCCTTTTGAGAAGTCCGCCGAAATCGGGCAAAGGAAGCCCCTGGCGGGCAACGGCGGGGTCATCGATTCCCAGGACCTGCACCCCGCCGGGGAGGGTCTTGACTTCGTTGCGCAGAACCTGAATCCCTGCCCGTTTCATGATGCTTTCCGCCCGTTTCACGCCGGCGAAGACCTCATGATTCCCGATGATGGCCAAGACGCCCAGCCGAGCTTCCAAGCGGGAAAGGGGGACAGCCATCTCCTCCATGTGGGAAACTTCCGCGTCCATCAGGTCTCCGGTGAAAACGATCAAGTCGGGCCGGAGTTCATTCACCCTGCGGACCAAATCGCCAAGCCTCCCATTTTCGTGCGACATCCCGTAGTGGACATCGGAGAGATGGACGATCGTCAGGCCATCCAGGTCGGGAGGCAAATGACGCAGGGGGACTTCGATCCGGGTTACCCCGATTTCCCGAGCTTCCCAGAAGGCGTAGCCTGCCGCGCCCGCGCATCCCAAGAAAATAAGGGCTGCTGCCCATCGGCAGTAGGAGATCGTCCTGGAACAGCGAACCCGCCGCGTGAGACCAAACTGGCAGAGGAAAAGGCTCACCAAGTCGCTTCCGGCCGCTGCCAGAACGAAAAAAAGAGAAATTCCCATCCAAGAAGCGGAAAGGAAAGTCAACATTTGGTTTAGAAGATTAAAATCATGTCTGCCCCAAACCCTGCTGATGGGAAGAAGAACGATGAGCAGCATCATCCCGAAAAGGCTGCCTCGGCGCCATCGGGACGACGGCTGAATCCACCGCACCACCCAGTTATAGAGGTACAGGTTCCCGATAAACAGGAGGGTGGGGAAAAAAAGAAATCCAAGCCTCAAAACATTAGCTCCCAGAGTTTTTCGAAATTTTCCATGGAGACCGGAGGAGACCAACAATCATACCCGGACCCCTTCCGGCTTTCGTAAAATCATCGTCAAAAAATCACAATCGTCCGACAAGAGCCATTTGAGGAGGGAAAACATAGATCGGCCGACTCAAATGACCTTTCAATCGAAGATAAATTCCACCTTCATTTAAACCCCAAAGCCGAAAAGGGACGATGATTCCGGTCATCTATCCTGCCCCCCCATTCTCGCCCCTCTTTTATCATAGACGAAAGAGCCGATATTCTGTAAAATGCGGGGAAAAATCAACGGAAGGACGATGGAAAAACAAATGGCCCTTGGAACGCTGAGAGAAGTAGGGGCGGATTCTTCTTCTTACCTTGAGAC
>PMCE01000572.1:1892-20570 GCA_003154025.1 Syntrophaceae bacterium
AGCTTCCTGGACGGAACGGTCTTCCCCCACACCTGCGACTCCATTCAGCGGCTCTCGGACATCTGGGCGGAGAATTTGCGTTTCCCCTTCCATTGGGACCTCGTTCTCCCGGTGAAACTGCACACCGAAAGCGCCAGATCTTACCTGATCAGCGAACTCTGGCGCTTTCGGAAGGGGCTGGAGGATTTCGTGGGGCACCCGATCTCCGATGACGATCTCCGTAAGGCCATTTCTCTTTTCAACGAAAACCGGTCTCTCCTGAGACAAATCTCCCGCCGCCAGGCTGAAAATCCCGGTCGAATTCCCCCTGCGGATTTCTATGCCCTCATCAAAACGGCCAATTTCATGGCCAAGGAAGACCACAACCCCCTGCTCAAAGAGTTCGTATCCGAGCTGGGAAAGGGGCAGCCATCCACCTTCGGCGGAACGCGGCTCTTCCTGGCCGGGAGCGTCTGCGACCAGCCCCAGGTTTACCGCCTGATCGAATCATGCGGGGCATCGCTCGTGGGAGACGACTTGTGCACCGGCTGGAGGTATTTTGCCGAGGACGTTTCTTTGGAAGGGGACCCCATCGCCGCCCTGGCGGACCGGTTGATTCGCAAGGTTCCCTGCCCCTGCAAATTCAACCCTGAGATTGATCGGGCGGAGAAATTTTTTCAGCGNNTGGGAGCCATGGAAACCAGGCTCAGAGCCTTTGTGGAAACATTGGAAGGTTAACCCTAAGCGCCACAATCTAACTAAATCCCAAATTCCAAGCACCAAATTACAAATAAGCACCAATGACCAAAATTCCAAATTCAAAGCTCCCTGACCTTGGAAGCCAATCCTTTTGTTCCACCATTTGGAAGTTGGATTTTGGAATTTATTTGGGATTTGGTCCCGCGCTTCGCGGGATTGGAATTTGGAATTTTTGAGTTTGGTGGGGAGGTCGAGATGGCCCAGGAAATGAAGGACCCGAAAGAAAAGGGCAAGAATCGTCTGCGTGCTTCTCAGAAGATGAAGGAGCTGATGACCCGGTATTATATGGGGGCCAAAATGGCCGAGGGATCGGATAAGAAGATCGCCTGGATCACCAGCGGCGGGCCGGTGGAGCCCCTGATCGCCGCGGACATCATCCCCATCTACCCGGAGAACCACGGAGCCATGCTGGGGGCCTCCCGCATGTCCGTCGAGCTTTGTGAGATCTCCGAAGGGATGGGATACTCCCGGGACCTTTGCTCTTACGCCCGGGGAGACATTGCCTCCGCCCTGACCAAGAAAAGCCCCATTCCTGGCGGCTTGCCCAAGCCAGATTTCCTGCTGGCCTGCAACAACATCTGCGGCACGGTCATGAAATGGTACCAGTCCCTGAGCCGGATCTTCAACGTCCCTCTTTTTCTCCTGGACACTCCTTTTACCCATCATCACGTCGTGCCGGAGGGGCTTCTCTATGTGCGGCGACAGTTCGAGGAGCTCATCTCCTTCATCGAGTCCATGACCGGAAAGAAATTCGACCGCGACCGGCTGGCGGAGGTCCTGCACTATTCAGGACAATCGGCTCTCCTCTGGAAAGATGTGCTGGACCTTTGCGCCCACCGTCCCTCGCCCATGAGCTGTTTCGACGCCTTCATCAACATGGCCCCCATCGTCACTCTCCGGGGGACGGAGGAAGTGGTCGACTTTTACCGAGACATGAAAGCCGAGCTTCAGGAACGGATCGCCCGGGGGATCAGCGCCGTTCCGCAGGAGAGGTTCCGCCTCCTGTGGGACAACATCCCCATCTGGTACAAGATGCGGGAGCTATCCGAACTATTTGCTTCCTACGGAGCCTGCCTGGTTGCCGATACCTACACGAGCGCGTGGGTCTTCGAGGGAATCGAGACCCAGGACCCGATGGAAGGGCTCTCACGGGCTTACACCCAGGTTTATCTGAATATCAGCATCGACCTCATGATCGAAAAGGTCCTCGATCTGATGAAGAGGTTTGCCGTCGACGGCCTGATCATCCATTCCAACCGGAGCTGCAAACCCTATTCTCTGGGCCAGTACGATATCCAGCGGATCATCCTGGAAAAGACCGGAACCCCCAGCTTGGTCATCGAGGCGGACATGACCGATGCCCGCGTCTACTCCGACGCCCANNAAAGTGAAAGTGTGAGTGTCAGTTCTGCGGTGTTGCAGTGCTGCAGTTCCCTTTTTATTTGACCGCAGCACTGCAGCACGGCAACACTGCAGCACATAACTTGTACGTATGGATGATAAACCCCAGACCCTGAGGAAGGAGATCGCCAAAGCCCTTGAGGAAGGGCCGATGGACCTGCGGGAAATTTCCCAGCTTTTTCGGATTCGGGAGAAGGATATTTTGGATCACTTGCAACACATATCCCTCTCTGCGCGCCTCAAAATGGACCCGGCCGTTTGTCTGGATTGCGGCTTCTCCTTCAAGAAAAGGGACCGGTTGAACACCCCCAGCCGTTGTCCCCTTTGCAAAAGCGAGTCTATTTCCCCGCCACGGTATCAGGTGATCGGATAAAATTCTCCCTTTATGGGGCTGCCGGCGGGTCGCCGCTACGATGCCCGTTCGATAAGCTCCCCTACCATTTGGGCTGTCTTCCCTACGATCCGCCCGCATTCCAAGATTTTTTCACTCTTGTAGAAGCCTTTAGCCTGTTCCCGGTCCTTCCAGTCGACTTGGGCGATCTCCCGGCAGAGAATACCCCGGTGCTTTTTTACGATCTCCCGGAAACCCTGAAGAACCTCCTGGGCATAAGACCACATCCTGGGGTCTTCTTTTTCTTCTTCCCGGGCGCGGCTGAACCGCAACCCGATCACCGCCAGGGCTCCGGCCACGGCCCCGCAGACCTCGCCGTTTCCCCCCAGGCCGCCTCCAAAAGCTCCCATGGCTTTTATGACCTCGTCATCTTTCGTGCCCAGCTTCTCTTGCCCGACCGCAAGAACGGCCTGGCTTCAGTGGAACCGCCTCATCAACAGCTGGGTGGCTTTTTCCTTCATTTCTTCCTTGGTCATGCTACCTTCCCCGTAACGTCCTAAATTATGAGTTGGGAGTCGAGAGTTGGAAGTTGTGCACGGTAAATGAATAGCCTCCACGAACGCCCACGCCGCCGCTAATGGTTTTCCGCGAGTTTTGAGGCTTGAGCCTTTTTCCTATTCCTTCGAGCCTCGTTCCTCGTATCCAGCTTTGATCTTTGCATATTTCCACATTTGCGCGAAGACCCGCACCGCCATCTCCGGGAAGTCAAAGCAGGGGATGCGTTGTTCCTCCAAAAAATTCTGACAGACGTCCATGTCTTTTTTCGCCCCCAGAATGGAGCAGAAGACCGGCTTGGTCCTCCCTCCCCGGAGCATGTCAGCCATGGGTTGGTAGATCTCCGGCCCGGAGTTGGCAAAGGAGATGAAAACCACCCCGTCCACTCCCTTGTCCTCCAGCAAAGCCCCCAAAATCTCCTTGGTAGTCTTCTCAAACCCGTGGGCCAGCCAATCGGGGAAAATGTCCACCGGGTTCTGGATTTTGGAAACCGTCGCGATGATGCGGCCGATCCTCTCCCGGGTGGATTCTTCCAGACGGGCAACCTGCAGCCCCTGCTCCATTGCCGCATCGATGCTCATGATGGCCTGGGCTCCGCTGTAGGTTACAAAAGCCAGGCGCCCGCCCCGGGGAAGGGGCATGTTCAAGAACCCTTTCAGGCTCCGGACGAAATCATCGATCCCCGTGAGCCGCAGTATCCCTGCCTGTCTTACAGCCCCCTCGAATACGGTATCCTCCACGGCCATGCTGGCGGTGTGGGAAGCCGTGGCCCGGGCACCCTCGCGGGTCCGGCCCCCCTTGATCAAGAGAACGGGCTTCCGGGCCACCGCCTGTTTGGCGGTCTCTAGGAACCGTCTTCCATCCTTCACGTCTTCCAGGTACATGCCGATGATCTGGGTCTGCTCATCCTCCATAAGGTAGGAGAGCGCATCCGATTCGTTCACATCCACTTTGTTCCCCAGGCCGAGCCCCTTGGAAAGTTGAAAACCCTCAAAGGAGCTCAAATACCGGAGAAGCGCCCCCACGAAGATCCCGGACTGGGCGGCAAACCCGATGGGGCCGGGACGGAGCATGCGGGGGCCGGCATAGTAGGAGGTCGTAAGCCCTGTGGCGGTGTTCACCAACCCCAGGGTATTGGGCCCGAACCCCCTCATCCCGGAGGAGCGGAGAATATTTCTCACTTCTTCTTGGTACTTCGCCCCTTCCGTGCCCGTCTCCGCGAATCCTTCGGCGGAGATGACCACTCCTTTGACCCCTTTTCGGGCACAGTCCTGCAATACGCCCGGAATCAAGCGGGGAGGAACGAGCAGGACGGCCAGGTCCACGGGAAAAGGAACCTCCTCCAGATTCCGGTAGAGAGGGGTTTCGAAAACCTCTCCTCCCTGAGGATTCACCCCCGCCACCTGCCCCCGGAATCCAACCTTCTTCAAAACCTTAAGGAGCTGTGCCCCCGGCTTCTCCGGATCGCGGGAAGCTCCGATCACTGCCACGCTCTTGGCGTCCAAAATCTCCCGAATGGGCCTCATGAATTCCTCCCTAAAATCTTAACCAGTTCAACCGCCCGTAACATAACATATTCAGCCCGAAGAGAAAACTTTTTTTGGCTCCCTTCGACGCCTTCGTCTCCAGCCGGCTCAAGGCATTGGTTCCTGCTTCTGGTAAATGGAATGTCGATCGGCTATAATTCTTGAGAGGTTCGGTATACCCATAGAAGAAGGTCCGGAATTGCAGCAACTCCTTCTCTCCAGCCGAAAAGGAAAGATTCTTTTGGGCTCGGCCATCGGCCTCCTGGCTTGGGCCTTTGTGCTTTTTCTATACTACGGAAGCATCCTCGAATCCTACGAGTTGAAAACCTACGATCAGCTTTGCAGGCTCAAGGCAGGCGGCTCTCCCGCTCCTGAAGAAGTGGTCCTGATCGTCGTGGACCAAGGCAGCCTGGCGGCGGCTCAGAAGGAAGGGATCAACTGGCCTTGGCCGCGCCAGATGTACGCCCCCATCCTGCAGTTTTGCGCCTTCGCGGGAGCCAAGGCCGTGGCCTTCGACATTCTCTTCACCGAACCTTCTTCTTACGGGGTGGAAGACGATCAACTGCTCGCCGAAGCTCTCAAGGCCAACGGTCATGCCTTCCTGCCCATCTTTCTCAGCCGTCAGAATCGCCCCCTTCCCCCCTGGGAAAAGAGCCTTCTCGACCGGAGCTCGCTTCCTTTGAAAGACGAAACAGGGCAAAGCTCTTCGCCTTACCTCTCTTCCCTCCCGCCGGTACAAAACCTGGCCGAGAGCGCCCGCGGCCTGGGAAATGTGGCCATCTTTCCCGACTCCGACGGAATTTACCGGCGGGTGCCAGTGGTCTTCTCTTACCAGGGGTATTGGATTCCCTCCCTGGGACTGGCCCCCCTCAACCACCTTCCGGGCGGAGAGACCGCAGTGCTGAAGAAAAATTCATTGGGGGTTAAGGACTTCTCCTTTCCCCTGGATCCTCAGCAGAATTTTCTTCTTTATTACTACAGCCAGGAAAAAGATTTTCGACGCTTCTCGGCTTTCAACGTCATTCAATCCTCCCTCGCCCTTCAGGAGGGGAAAAAGCCCGTCTATCCCCCTGAATCCCTGCGGGGAAAAATCGTCTACGTCGGGTTCACCGCTCCCGGCTTGTTTGACCTGAAACCCTCACCGGTCAGCTCCGTAACCCCAGGCATGGCCATCCACGCCACTCTGGTGGCCAATCTCCTCCACAAGGATTTCCGGGTGCGGGTTTCCCCTTACCTGGTCTTGCTTCTAAGCTTGATTTTCGCTCTCGCCATCTCGATCACCGTGCTGCTGGTTCCTGGCCTCTGGCAGCTGGTCCTTCTTCTTCTGTCCTATGGGGGAGGGTTGTTTCTTCTGGTCTTCCTCTCTTTTCAGAATAACCTTTGGGTCGATGGAGTCCTGTTGGCCTCCAGCCTGGGGCTGAGCTTTGCCATGAGCACGGTTTTCAGTTACGCCACCGAAGGGCGCCAGAAGCGGCAGATCAAGCAGGCCTTTTCCCATTACATGTCTGACCTCTTGATCCAGGATTTGCTGAAGCATCCCGAAAAACTCCGCCTGGGCGGAGAAAAAAGAGTCCTTTCGGTTTTCTTCTCAGACCTGGCCGGGTTCACCAGCTTGTCTGAAAAACTCACCCCGGAAGCGGTGGTCACCCTTCTGAACCGGTATCTTACGGCGATGACCGACATTATCCTGGCCAGCGGCGGGCTCATCGATAAATATGAAGGGGACGCCATCATGGCCTTCTGGGGGGCTCCCCTCCCCCAGGATGATCACGCCGCCCGCGCCTGCCTGACAGCGTTGGCGAATCAGGCCCGCCTAGTTGAACTGAGGAAGGAATTCACCGCCATGGGCCTGCCCCCCGTCTTTGCGCGGATCGGGATCAACACCGGACCGATGATCATCGGGAATATGGGATCCAGCCAGCGTTTCGACTTCACCGTAATCGGCGACAGCGTCAACCTGGCCTCGCGCCTGGAAGGAGCGGGAAAAGAATACGGGACTTCCATCCTCATCAGCGAGGACACCTATCGGCAAGCCCAGAACGCGGTGGAAGTCAGGGAACTCGACCTTCTTCAAGTGAAGGGAAAGCAAGTCCCGGTCCGCATCTATGAGCTCCTCGCCAAGAAGGGAGAGCTTGAATCCGAGAAGGCCCACCGATGCGGAATCTTCGCCGAAGGGCTGGCCCTTTACCGGAAACAGGAGTGGATCGAAGCCGCTGCACGATTCACCCGGGTCCTCGACCTGGATCCCGACGACGGCCCGGCCAAGACTTTCCTCCGGCGGTGCCAGGGTTACCGGGAGAATCCTCCCGGGCCCGGATGGGATGGAGTGTTTCGGTTGACGACCAAATGAAAGTGCCTTAAGTGCCTCAAATGCCTCAAGTGCCTTAAGTTCAAAGTTCCCCGGAGTGCCCGGGCTGCCCAAATGCACTTGAACACTCGTTGGATTTTATACGCCCAGGAGAGTTAAGGGCGAGGATGGGGTTGAGTTTTATGATGAGATTGAGTTTTTTAACTTCAGGCACTTGAGGTATTTGAGCGCACTCGAGGCACTCTTTGGACAGGAGGTTCATCATGAAAAGAAAAATCTGGGTCTGGGTCCTGGCCCTGTGCCTTTTCTCTTCCGCTGCCGCAGCAGCAACGGTGAAGGTCATAACCCAGGATGCGGTGATCCGCAAAGACAAGCGTTTCTTTGCTCCGGCTCTGGTGCGCGCCCCCTTTGGGGCCTCCCTCCAGGAATTGGGGCGGGACGGAGATTGGTTCCGGGTGAGTTACCAGGGCAAGGAAGGCTGGATTCACAAGAGCGCCCTTCAGGAACAGAAATTCCAGCTCTCCTCGCTGGCCGGCGGGAAGGCCGAAGAATCTTCCCGCGACGAAGTCGCCCTGGCTGGCAAGGGGTTCACCCCGGAGGTGGAAAAGGCCTTTCGGGAGAAGAACCCGAAGATGAGGTACGACCTCGTAAACCAGGTGCAGGCCTATCAGGTGGATGAGCAGAGGCTTCAGGCCTTCCTCCGGGCGGGCAATCTCCAGGAGCCGGGAGGTGCCCCGTGAAACAAGCGCTTCCCTTCTTGGCCGTCCTTTTATGCCTGCTGCCCGGGATCCTCATCGGCTGCGCCGAGGTGGTCCAGGTGGGAACCGCGGTGGGCCAGGGGATGGGGAAAATCTCCAAAGAGGACAAAGAGGCCATCGACCGGATGGCCAATCAGACCGCCAAGGCGGTCAGGCCCATGACCGACCAGGAGGAGCATTATGTGGGGCGTGCGGTCGGTGCCACCATCCTCGGCCAATACCGTCTCTATCCGAACGAGCGTCTGACCGCTTATGTCAACGCCATCGGCCAGGCCCTCGCGCTGGCTTCCGACCGCTCTTACACCTATGCGGGCTACCACTTTTCCGTCTTGGATAGCGAAGAGGTCAATGCTCTCTCTTGCCCGGGAGGCATCATCTTCATCACTCGGGGCATGTTGAAAAAGGCCCGGGACGAAGATGAGCTGGCAGCCATCCTGGCTCATGAGGTCGCCCACGTGAATCATCGCGACGGGCTGGCTTCGATCCAGAAGTCTCGCTGGGTGGAAGCCGTGTCGATCCTGGGCTCGGAGACGGCCCGAAAGCTGGGGGGGGCCGAGTTGACCCAGCTGGTTTCGCTTTTCCAGGGATCGGTGGATGACGTAACCAAGACCCTCCTGGTTAACGGGTACGGCCGGGAGCAGGAGGGACAGGCGGACCTGAGCGCCCTCACCTTTCTGCATCGACTCGGGTACAATCCTTACGGCCTCCCGGATTACCTGGAACGAATGGCCAAGGAGCAAACGGGAGGATCGAAACAAGGCATCTTCGCCACTCATCCAGGAATGAGCCAACGACTGTCCACGGCCAAGTCGGTCATTTCCCAGAAGCAGTGGCCCCGGAAATCCGATCCGGCGCGGGACCGACGGTTTCAGGAATCGGTCGGTTAAGACAAAGGGCTACAAACAAATATCCTATTGGACACAGATGAACGCAGATAACCACAGATAAGAATAGAATAACGGGAGGAATCACGAACCAAGACAGAAGAATGAATATTCTGAATTCTGACTCCTGAATTCTTCTCTTCTGTCCGGATCTGTATTTATCTGTACTACTTACCTNNTTTGGTTGCGGCTCCGCCGCTCTGTACTACTGTCCAACAGATTCTTTAAAGGGTCAGCCGTTGCCCATCCACCAAGATCTCATTTTCGGCCTAGACCAGAAGCCTCCATGGGGCCGCACCCTGGCCTACGGGGTCCAGTGGATGATCATCTTCCTGCCGGTCCTTATGATTCTGTCGGCCGTCTCCTCCGAGTACCTCGTGATGGATGAGGGGGAGAGAATCCTCTTCTTCCAGCGGGTTCTTTTGACCACCGGAGGGATCATGGTCCTCCAGACCCTTTGGGGACACCGCTACCCCCTTTTGGACGGCCCCTCCTCGGCCCTTCTGCTGACCCTGCTGGTCCTGGCCCCCGGAGGCTTGCCCGCCATCCAGGGAGGGATGATGGTCGGTGGAATCCTCGTGGCCCTGATGAGCGTCTTCCGCCTCGTCCGTCGGCTGGAGGTCCTTTTTACCGATAACGTGATCGGGGTGACGATCATTCTCATCGCCCTCACCCTTCTACCCTACCTGGTGCCCCTGGTCATCGGCGCCCGGATGGGCAAGTCTCAGGGGGATCTGGGGACATTCGGAATTTCTCTAATTACCGTCTTGGCCATTGTCCTCTTTAGCCAGAAGCTGTCGGGCTTTCTGAAGACCATCTCCTTGCTCCTGGGGATCGGGTTGGGAACCTCCCTGACGGCGATGCTCGGCCGATTGAACCTCCCGACCGGACAGGAGGTTCCATGGTTTGCCTTGCCCCATCCTCTGGTTCCCGGCCCCCCCTCCTTTACCTTTTCCGCCGTTCTGCCTTTCCTAGTGGCTTACCTGGCGGTGGTCATCAACGGCGTGGGAAGCATTTACAGCATCGGAGAAATCGTGGGGAAAGAAAATATGGAGAGACGGGTGGCCCGGGGGATCGGATTCACCGGGCTCGGGGGACTAGCGGCGGGAGTCTTGGGCTCCCTCGGGACGGTGAGTTTCGGCATCAGCCCGGGAGTGGTTCTGGTCACGCGCGTGGGCAGCCGTTTCCCCGTGACCCTCTGCGGGGGCCTCCTCTGTCTCCTGGCCTTTTCCCAGCAACTTCTCGCCCTCCTGATGTCTATTCCCTCGTCAGTGGTGGGAGCCGCCCTGCTCACGGCCATGGCTTCCCAGGTCGGCGCCGGGATTTCGGTCCTGACCCGTTCAGGACGAGAGCTGGAAGGCCGCGATTACACGGTGGTCGGCCTGCCCATCCTCCTGGCCGGACTCATCACCTTCCTGCCCGAAGCCTTCTTCCGGGACCTTCTCCCTGGGGCTCAGGCTTTTTTCAAGAACGGGCTCGTCGTGGGAATCATGGCCGTCCTCCTCCTGGAGCACCTGTTTCTGAGGCGGAAAAATTCAGCCGCATAGCCGCGAAAAGAAGGGGAAGCAACGAAGAAATACCCGGGTAGGGAAAAAGGTCGGGATGGATGGATCGTTCAGT
Organism: Syntrophaceae bacterium; assembly: GCA_003154025.1. Next base: position 12,014 of record PMCE01000572.1, read on the forward strand.
GGGGCAAAAGGCCCCGGTTGGCCATCTCCGCCGCGTCTTGGGGATAGCGGTTCTCTTCCAGGAAGAAGACCTCGCGAGCGTTGTTCACTTTCAGGTTATAGATTTTTTTCAATGAATCCTGAAACCCATGCCACGCATGCCATTCGACATAGGTGAAGGGGAAATTGGTCAAACGGGCGGTGGTGAACTGCAAGAACAGGAGGAGGGCGAAAATCCCCACCAGGAGATAGGCTCCGGCATCGGCCAGGTGCTTGGCGACCTGAATCTGCCTTCTCCCCGTTTTTTCCTTCTTGACGTCCACGGAGACCGATTCAATCAGCCCTGCATCCATCATGAGAATGAGGTACTTGCAGGTCTCGAATTCCTCCACAAAGCTCAGCTCGATGATTTCTTTGATCGACCTCTGCCCATCGATGAGGTCATAGATGACCTCCATCTGGAAGGTCCGGTTTTTTTCCCAGGGGGTTCCCGCCAGGAGGTCCAGAGTGGCCATGGGGTTGACCTTCTGGAGGACCATGTCGAAACTGGGGAGCCGCTCGGCGATCATGGGCCATTCGTCCACCATGCGGAGCACATCTAGGAGGAGGAACTCCGAATTCATGGGCTCCACGAACTCGGGATCGTAGGTTACCGGCCGGGTCTCAAAATGGAAGGCCCCCCCCTTCCATTTGAAAAGACTGTAGATGGTATCCACCGTGAGGAGACGCAGGGCCGCCGATAAATCCTCCTTGGTGACCAGGCCGCTGCCGACCAACACCTTCTCCAGCCCCACAAGATTGTCCTTGTGCTGCTGGTATGCTTTGTTCCAATTATCCGCCGAGATCAGCCCGCCGCGGGTCAGCCTTCTTCCCAGGGAGCTCTGGTCCTCCGGCTCCCCGGGAAAAGACACCCCCACGATCATGCCTTTTTCGAAGAGAACCTGAACGACTTTCTTGTCCCCTTCCAGGTTGAGGACGCCGGATTTCTGCTGCTGTCCAAGGACCTGGAAGAGGTCCGTTAAGCCGAAGTCTTTCAGGGACCCGCTAAGTCCACTGTCTTTCCCGTTTTTACGCCCTTCGAAAATGGGACATTCCTCCTTGCAGGCGGATTCGGTTCATCCGGTACTGGCCCCAGATGTAAAAAAAGATGAAGAGGATTGCGGCAATGATCAGCCAGGGGAGGGCCAGGGACGATTCCAGAGCCAGGGGATCGGGAATCCACCCCGCCCACCAGATCCCCCGGGTCAGGAAGAGGACCAGCAGGAAGAGATAGAGGGTCCCCTCGAGGGAGTGCCCGCGCATCAGGTGGCCCACGCCGGGAAAGAACCAGGAGAGCTTCTGGGGCAGGAAATTCAGGCGCGTCTGGTAGCGGGCAACCTCGGCCCTCTTCTTCCTCACCACCTTCGGGTCGCTGGTGGTATTGACGGCGAAAGCGTTCAAACACTGGACGCACTGGTTCCCGATAACCCTGGACCGGGTGCAGCGGGAGCAGATCAGACTCCCGCACCGCTCGCAGTTGCGGATCAGCGAGAGCCGCTGCGAAGTCAGGTGGACCAACCCCAGCAGGCCGAAAAGGACCGCCATGGCGATCTCGCCCCCCTCCAGGGGAATCCCCTGCCACAATATATCCCAGATGTTCCGGGCGATCCGGTCGCGTTCCGGGCTCGGGGAAAGGACCCTTTTCCAGACCTGGAAGGGTTCGACGGTTCGGTCGATCACCAGGCGATTGGGGCTCTTGGAAGAGATACTGGTATGGTAGGAGATCTTCTGGGGCTGCAGACTCTGCGCCCGCTGGAACTCCGCATCGGCTTCCTTCATCNNCCAGGCCTGAGGCCCGCTGGTACGCGTCCATCGCCTGGTCCAGGCGGTTGGTGAGGAGGAGGAGGTTTCCCAAGTTGTTCAGGCCCGCAGCCGATTGAGGATTCAACCGCAGCACCTGAAGGGTGTGCTGCTCCGCTTCATTCCACCTACCCATGCGCTTCTCCACCAGGGCCAGGGAAAGGAGAATTTCGCTGTCCTGGGGGTTCGCCCGGCTTAGAGCCAAGAGCTTCCGGTGCAGGTCCTCGCTCCAGGCCCCGTCGCTCGCCTGGAGGATCTCCGGAACCCCGTTACCCGTGAGCGAAAGGAGTAGGGAGGAATGGAAACGGATCCCCGAGGGGAGAAGGAGGAGCAGGCCCAGCAGGATCACCGTCACCCACCGGTCCGAGCGGCCCCCGTAGATCCAAAAAACCAGGATCCACACGACAAAGAGCCACATCCATCCCAGGCCCAGGAAAAAGGGAGAGAAGAGGGCGATAAAGCTCAGGACCATCAGCGGGATGGAGCTCATCCGCAGGCGGATTAAATGTTTCAAATGATGGGTGAAGAAGAAGTAATAACGAAAGAGCAGGGAGAAAGCGAAAGCCGCGAAGGTGAGGAGAAAAGACCAGAGGATCCAAAAACTCACATTCGCCAGGCGAGGAAGGGCTTCCTCCTGATTGGCAAACGAGAGGAAAACCCCCCGGCCCCAGCTTAAGACCGCCCGGGTGGCATTCTCCCAGTTGCTGGGAATTTGAGTCAGGAGCCAGTACGCCCGCTCCTGCGCAACTTGGGAAAAATCCGGCGCCATCCGGTCGGCGTAAGCAAGAATCTCCGGAGAGGCCATGGCCAGGCCCATCTGACTCATCTGCCCACTTTCCCGGATCAGGGCCAGAGAGAAGGCATAATCATTGCGGATCCCCTGATCCAGCTTCCACTGGTAAACTTTCTCCAGCTCGGCCTGGCTCTTCGGCCAATCCCCCTTCTGCAGGAATTCACGGTGGGCCAGCCAGGCCTTTTCAGCCTCCTCCCGGTCCTTCCCCGGGGCAGCCGGCTGTACGCCGGGGGCCCGGGACTGGGCCCAGGCGGGCAGCCCTCCCAGGATCAGACAGATACAGATCAACAACACTCCCGGCAGGAGCAGCCTCTCTCTCATCCGGTCCTGGCCGGGGGAGAGTCGCGGGAAGGTCGGTGGGAAGAAAATGAAAAGCTGGGTACGGGCTTTAGTCAAGTTTCGGTTCAAGGGATTCAAGCTTGATGGATAGGTTGATGTTGAGGGGGATGTTTCTGTCCACCCCCGCCACTTCCAGAGTTAAGGGAATCTCCAGGCTGCTGGGAGAAGAGACCCGGGGTTGCCCGCAGGAAAGGATCTTGACTATCTCCCTGGCAGGGGTGGTTTTTTTCGCCAGCCCTTTTTCGGGCTTGAAGGAAAACTCTTGCTTTTTCTTCTCCAAAGTCTTCCCGGCCGCGAACAGAGGCTCCGCCGCCTTCTTTTCCTCTTCCGGCTTCACCGGTTTTTCTACGGCCAGAGGGTGGGTCTTTGGCGCCAGGGGAGGAACCGGAGTCTTGGGGACCGGCGGGGTCTCCACCGGCGGAGCGACGGCTTTTTCCTGCCGCAGCACCCGGGCCCGGGGTGTCTCCAGCGGAGGCGGGACGGCCTTTGGCTGGGCTCCTTCCTTTTCCAGGGTGAACCCCTTGGCGGCTGTCGTCTCCACCCGCGGGGGCGCGGATTCGGGCTGCCCCGCGGGTTTCTCCATGCGCAGCCCCTTCGGGGCGGCCAGAGAAGGGGAAGCCCCTTTTTCCGGCCCTGTGCCCGTGCGGCGCGATTCCACCCCGGTCTCGATCGCCTTCAAAACCAGGCGGCAAGTCATGGTAAGGGACTCAAACACCCCCTTGCCCATAACCGCCACGGTCTCGAAAAAGGGGCAGTTCATCCGATTGATCTTCTGGTTCAGCTCTTCCACGGGCAGGACGTTGGGAAGGTCCCGTTTGTTGTACTGGATGACCAGAGGAATGGTCTCGACCTTCTTGCCGTAGTAGCGGAGGTTATCCTCCAGGTCTTTGAAACTGGTCAGGTTGTCTTCCATCCGGTCGGCGTGGGAATCGGCGACAAAGACCACTCCGTCGGCCCCGGTGAGAACGGCCCTCCGGGTAGCTCCGTAATACACCTGGCCGGGGACGGTGTACAGGTGGAAACGGGTCTTAAATCCCCGAACGCTTTCCAATTCAATGGGCAGAAAATCAAAGAAGAGAGTCCGATCTTCGTTGGTCGCCAGGGAGACCATCTTTCCCCGCTGGTCGGGCTTCATGTGCCCATGGATAAACTGAAGGTTCGTAGTCTTGCCGGAAATCGCCGGACCATAGTAGACGATTTTGGCATCGATCTCTTTCTTGGCATAATTGAAGACCGCCATTCCGTCACCTCCCCCAAAAAAAATTCCTTACGCCAGGGATCTGGCCTTTTGACCCCCCTGGCCCATGAGACCGGCGATCTCTTTCTTGGCGTCGCGGAACTTTTGATCCTCCGCCGAAATCTCCCGCAAAAGTCCCAGGGCTTCTTCCGTCTTCCCCTGCTGCTTGTAGACCAGGCCCAACTCGTACTTCACTTCCAGGATCTTCTCCGCGGGGAGTCCCTCCGCCCGCAGGGCCCTCTGGAAGGCCTGGGCGGCCTCTTCCCACTGCTCCTTTTCTTTGTAGCAAAGGCCCAGCATGTTGGCCGCCTCAAAGGGGTTCTGGTCTTTCTCCAGGGCGATCTGGAACTGTTCGATGGCGTCATCGGTGAAGCCCATCTCGCGGGAAGCCACCCCCAGGTTGAAGTTGAAATTGGGGTTCACGGCGCTCGGGCCGCTGTTCTCTTTCAGCTCCTTGAAGATCTCCTCAAACCCATAGATCTTCTCCATGGCGGAGATCTCCTTGAAGCCGGAGATCTGCGGAGTTTCGACCGACTCCAGCATCGCTCCCAGGTCAAAGAAATCCGATTTTTTTCCATCCGGCGACGGGGGTTCCATGGCCTGGACCGGTGGCTCGCCCTCCGCCCCGGCAGGCTCCGCCGTCCCCGCCTTCCCCTTCTGATTAAGCGAGTTTTTGTAGATATTGATCTTTTCTTTCAAGTCGGTCTTCCGGGGGTCCATGTCCGCCATGAGGCTCAGGACCTCCAGGGCCTTGTCTTTCGAGCCCTGGCTGTCGTAATGCTGGAGCAGGATCCGGTACTGGGCGAAGGCATCTCCGGTAAAACCCATCTTGCGGTAGATGTCAGCGATCTTCAGGTAGACGTGGTCCAGGGAAGGATCCTGTTTGGGAAGCTGTTTGTAGATCGCCATGGCCCGGGCATAGAACTGGTTCTTCAGGAAGATTTCGGCAGCCATCAGGTATTCGGCGATGGCCTTCTTCTTATCGCCTTTCTTCTGGTACAGCTCGGCCAGTTTCAAATGGGCCTTGGCGTTGCCGGGCTCTTTTTTGACCAGGTTCAGATACCGCTTCATCGGCTCCTGATTCTTCGATTTCCCTTTCAGGATTTCTCCGAACTTTTCAAAGATTCCCATAGGCCTCTCGCTAACCCGGGGATTCCTCCCCTGATGGCTCCTGCCCTTGGGCAGGAGGATTCATCTTCCGGCCTTGGCGGCCCGCCAGAACCGATTCACTTCCACCCGGCCCAATCCCTGCTCAGTGAATCTCCACCGAGGCCTTCAGGCGGCCTGCTACCACTTGGGCCAGATTGTCCATGATCTTCAAGCCCGTCTTGCTGTCGAGGTGGACCATTTCATAGAAATCCGGGCTCTTAATCACCAGGAGCCGGGAAGGGGTGACCGTGACCGCGGAGGCTGTGTAACGGTAGGGGGGAACGAGAAATGACCAGCCCAGGATCTTTCCCGGACCTTGGATCTCGAGGCTCGCCCCTTTTCCGAATCGTATGGAAACGGTTCCTTCCTCCAGAATGAAGAGCTTGTCGGCCCGGGCCCCCTCTTCGCACAGCGTGCTTTTTTCGGTGACCTGGGCTTCTTGACAGAACTGGCCTACGATCCGCAGCTCTTCATCCTTGAGCCCCTGGAAAATGTCGACATTCCGGATTCTATCCACGGGAACCATCTTCCTCTCCTTCCCCCGATGGCCTTTCCGGCCCGGGCATTGGCAACCCCCTTTTGGAAAATCAGGCGGAAGGGTTCCCCGGAATATCCACTTCTTCTGAGGGTTACTGCTTATGATTTCGGTCGGTTTTTTGGAAAACTTAAGAAAAATCCCCTTTGCCCGACCCCTGAAGCGGCAGGGGGAGCGGCCCCTGAAGGAAATTCGCGAAAGAACCCTTTCCAATTTTACTTCTTATCTCAAATCCGTGCAAGGCTTCTGGCCATTCTTCCCGATGCGAATTTGCTCAAACTATGAAATTTAACCGAATCGGTGGAACTTCCGAAAGGTTATGGATAGAAAAGATCTAGCCTGCGGAATTCCTGCGGTCGGGCCATCTTGGAATTCCCCGGGGCTTAGCATGACTCGAGTTGGTCCGGGACGGATCCTTCTCCTGATGGAATTACTGAACGATCCTAGGTGATTGGGCAGGCCGGCTGGCGCGAGATTGCGAATTTCTGCATGGACGCTGAATAAGGTTCTTCTTCTTTGAATGCCTGAGAGCATCCTTTTTGAATTAAAGAAAAGTTTGGGGGATTCCGAAAATAATCTTGAAAGGTCCGGGTCTGCCCGGTATTGGGCGGCCGAGGCTTTGAACTTGAGGATTAAACCGAAGAAAGAAAAACATGATGGGAGGTTCTTTTTCCCGCTGCCCTGATCGACTGAGAAATGATTCTATTCCTCGACTTATCGGGGGCACTCGCCCACCCCTTTGGATTTTGGCCCTGCTCCTGTCCCTTTTCCCCTTATCTTCGGCTTTCGCCCTTGAGCTTGCCGCCACCCGCCAGGCGATCGAAGCCAAAGGAGCCGGGTGGGTTGCCGGGGAGACCTCGATTTCCCTTCTTGATCCCGAAGAGAGGCAAAAGCGCCTCGGCCTGATGCGACCCTCCCTTCCCGTGGGGCTGGAAAGCCTGCCGCTTTCTCAATCCCCGTCTCTATCTCTTCCCCCGGTCTTGGACTGGAGGAATAAGGAGGGGAATTTCGTGACCCCGGTCCGGGATCAGGGAGCCTGCGGCAGCTGCTGGGCCTTTGCCACGGCCGCCGCTTTGGAATCCGCCACCATGATCGCTTCCCATAGCCCGGGGATCGATTTGAACCTGTCGGAACAGGTTCTCCTGTCTTGCGGAGCGGCGGGCAGCTGTGGGGGAGGATACATCGATGTGGCCTCGACCTTCCTCCATAACTATGGCCTTCCCACGGAGGCCTGCTACCCTTACACCGCTCAAAACGGAAGTTGTTCAAGCGCCTGCCCCGGATGGCAATCTTCGGCATTTAAGATCGCCTCCTGGCAATGGGTAACGACGACCTCACCCACGGTAACTGCCTTGAAATCCGCCCTGCAGGGGCAAGGCCCATTGGTTACCACCATGTCGGTGTATACGGATTTTTACTACTACCACAGCGGGGTATATTCCCACACCTCGGGTGTTCTTCAAGGGTCTCATGCCGTCCTAATCGTGGGCTACGATGATCCCGGACAGTATTTCATGGTGAAGAACAGTTGGGGAACGGGGTGGGGAGAATCGGGCTTTTTCCGGATTGCTTATTCGGAGCTGAACACTGCGGTAGGTTTCGGGGAGTTTACGATCGCTTACTCCGCAACCGCCTCTTCATGCCAGTATTCCTTCGACCCGGTGTGGACCTCGATATCTCCATGCCCCCTTTCCCTAGACTTTGGCAACATTAGAATCAATGGGACCTCTTCGGCCAGTTTTAAGATTAGCAGCCAGGAGAGGTCCAATCTGCGGGTGAGCGTGGTTGCCATCCTGGGAGGAAGCACTTCCGGTTTTTCGGTCCAGGACGATGGTTGCTCGGGGCATACGGTGGCGGCTTCGTCCAGTTGTACCTTCGAGGTGGTCTTTTCGCCTGCTGCCGTCGGCTCGAAGAACACAACCCTTTCCGTGGCCTCCGATGATCCTGTTAGCCCCGTGAGGGAATTGGCGCTCACCGGGACAGGTTTCCAGGCTTTTGCATCCCCGGGGGTCTTCCGAAGAGGCCAATGGTTCCTGGACCTGAACGGCAACGGCGCCTGGGATGGCTGCGGGACGGATTCTTGTTACCTCTCCTTCGGGATTCCGACGGACGTCCCCGTTGCCGGCGACTGGAATGGAACCGGCAAGAGCAAGATCGGAGTCTTCCGGAATGGGCAGTGGTTCCTGGATTTAAACGGCAACGGCGTCTGGGACGGCTGCGGGACCGATGGCTGCTACCTTTCCTTTGGGCTTCCGACGGATGTTCCCGTAACCGGGGACTGGACCGGAACGGGTACGACCAAAATCGGAGTCTTCCGGAATGGCCAGTGGTTCCTGGACCTGAATGGAAACCGATCCTGGGATGGCTGCGGAACGGATGCCTGCATCAATTCCTTCGGAATGGCCGGAGACCTGCCGGCGACCGGTGACTGGGATGGAATGGGTGCCAGCAAGATCGGGGTCTTCCGGAGGGGCCAGTGGTTCCTTGACCTGAACGGCAACCGATCCTGGGATGGTTGCGGAACGGATGCCTGCATCGCTTCCTTCGGAACGGCAGCAGATATTCCTGCGGTAGGAGAATGGTAGGAAGTTTAAACGAGGGCCTCTTTTATTTCAGGGCCGCGAAACTTGTCCGCGCGGGCATTATTCCTGAGTGCGGCGACGTGTTGCCGCTTTCAGAAGGCGCGA
>PMCE01000572.1:20612-21459 GCA_003154025.1 Syntrophaceae bacterium
CGTTTAAATCCAGGTACCGCTGTCCTTCCCCGAACACGCCGATCTTATCTGTCCCCGTTCCATTCCAATCGTCCGTGACCGGAACATCCGTCGGCGGGCCGAAGGAGCTATAACAGGCGTCCAGCCCGCATCCGTCCCACACGCCATTGCCGTTGAGGTCCAGGAACCATGCCCCTTTCCGGAAGACCCCGAGCCTGCCCGACAGGAGAACGTTCAGAAGAGTGCCTGTCCCACTCAGCGAAAGATTAGCCTGGGAAATATGGATGTGTCGTTTGAAAGTGTGGAAAGAATGGCGGCGGGGGCTCCCGGTGAATGCCTGCATCAGCAGCGCCAGGGCTCCGGCCGCATGGGGCGCGGCAAAAGAGGTTCCCGACACCGACCGGTAAGAATTGGGGAAAAGTCCCCCGAGGTCAAATCCGCGGTCCGGATATTCACCCCGGGGGCGGAGACCTCCGGGAGAATGCTCGTGTCATAGGCCGACGGCCCGCGNNTTGCCCGCCGAAAAAACGACAGCCACTCCGGCCATACTTAAGTTCACGGTGCCTTGGCCGATCAGGTCCGGTTTGCCTTTTTCAATTCAGGAGGGGAGAAACCTTTCCCGTGGCATTTTAGCATTTTTGTTGGCAAAAAAAGGGGGGGGGCCGATACCCGGCCCCCCGGTCAGAGAGTGACGACGCGAAATCCCTTCACGTCGCCATCGACAGTTTTTTAGGGTTTCTTATTCCTTACCAGCTTCCGGCGACCGGCGTATCTCCGGCCATACCGAAGGAAGCGTAGCAGGTATCCGTGCCGCAGCCGTCCCAGGCGTTGTTGCCGTTATTGTCCAGGAACCATTGGCCGTTCCGGA
>PMCE01000538.1 GCA_003154025.1 Syntrophaceae bacterium
GAAAGGGTCCGTAAGCCGGGTCCCGGCCAAGGAATTCCCGCAGCTGTTCGCCGCCTTTTTGCAGGATCAGGCCCAGCTCCAAGGCGCGATTTCCAAGGCTTCGCGAACACCTTACGGCCAGGGCCGCATCTTCTTCCCCGGCTTCATAGAGCTTCTGAATCGCGTTGCGGTCGCGGCCGGTCCGCGTCCAACCGCAGGCTCCCAGATAGGATTCCCAACCATCCCCGGAAACGGGGAGGCAATTTTTCAGGACCGCGTGCTGGATCAGGAAATTGACGGCGAGTTCCTGCCCGGCGGCAAAATGGGTACCCTGGGCGATGGCCCCGATGACTTTCAGGAACCGCGGCGAGGGGAGNNGCACATGGTAGACGGGGACGGAGTATAAAATGACGTCGGAATCGAGCCACAGATCCCGCAGCTCCTGAAAATCATCCCGGATGACGCACTCTCCCATGTGGGGTTCTTCCGTGCAGCGGAAACACCCCACACACGGGCCGAACTTTTTCCCGCGGAAGGAGTATTCGCGGCACTCGACGGACTCCAGGGCTGTCTCCCGGGCGGAGTGCAGAGCCTCCTGGAGCAGGAATTTGCTGTTTCCGTCCCGCGGGCTGCCGCAGATGCCGAGCAATTGGATTTTGCCGTTTCCCATTTTTTCCACCTGTCTTTGCATGCCCCCCGGGGGAAATTTACGAGCAGACCAGGGCGCGACCCGCGACCCGGGGGTCATTGGACTTCAGGGGGCGCCCCCTCCATCCATTGCGGGTCGAAATCGAACCCGAAGTGCCGCGGCCCGAAAATCTCGATCCCCTTGGGCGTTCTCCAGCACGCGACGGCGGGAACCCCGATCACGGCGACTTCCCTTCCCGGAGCGAAATGGTTTCCCCAGTTGTAGATCCCGGTTCCCTGAGCCGCGTCCACGATCACGATCCCCTCCGGACAGGTCACATCCAACCGGCCGTTCCTCCAGGCAACGAGGTTTTCATTCTTGAACCAGATTTTATAGGACTCTCCCGCATGATTCCCGGAGCCATCGAGGAAGATATCGCCCCACATGAATCCGTCCCGTTCCTCGCGGGAAAATCGGTCAACCCGTCCCCTGAACCGAAGATTGCCATGCAGGGTTTTCACCAACGCCTTTACGGGGTCTCCCTGATTTTCCCGAATCGACCGCCCCGCGGCGATCGCCAGCGATATGGAGTTCGGGTGGACCGCCCTGAGAATTTCAGAACCCTTTCCCGGACAGCGCGCTACGGCCACTCTGCCGCCCGCGGCCCGGGAGACGTAGCGGCAGAGGCTCTCGACCCTCTCGTCGCTGAGGGCCTCCTGCAGGATGAGGCTTTCTCCGAAATAGGTTGCCATGGCCGCGGGAGTCGTCGCGATGCCCGCCAGATGGGTCGTGGAAATGGCCAGCTCCGGCTTGGCCCTGCCCCCCGCCGCGTCGCCATCCAGGTCGGACTTCCCCTGCAGAGCGGCGATGTACATCGGGGTTACCGTGTTGCCGGCGCCGATCTCGCTGGGCAGGTAGGCCTTGAACTCAACCCGGAGGTGGGAAGCCAGTTCCCTGGCGGCGATCGCGATCGGGTGAGGCCAGACCCGTTTCAGGTCCTTGACGAGTTCTTTCTCCTTCGGCTCGATCCCCCCGCCGACATATCCCAGGATGCAGACCCAGTCCTCCCCATCCAGGGCCCGGGGGTCCAGAAGGGTGAACTCCTTGCCCTGGGTAAAAATCTCATCCACCATCGCTATGGCGTTGGCCGGGTCGCCTCCCCCGCCGCATCCGAGGATCACGCCGCCGGCGATCAGGTCCATCATGTCCTGGTAAGAAAGTTTTCGCACCATTCCGATTTCGCTCCTTTTCAGCCGCCGACCAGGGGAGTGAGGAAGGAGATCTCATCCCCGTCTTCCAGCGGATCGGCCGGCCGGCAAACGGAGCCGTTCCGCAGGACGATCAGGCGGTCGAATAGATCGGGGCGGCTAAACCCCGGGTATTTCGCGGCAAGGGCCTGGCACAGCCCCTGGGCCGTCCGCTCCCCCTCAAAGGGGAATTTCTCGGTCTTGCCCATCAAGCGATCGAAGGCCACAAAGTACTTGATTTCGACAGAGATCGTCATCCCCATCCCGTTCTTGCCGGCAGAATTTATTTTCACCGGCGCAGACTGTTGGCCTGGTCTTCGAGATCGCTCGCCACTTCGGCGAGATCGAGGGCCTCGAGGGTCTTCCTGGAGGGCCGGCCCGTTTTGAGGTCCCAGCCGTGGAGGCCGTAATATTCATCGAGCATTTCGTCCAGTTCCTCCCGGGTCGTCCGCATCCCGGCCGCCGGGCCGGTCTTGACGGGCTCGTGCAGGAAACGCCAGGGAAGGGTGTCGTCGTCGCGGGTCGCCCCTTCCCGCGCGTTGAAGGCCCTTTCCAGGGTGACGATGCGGCGGCCGGTGCGCAACAGCTCTTCTTCCGTCCATTGGATGCCGGCAGCCGCCCGGTACATTTCCGCCATCATCGGGGGATCCACGAGATAACCGCGGCTCAGGGTGACAAAGGTGCAAAGGCCGAGGGCGTCGGTCGCGGCGTAACAGTCCTCGTGCCAGCGAACGATCGCGCCCCGCTTCGCGGTCGTTTTGTGAGTCGCATAGTCCTCGCTGCCGCAGATCTTGCCGATCAGGGCGCGGGCCTCGGGCGTCGCCCCGTCCTCGGCGTAGACCTGGGAGCAGAGGTGGTCGGGGCCCCGCGGGTTGACCGCCAGGGCGAGGGCGTAGCCCTTTCTGGCCCTGACCTCGGCCCGGGTCTGCTCCAATCCCTTGACGTGAATCGCCCACTTCCACGAGTCCCCCCCGACCCGCTCGGCGGCCCGTACGACCCCCTCCGCCAGAATATCACCGATCCCCCGCCGGCGGGCGATGCGCTCGACCATCTCCACCATCGCTTCTCCATTGCCCCAGGCGAGATCGAGTCCCTCAAGCCATTCCGGGGGCAGGACCCCTTTTTCGCGGCACTCCATCGCCCATTGGATGACCGAGCCCGTCGAAATCGTGTCGAGGCCGTAGCGATTGCAGAGCTCGTTCACTTTGAGAATCGCTTCGGTTTCCGTTACCATGCAGCCGCCGCCAAAAGAGGCAACGGTCTCGTATTCGGGCCCGCCGGACTGCCCCTTGTACTTCCCACGCTGCACGGCCGTGAAGCGGTGACAGGAGGTGCCGCAGGCGGAGCAGCCGAAGCGGTTGCGGAGGTAGCCTTTTTCCGCCAGGAATTGCCCGCTGAACAGATAGGCCCCTTCGAGGGTG
>PMCE01000487.1 GCA_003154025.1 Syntrophaceae bacterium
GTGCGCCGGATGACCCAGGTGAGCAGGAGAAGTACCACCGCGGTAATGGAGAGCATCATGAGGTATGTCTTCGAGACCGTCAGGTTTCCCAGGTGGAAGGCCGTCTGCTTCATGAATTCGGGGTAGGGATAATAGTCGGCCCCCAGGGTGGCGGAGAAGAACTGCTGGACGAGCATGGCGGCGGTGATCGAATTGACCAGGAAGAGGGTCTGGGGCGCACCCTTTAGGCGGATGGGCCGGAAGATGAGCTTTTCGATGAGGACGCCGATGAACCCGCCCGCTACCGTGGTGGCGATCAGGGTCACGATGAAATTGGAGTAGACGTGACGGGCGAGATAGTAACCCAGGTAAGCGCAGATGGCCACAAGGCCGCTGTGGGAAAAGTTCGAGAACTTGAGGATGTTGAAGATGAGCCCGAAGCCCACGGCCTCGAGGGCGTAGACCCCGCCCAGGGAGATGCCGTTAAAGAGCTGCTGGAGTAGTACGCTCAACTCCACCGGTGGGCCTCCGGAAAAAGACAGGATTCAGGTCTCAGGATTCAGGTTTCGGGACTCAGGTCCCGCGTCTTAGGGTCCTTTTTCCTGATTCCTGAATCCTGGCTCCTCGATGGGAAGAAAAGGACGGAACCCCTCGCCGGTTGGGATTCCGCCCCATTAGAAAGGCTGATCAAATATCCTTCGGGTAGTACTTCAACACCACCGTTTTGATCTTGTCGCCCTCGAACTTCAGGATCGACATCTTCAGGCCCACGGGGCGGTGGGTTTTGGGGTCGATGTTGATCGTCCCGATCAATCCCTCGTACTTGGTCATCCCCGCCATGGTGTCGCGGAGCACCTTCGAGTCGGTGGACTTGGACCGTTTGATGGCCTCGATGATGAAACCCACGTCATCCCAGCCGGAGAAGGAATGGAGCCGGGGCAGTTCGCCGTACTCCTTGTTGTACTTGTCGATGAAGGGTTTCAGAGCGGGGTCATCCCGGGAGATGTTGAGCGGGAAGTAGGCGCCGTCGGCGGCCGCGCCGGCCACCTTGTCCATGGGCTCGTACCAGGAGTTGTTCCCGAGCATGGTCGTCTTGATTCCCAGCTCCCGGACCTGCTTGGCCGCATTGGCGTTTTCTGGAACATAGTTGGGGATGTAGATGCCGTCCGGCCCCAGGGCCTTCACCTTGGTGAGCTGGGCCTTGAAGTCGGCGTCGCCGGCCTGGAATTCGAAGCCTCCCAGCATCTTTTTCCCTCGCTTCTTGACGTAGTACTCGAACCCTTTGGCCAGCATGAAGGAGTAGGAGTTCGACGGAGTGAAAAGCATGGCGAAGGTGTTCAGCTTTAGCTCGTCGATGGCATACCCTCCGATCATGTAGGACTGCTGATAGCTCGAGGGCTGGAGGAGGAAGCAGTATGGGTTTACGCGGCCGGGATTCTCGGGGTCTTCCATCTTGAATTCCGGAGTCGTGACCCGCTCGTCCAGGGCTCGGGCGACCACCGGGACCTTCACCTGCTCGGCCACCGGCGATACCGCCAGGCCGATGTTGGAGATGAGCGACCCGTAAACCGCGGAAACCTTTTCTTCATTCGCCAGCCGGGAGTAGACCTTAATCCCTTCCGTCGGACTCATCTTGCAGTCGTAGGCGATCAGGTCAATCTTCTTTCCCAGGACTCCGCCGGCGGCGTTGACTTCCTTGACCATGAGCTTGGCGCCCTTGAGCGCGTCGTTCCCCCACTGGGCGGAACCGGCGCTCAGGTCGGCGTACATCCCGATCTTGATCGTCTCCTGAGCCGCCGAAGGCATGGCGGACATGAGGACCATCGCCATAAGCAAAAGGACACAGGGCAGACTCTTTTTCATAAGAACTCCCTCCCTCATATAATCGTTCCCACTCGATCTTCCCACCGGGGTGGCACGGATGGGAGACCTGGAACGGAATTCATCGGAAAGTTATTATATTTTTTCTGATTTTCGGTTGTCAAGCGGAAAGGGGACGCGGCCTTGGCGGGAGACATCTGCGGCTGGAAAATTAAGGAAAGTGGCGGCCGAAAGTACCGCGGAAGGAGGCTGGGGAGGATAATCTTGACAGACTCTTCCCCTCTCTAATATATTCAGTTATCTCTCGTTCATTTCGGTCACTTTTCCGTTGGAGCAGGGCAGGACGCGGTTCTTCTTAGTTTCGTTGCCATAAAGCCCCGGCTCTGCCGGGGGCCCCCCAGGGTAGGACCTTTTTGGGATGCTGGGTCGTGGCCCGCGCGAGGGCCACTTTCAGGCAGCCCATGGCTGATTCCGCTTTGAACGATTCAGGTATTTTCGAACCCCCTGCTCTGCCGGAGATCACGACTCTTCGCCTGCCGCGGCAACCCCCTTGGACCTGAAAGAGATATGGAGAAATGGATAAGTCAGTGAAAGACCACGGACGATTTCATGAAATGTACCGGGAGTACCGGGTCCTGGTCTGGCTGTGCGGGGTGATCTTCTTGACCCAACTGGGCTTCGGGGGGATCGTTCCGGTAGTTCCCCTCTACGCCCGTGAGTTTGGCGTCTCCCAGTCGGCCATCGGTTTGACCATCGCGGTCTATGGCCTGGCCCGTTTCCTGGTGAGCGTACCCGCAGGCCAGTTGTCCGACCGGCTGGGGCGGCGGTGGACGCTGGTCCTGGGAGAAGTGGCCACCGCGGTGGGGAATCTTCTTTGCGGCTTGGCCGCTACCTACGAGCAGTTCCTGGTGTTTCGTTTTATTGCCGGGGCGGGCTCCGCCATGGTGCTCACCTCCGGACAGGTTTCGCTGGCCGATGTGGCCACCCCCGCCAACCGGGGGCGGATCATGGGCATCTATCAGGGTGTGTTCCTCTTCGCGGTGGGGTTCGGACCCCTTCCCGGCGGGCTGCTGGCGGAACGTTTTGGGCTACGCGTCCCCTTCTTGGTCTTCGCCGCTCTGGGAGGCCTCGCCGGCGTGGTCGCTTTCACCCAGGTGCCGGAGACCCGGGGGCTCAGGGAGAAACGGGAGAAGACCGAAGCCGATATGGGGGGGGATCAGGGAGCCCTCTCAGTGGCCCATCAGCTTCGGACTTTGTTTTCGCGCGTCGGATTCCTATTGATTTCCCTGGTGAGCTTTGCCCAGTTCTTCGCCAGGACAGGGGCGATCTTCACGGTGGTGCCGGTTCTGGGAGCGGTGAAACTGGGTTTGAAGCCGGACCAGATCGGGACGGGCCTCACCCTGGTGAGCCTGCTNNGCGGACCGCTTCGGCCGCAAGACGATCATCGTTCCTTCGAACCTGCTCACCGTGGTTTCCATGGTGGGGCTGGCCCTGGCGCCCAGCTACGGCTGGTTCGTTGCGGGTCTGGCGCTCTGGGGCATCGCCGGCGGGGTGGCCGGGGCAGTGCCCGCGGCATACGCGGCCGACATGGCTCCCCCCGGCATGAATGCCCTCACCATGAGTACCTTCCGGATGATCTCCGAGCTCGGTTACGTCATCGGCCCCCTGCTGCTGGGCTGGATCTCCGACCTCTCGAACGGGGAGACGGCTTTGTTCACCACCGCCGGGATCTTCGCCGCGACCAGCGCCCTTTTCGCCCTCTTCGCGCCCGAGACCAGAAAAAGGCGGTGACCGGGGGACCGATGCCGGAGGAAAGGTCTACAAGTTTTTCCGCCTCGTCCTTCTCCTTAAAGCATTTTCTGAACCGCCCGATAAAACCTCCTTCCCCTATTTGACTAGCTGATCCCGCTGATAAGACAACAGGACAACCCTCTTCACGGAAACCTGCTGCTTGGCCATTGGGCTCCCTCCTGATCGGCAAGCAATCCGTGTAGGAAATAACATGTATTCTATCGATCCGATACGAGGGCGAATGATCATAATCTTTGTGACGTTACCTACTTGAACTATTCCAATTCTTTAAAGACTAAAATCCATGGTCCGCGGAACGGAGAGGAAAGGAAATCAGATGGAGGATATTCCCTGCAAAAAAAATCCCGTTATTGAACGGGCGGTTTGCCCTATCGCCGGAAGGATCCATGCCGAAGATGGAGGATAAATCCTTCACCAATATCCTGAACGTTCCCNNGGGATTTTTCTGCAATTCAACGGCGATCCCGCATTTCCTCACGAAAAGGGCTCTCCGCAAATGGTTTGTGCCCAGTTCTCCAACAGGACCAGGGCGATAGCCTTGGAAGGTGCCTAGCCTGCCCAATCCGTTCGGCAGGGCTCCGTGAACGATGAACAAATTAATATGATGTTAGGAAAGGCTGCGTTTTTAATTGCGGTGAAAGAAAATTTCCGATTTTTCCATTTTGTTTTTCTTGCGGCCTTCATTCTTTTTTCCCCCCCCGTCCCGGAGGTCCATTCCGCTCAGATTACTCTGGCTTGGGATGCCAGTACCGACCCGAACATCGCCGGCTACAGGGTACATTATGGGAACGCGAGCGGAAATTATTCGACGGCGGTCGATGTGGGCAAACAAACCTCCTGCACTATAGCGAACCTCTCCGGGGGAATGGCCTACTATTTCGCCGCAACCGAATACGACACCTCGGGCCAGGAAAGTGGATACTCGAATGAGGCGGTATATGCTCCTTCTTCCTCCTGCGCCTTTTCCCTCTCCCCTACCGCCACCTCTTTCAACTCCGCAGGGGGACCCGGGACCGTTGGGGTTACGGCTCAGACTGGATGCGCCTGGACCGCGAACAGCAATGTCTCCTGGCTGGTCATTACCTCAAATAGCTCGGGTACGGGGAACAGAATGATCAATTACTCGGTTACGGCCAATTTAACCGTCGGCTCCCGCAGCGGAACGATGACCGTTGCCGGAGTGCCATTCACCGTGAATCAAACGGGCCTTTCCTGCTCTTACTCGATTGCCCCTGCGAGCCAGTCGTTCAGCGCCGGCGGCGGGGCAGGGAGCGTGACCGTGGCTGCGGCAAGCGGCTGTTCCTGGAGCTCCTCCAGCAGTGTCGGCTGGGTTTCGATTCTATCAGGAAGCAGCGGGAGCGGGAATGGAACCGTGGGATACTCGGTTTCGACCAACCCGAACGGCACTTCCAGGACGGGAACCGTTATCGTTGCGGGTAAAACTCTGACCGTGAGCCAATCAGCAATCTCGCGGTACTCCCTTACCGTTGCCAAGGCGGGGAACGGAAACGGTACGGTCACGGCGAATCCTCCCGGAAGCACATTCACCGCGGCCACCGTGGTAACCCTCACTGCGATCCCGGATGCAAATTCGGCCTTCGCCGGCTGGTCCGGGGGTTGTTCGGGGACCTCGCCGACCTGCAAGATCACGATGAATTCCAATACCTCGTCCACCGCAACCTTCAATCTCCAAAGAAGCACGATCACAGCCCGCGCAGGGGCCAATGGGTCCATCTCCCCCCCCGGAGCAGTCGCAGTCCGTTTAGGGGCCAGCCAGGTTTTTACCGTCACGCCGAATCGGGGCTACCGGATCGCCGATGTAAAAGTGGACGGGGTATCGGTCGGGGGTACGAGTAGCTATTTGTTTGGGAACGTAATGTCCAACCATACCATCGACGCCAGTTTCTCGCCGATCTCCCGGACCTATGGAAGATGATGAGATTGAAGCGGGGGCATTCGTTATACTGAGCTTTCCCCCGTCATTCCGTGAAAACGGGAATCCAGTCTCTTAAGGGCATTTCAACCGTTTGCGGGAGGCTTTGGCAGGATATTGAACCATCCGCTGCATTGCGTTTAATCTCCCTCTAATCCTCCTCAAGCTGTGTCCTCCGGCATACCCATCGATCCCTCCGGTCGTGGATCGGCCAGCTTCTTTCCCCTTCGCTGGTTTACAGCCTCTCTTTCGGAATGCGAGCTTCGGTCCCATCCAGCGGAAAGATAGGCCTACGTACGCGGCGGTAGGGGTATTTCGTCAGGTCCGGGCTGGTGACGCCGGGGGTGTCGACCTCGAAGATCTTCACGGCCAGTTCCTGATAACCGGCGCGGAAATGGACGGCCGATTTCAAGCCGATCAGCAAACGATCCCTCGGCTCGATGTCCAAACACCGCAAAGCTTCGGCGTCGAAAGGCTGCACCCGGTTCTCGGTGAGGATGATTTCCACGTTGTTCACCACGAAGACGGCGGTCAGCCCCATCCTGTTCGTCAGGCCGGTCATCATAGGCCCTTTGTTTACATATTCCTTTTCGCCCACCCACCGGACCGTGCCCTTCAACGTCAGCGGATCGCCGTGGCGGCGGTCGGTTTTTCCGCCCACTGTCAGCGTGGCTGACCGACCGGCGCCCGCTTCTAGCGCGGCCCGGACCGCTTCGGGATCGGCGATCACGGCCACGGCGGCCGAGGGCACATTCGCTTCGACTAAATCCTTCACCATCACCGTGCCGTCGCAGGGGCTGCCGCCTCCGGGATTATCGGAAACATCGGCGAGAACCACCGGNNCCCCTCGGCCATGACGGTCACGGAAGCGCCGGCGTGGTAAATGTCGGCGAAAGGAAACCCCGCGGCCAGGGTGATCCCCAGAATCCCGGGCCGACGTTCCAATTCGTGCACGAGCTGAAGGGCTTCGGCCATAGGACCCGAAAGAGTACATTGCCTGGGTAGGCCGATCAGCATGGGGACCTGCTGGAAGCCCACGACCGGATGAATCCGCCCCGCCACCGCTGCGGCCATCAACCGGGCGGCCTCCTGTCCGCGCTCGAAGTTATCCACGTGCGGATAGGTATCGTAGCCGATCAGAGCCTCCGCCAACCGGGCCATGGCCGGGGTGATGTTGGCGTGGAAGTCGAGAGTGGCCATGACCGGCACTCCCGGGCCGACAACCTTGCGAACCTGCCCCAGAAGATCCCCCTCCACGTCTTCGCAGGAATCCGTGACCATGGCCCCATGGAGGTCGAGCAGGACTCCGTC
>PMCE01000373.1 GCA_003154025.1 Syntrophaceae bacterium
TCGCCGGGGAGACGCACGAATTCAAAAAGATGTACCCCGAATTCCTCGCCAAGGCCAAAGCCGAAGCGATCAAGCCGGCCGAGATGAGCTTCGATTACGCCAACCAGGTGGAAAAGATCCACGCGGCCCTGTACGAAAAGGCCTTGGCCAACCTGGGTAAGAATGAAGCGGTGGATTACTATGTGTGCCCCGTTTGCGGCAACACGGTGGAAGGCAAAGCACCGGATAAGTGCCCCATCTGTAATACCCCGGGTTCCAAGTTCGTCAAAGTCCCCTAAGCCTTGCTCGCATTTTCCCGTCATTCCCTTCCGGAGAAGCCCGCTTTTCAGCGGGCTCTTCTCCGGTGGTATAAAACCCACCGGAGAGACCTTCCCTGGAGGAAGAATCCCGCCCCTTATCGGGTCTTGATCTCCGAGTTCATGCTCCAGCAGACCCGGGTGGAGACGGTCATTCCCTACTTTGAGCGATTTTTGAGGCTCTTTCCCACGCTGCCGGACCTCGCCCGAGCCCCTCTTTCGAAAATCCTCAAGGCTTGGGCCGGATTGGGTTACTATGCGCGGGCGCGGAATCTTCATGCCGCAGCCCAAACCATCTGCCGGGAGCTGGGGAATAAGATACCTCGGACCAAGGAAGACCTTCTCCGGCTTCCCGGCTTTGGGCCTTACACCGCCGGAGCCGTGGCCAGCATTGCTTTCAACCAGCCCGTTGCCGCCCTGGATGGAAACGTGAAGCGTATCCTGGGACGCCTTTTCCCGGGAGGGAACAGACTCTCCAGGGGGGGATCCAAAAAAGAACTGGAAAAATCCCTGGAAGAGTGGATTCCTGCCGGCCGGGCATCGGATTTCAATCAGGCATTGATGGACCTGGGCGCCGCGATCTGCCTTCCGTCCAGGCCCAGGTGTTCCGTGTGCCCGCTGTTCAGGTTCTGCGGGGCGAAGGGTGAAATTAAAGATAGGAAAACACCGGCCAGAAAATTCCGGGAAGAAACCTGGGCCATTGCTTTGGTGGAAAAGGAGGGAAAGTTTCTGCTTCACCGGAACGAAGCCAAGGGTCTTCTGGCCGGGCTTTGGCAATTTCCAAAGACGGTGGTGAAAAAAACGCAGGACGCGGATAAGGGCTGCGAGGATCCGGGAAAATTGCTCAAAAAATTACTCCATGAAAACTTCGGCCTCAGGGTAAAGATTGTAAGTCCTCTCCCCGGACAGGAATACTTCTTTACCCACATCCATGCCCGCATGAAACCGTACCGGTGTTCCCTGGTGGAGGCAACGACATCCCCTTCTTTCCCCAAGGCGGCGCGCTGGGTCAAACCCTCCAACTTCCCCCGCTTTGCTATTTCCACCGCCATGCGAAGAATTGCCGAACAAATTGCCTAACTAAAAATATTTGGATTGGCCTATGGGGAAACTTCTTTCCCCGGTCAGCCTTGCTCCTCTCCCTGGAGGTCTTTCCTTCGCCGCGCAAAACCGCTTCGGCCCTTTCTGGAGATTCTTGAGCATGGGCACGGGAGTGAACCTTCTAGGTTTGCATTTAATTTCATTCCTGTCCGGACTATACTGAAATTGGGGTCTTCCCCTTCTGGAGCCGGTAAGTCCGGATCAAGATTGTTGGTTATCCCGGTTGCCCGGGCGTCCGATCGTCACGGGCAAGGCCGATAACCCGGTTAAAGGAGGCCAACATGAGCCGCTATAAAAAACCGTTGATCGGTCTCGTCCTTCTTTTTGCG
This sequence comes from Syntrophaceae bacterium, assembly GCA_003154025.1. The sequence goes on from PMCE01000373.1 coordinate 1,727, forward strand.
GTCTATTCTCTGCTTGGTTTTTTCGCCTTTCCCCCCATCCTGAAAAGCATCCTCATCAAGCAGCTCTCGGAAAACCTTCACCGGGAAGTGACCATCGAAAAGATTAAGGTCAATCCCTACATCCTTTCCCTGACCGCCCTGGGAATCGCGGTCAAAGAGCGGGGATCTTCCGAAACCTTCGCCGCCTGCGAGGAATTTTTCCTGAACCTCCAAAGCCTCTCGGCCCTGAAGTGGGAATTAATCCTAAAGGAGATCCGGGTCGGGAAGCCATTCTTTCATCTGGTCCGAAACGTAGACGGCTCCTATAATTTCTCCGACCTCCTCGAGAAGAAACCATCGGATAGAGCGGAGCAGGGAAAGCCGCTTCAATTCTCCCTCAACAACATCCAGATCCGGGACGGAAGGATCGATTTTTGGGATAAAGGACCCGAGAAAAAACATACCGTTCGTGAACTAAACCTTTCGATTCCTTCCATATCGAATACTCCCCAGCGGGTGGAAATCTTCGTCCAACCCCTTCTCTCCGCTCAGGTGAATGGGACTCCTTACGAATTGCGCGGGAGAACCAAGCCTTTCGCGGACTCCCTCGAAACCATATTCGATATCCAATTCGAAGACCTCGACTTGCCCTTTTATCTGGCCTATGTCCCCATGAAGATGAATTTCCGGGTCCCCTCGGCTTACCTGGACGCGAAAGCGAAGATCACCTTTCGGCGATCGAAAGATCAGGCCCCCTCCGCCACCCTTGAGGGAGACCTAGCTCTCAAAAAGCTAGCCATCGATGACGGCCAAGGGAAGCCCGTCTTCAGGCTTCCTCGTTTCGATGTCTCCGTGACTTCCGCAAAACTCTTTGCCAGGAATGTTCACCTTTCCAAAATTGCCATCCAGGCGCCGGATCTGGAAATCCGACGGAATCGAGACGGGTCATTCAACTTCGAATCTCTCCTTCCCACCAAAGGGGAAACTAAGAAGGAAACGAAAACCCAGGAGGATTCCACTCCCTTCGTGATCGAGATCGATGAGGTCAGCCTGAGCGGCGGAAAAGTCGCTTTCTCCGATTTATCCACGAAAGACCCGTTCAAAACCACCTTGAGCCCGGTTGATTTGAAAATCCTTCACTTAAGCAACGGCAAGGGCAAGAAAACGGATTACGCTGCCTCCCTCGTGACTGAAGCCAGAGAGACCGTGAAAGTAAAAGGAAGCCTCTCCATCGACCCCCTTCAAGGAGAGGGGGCCTTGGAGCTGAAAAATCTCCCCATCCGGAAATATTCCCCCTACTATCGCGATCGGATTCATTTTGACCTTGCCGACGGCGCGCTGGATCTGGCGACGCGGGTTCAGCATGCGCGCGGGGAGAAGGAAATGGACCTTTCGCTCAAAGAGCTTTCCCTCTCCTTGCGCTCTCTCCGCCTGAAACGAAAAGAGGAGAAGGAGGACTTCCTGCGCATTCCCCTCCTGACCGTCCAGGAGACCGGCTTGGATCTTTCCCGGAAGGAGGTCAAAGTCGGGCGAGTCTCCACGGAAAAAGGAACGCTGGCAGTGACCCGGTTGAAGGACGGAACCATCGACCTGATGGATCTTTTCCCATCTCCTCCCCAGGGAAAGGAAGAGAAAGCCGCTCCCGGCCAACCGTGGCTTTTCACCCTGGGGCAGTTCGCCATGGATCAATACACGGTGAAGGTGAGAGATTTGTCCCTCCCCACTCCGGTCACTCTCGCGGCGGAAAATATTCGGATGAGAGGGGAAAATATTTCCACAGGAAAAGGCCAGAAAGGGAACCTTGCCTTGTCCCTCCTCCTGGATCGACGAGCCACCTTCTCCGCCCGCAACATCCTTTCCATCGATCCTTTGCGGGTCGACGGGTCGGCGGAGATCAAGCGCCTTCCTTTCCGGCCCTATTCCCCTTACTACCAGGACCGGATCCTCTTTCGGGTTGAAGACGGAGAATTGGAGGCTCGGACCCAGTATCATTACTCCAAGGGCGAAAAGGGTTCGGAGATCAGGCTTACAGAGCTCTCCGCCTCCCTCCTCGGCTTGAAGCTGCAAAAAAGGGAGGAGCAAGAACCATTTTTAAACATCCCTTCGGCTTCCCTCAAAGGGATGAGCCTGGATGTGAACAAGAAAGAAATGGTCGTCCGGGAGATCTCCACGGGGAGTGGAGCCCTCCAAATCAAACGATCCAAGAGTGGAGAGATTGACTTGTCGTCCCTTCTTCCCGCGGCAACGGGAGATCCGGCCCCGGCAAAGGAAATTCCTCCCAAGGACGAGAAACCGTGGGCCTTCAAAGTTGGAAAGATCGCGGTGGACAAATACCAAATAACGTTGGAAGACAGGTCTCCTCCCGAACCGACAATTCTGTCGATTCAGGACCTGGTTTTCAAAGCGGAGAACTTCGCTACCACCCAAGGTCAGAAAGCGAATGCCTCGCTCGCCTTCCGTTTGAACGAAAAGGGGAATGTGGCCATCGAAGGATCGGTGGGGGCGAATCCCCCGGCGGGAGATCTGCGAGTTGCTTTGAAGGGAATCCCCATCAAGGCCCTGCAGCCTTATTTGTCAGACCGGGCCAAACTCGTCGTAACCGAAGGAAGTATGTCCACGACCGGAAAGCTCACCCTCAACAGCCGGGAGGGAGCCGGATGGCAGGTAAGCTACAAGGGGGACGGCTCAGTGGACAACTTTGCCTCCATCGATAAGAGCATGGCGGAAGATTTTCTAAAGTGGGAATCTTTTTCCATCTCCGGAATGGATGTGGGCTATAATCCCCTGTATGTGCACATCGACGGGATCGCTCTCAGTAATTTTTACTCCCGGTTGATCATTCATCCGGATGGATCCTTGAATGTCCAGAATATCCTGGGAAGAAACGCGCCTCAGGAGAAGTTCCCCGCCCCTTCCCCACCCCGGAAAGAATCTTCCCCGGAGAAGCCCCCGAGCGTCGCTCCAGACTCTCCGATTCCCGATATCAAGATTGCCAAGGTAACCCTGCAGGGAGGGGAGATTGATTTTTCCGACGACTTTATCCACCCCCACTACGCTGCCAATCTCACCGCGGTCGGGGGCCGGATAAGCGACCTCAACGCCGCCGAGATGCGGTCAGGAGATGTGGAACTGCGTGGAATGTGGAACAAGACAGAACCCATCGAGATCACCGGTAAGATCAATCCCGTCGCCCAGGAACTTTTCGTCGATTTGAGCGTGAGGCTGAAAGATATCGAGCTAGGCCCCATGACTCCTTATGCCGCAAAATACCTGGGGTATACGATTCAAAAGGGCAAGCTGGCGATGGATCTCAAGTACCTGATCGTCAAAAAAAAGCTGGATGCGGAGAATAAAATCTTTTTCGACCAGCTCACCCTGGGGGATCGAGTCGAAAGTCCGCAGGCGACCAAGCTCCCGGTGAAATTCGGCATCTCCCTGCTGAAAGACCGAAAAGGCGAAATCCGCCTGGATGTCCCCGTTACCGGGCGCTTGGATGACCCCAAGTTCAGCGTGTTCAAGATCGTCCTTCAGGTGATCGGCAATCTGCTTGTCAAAGCCGCCACCTCGCCGTTTGCCCTGGTAAGCGCCCTGATGGGAGGAGGAGAGCAACTCGAATATGCGGAGTTTGAATATGGAAGCGCCGAGGTGAAAGACGAAACCGTGAAAAAGCTGGAAACCATCGCCAAGGCACTGCAGGAGCGGCCCGAGCTCCGACTGGATGTCGAGGGGCATGTGGATATGGAAAAGGACCGGGACGCCTTAAAAACCCTTTTCTTCCAGAGAAAGATGAAAGCCCAGAAGATGAAAGAGACCGTTAAAAAAGGTCAGACGCCCGTTCCCGTCGACGAAATCACCATCGAGCCCAAGGAGTATGAACGCTACCTAACAAAGGCGTATAAGGAAGAGAAGTTCCCGAAACCAAAAAATTTCATCGGCTTCGAAAAAGGCATCCCGGTTCCGGAGATGGAAAAATTGATGCTCACGAACACGGAAGTCAAGGAGGAAGATCTGAGGGATTTAGCTTCTCAGCGCGCTAAGAGAGTCAAAGATTTCCTCGTCCAGGAAGGAAAGGTCGACCCGGAGAGAATATTCCTCGTGGAAGCCAAGTCTCTCTCCCCGGAGAAGAAAGAAAAGCTCAAGGACAGCCGCGTCGTTTTTGCGTTGAAATAGGCCGGAATGAAGGGGCTCCAGTCGTGTACTCGGAGGCACCCAACATGTGAGGGGAATGCCATTCTCCCTTTCTTTCTACAAAGCGGCGCGCTGGGTCAAACTCTCCAACTTCTCCCGCACCCCTATTTCTACCGTCGTGCGGGAAATTGCCGAGTAAATCATCTAACAGGTTGCTGAAAAAGTCCTTTTCGGCTTTTAGTCGTCATTCCCGCGAAAGCGGGAATCCAGTCTTTTCAAG
>PMCE01000350.1:0-700 GCA_003154025.1 Syntrophaceae bacterium
CAGCCATATGGGATTCCGGCTTCCGCCGGAATGACGACAAGGAAATTGCGACCGGTAAGGGTTTGTAGGGGCGATTCGTGAATCGCCCCTACGCTATGCTCTATGCCCTATGCTTTCTGCTGTTTAGTCATCGGCTCGAACCGCCGCGCAGGAGGTCCGTCAGGGAGGTGATCTTCTTTACCCCCTCCAGGGTCTCCACCAACTCGATCGTTTTCTCCATCTCCTTTTTCGGCTGAATCCCCTTCACGCATTGCCGGTATTTATCCCTCACCTCATCGGCCGTCAGGGGATTCCCGGGGGTGCCCCGAGCTTCATCCACCGTCTTGGTGAATTCCCTTCCATCCTTCAGGAGAACCTTCACCGTCGTGGAAGGATTGCTGGATTGCTCCAGATTGTTCAGGTCCGGGCGGATGGAAAAAGTGACTTTCTTGATCAGCTCCTGGATTTTGGGCTCCTGAACTTTCTCGTCCCGGAAATCGGGGAGGGCGACTTTTCTTTCCAGCAAGGCCAAAGCCATGCAGAACTCGATGCTGAATTTCCCCTCCAGCGCGGTGCGGGGGCGGGAGTGGATGAGCATGGTGGGGGTTGTGTAGGTCCCGGAACAGGCGACGGACTGCACGTCTCCCGGGCGGAGGTCATTCTCCCCGGCCAAAGCCAGCATGGCATCGATGCCCGGGTGGGTCCGGGCGCAGCTGGGATA
>PMCE01000350.1:776-1172 GCA_003154025.1 Syntrophaceae bacterium
CAGACCGGCGGCCAGAGAGCCGGCGATCCCCAGGGCCATGCAGGTCTTTTCCACCGGCAGCTTGAAGAGCTTGGCCGCGGCCGCGGCCGCCCCCATCCCTCCCAGGACGGCCGTGGGGTGCCAGCCGTTTTCGAAGAGGTGGGGATTCAACCCGGCGCCGATCTTCGTCTCCACCTCGAACCCGATGATAAAGGCCGCCAGGGTCTCTTCCCCGGAAGCTTTCAATTCCTCGGCCACGGCCAGAGTGGCGGGAAGGACCGGGACGGTGGGATGGCCCCGCATGTTCCGGTTGATGTCGTCATAATCGAGAGCGTGGCCGAAGGTGCCGTTGGCCAGGGCGGCGAAAGCGGTGGAGGTCTTGAACTTCTTCCCCCAGACGCTGGCCCGCGGGCGGCT
>PMCE01000350.1:1226-4871 GCA_003154025.1 Syntrophaceae bacterium
CGCGAAGCGCGGGACCAAATAAATTCCAAACTCCAAATGTTCAATGACCGAAACGATCTTCACAGGCGGATGGTTTGGAATTTTGTTTTTTGGTCATCGGAGCTTATTTGGGATTTGGTACTTGGAACTTGGTGCTTGGTTTTTGGTTCTGCTTAGTCAGCGGCGATGATCGCCTCTTTCTGGATCAGCTGGTCGATTTTTTCCTTCGAATACTCCACAATATTGGTTAGAATCTCCCGGGTGTGCTCCCCCATCTCGGGCGGGGGGGTGAAGGTATCCGCCGGGGTCTTGTCGAATTTCAACGGGTTCCCCAGAATCTTGATCTTCTTATTTCCCGGGCCGTCCGTTTCCCGGATCATTCCCCGGCTCAGGACCTGCGGGTCCGCCAGGACCCGGTCGATGGTATTGATCGGGCCGCAGGGAACCCCGCCCTTAGTAATCGCCTCCAGCCATTCATCGCCGGGGCGGGTCAGCAAAAGACTTTCCATCATCGGGATCAGGATAGATTTGTTTTCCAGCCTTTTGGGGCGGGTGTTAAAACGGGGGTCGTCGGCCCACTCGGGTTTCCCGAGCGCCTTGCAGAGCCTCTGGAAATGGTGGTCCTGGTGGGCCACGATCACGATCCGGATATCCTTGGTCTTAAAGGCCTGGTAGACGACGAGAGACTGATGGCCGGCTCCGATGGGGCCGGGGATTTTGCCGGAGTGGAAATAGTACTGGGCGATATAGGTCAATAAATAAACCTGGCCGTCCAGGAGGGAGACCTCCAGGCGCTGGCCCTCGCCCGTCTTCAGCCGGTGGATGTAGGCGGCCATAACCCCGTGGACGCCCAGCAGACCTCCGACGAGGTCCCCGAGCGGGATTCCCGCGCGGACGGGCGACCCCCCCGGTTCTCCGGTGATGGACATTCCTCCGCTCACCGCCTGGACGATGAGATCGTATCCCGGTCGGTCGCGGTAGGGGCCGTCGTATCCGTAAGTGGAGATGGAACAGGTGATGATCTGGGGGTTGTGTTTTTTCAGGGTCTCGTAGTCGACCTGGAGACGCTCGGTCACTCCGGGCCGATAATTGTCGTACACCACGTCCGATTTCTTCACCAGGTCGTACAGGGTCTGCCGTCCCTCCGGGGACTTCAGGTTGATTACGATGCTCTTCTTATTGCGGTTGATGGAAAAATAATAGGCGCTCATGTTCTCCGCGTAAAAATAAGGAGGGCCTACCCGCGTCTCGTCGCCGTCCATGGGTTCTACCTTAATGATCTCCGCCCCCAGGTCGCCCATCAACATGGACCCGGAGGGCCCGGCCAGCATCATGCTCAGGTCGATAACCCGGACCCCCTTCAAGGGCCCGCTGTTCTCCAATTTCCCATCGGTCATGTCTGTTCGTTCTCCTCTCCTCAATATAGATATAGTTTCGAGTTTCAAGTTTCGGGTTCCGGAGTCTTGAACTCGAAACTTGAAACTCGAAACCCGAAACTGTTTTTAAAGTGCTGCCGGCTGGTATTCCCCGAAGACCTCCCGGAGGGTGTCGCAGATCTCCTGCAGGGTGGCGTAGGCCCCGGCGCATTCGATCAGGGTGGGGAACAGGTTCACTTCTTCCCGGGCCGCTTCGCCCTTCAACTTCTTGCGCAGCTCGGTCACCTTCTTGGAATCCCGGCTCTTCTTGACTTCCTTTAATCTTTCGATCTGTATCCGTTCGGCATTGTCCCGCCGATCCGGGTCGTAGGGGTGAGGAACCAGCCGGGTGGTCTGCACCTCCAGCTCTCCTTCCCCCGTGTAGCAGTTGACTCCGATGATGAGGTCTTTCCCCTCTTCCAGCCTCTTCTGGCGCTCGTAGGCGCTCCGGGCGACCTCGCGCTGCAGGTAGCCGCTCTCGATGGCCTTCACCACCCCTCCCATGGACTGGATCTTGTCGAATTCCGTCCAGGCGGCGTTCTCGACTTGGTCGGTAAGGGCCTCCATATAGTACGATCCGGCCAGGGGGTCCATGACCTCCGTAAGCCCGGCCTCGTTCTGTAGGATGCGCGCGGCGTCTTCGCTCAACTGGATCGCTTCCAGGCTCCAGCCCAGGCCCAGGGGTTCATCGAAAGGCGGGTTACAGTTGGGCGGCCCGCCGGAAAGGGCGGCGGCGATCCCCCCCACGATGGAGCGGGTCAGGTTGTTGAGGGGGCGTTGGGCCGAGCAGTTGACCCGGCCGCAGTGGGCCGTCGAGGCCATTCGGAGCAGCATGGACCGCTCGTTCTTGGCCCCGTATTTTTCCTTCACCACCTTGGCCCACATTCTCCGGGCGGCCCGGTGGAAGGCGATCTCCTTGAAGAAATCCATGCTTCCCCCGAAGGCGTTGAAACTGAAGCGCGGGGCGAAGTCGTCCACGTTCAGGCCGGCGTTGACCCCTTCCTGCAGATAGGCGGCGCCGATGGCCATGCTGAAAGCCAGGTCCTGCTCCCGGGTGGCNNAACATGCGCATGGCGTGGCGGGGGGGGAAGATGTAGGTTCCCCGGGCGATGTACTCCTTCAGGATTTCATTCTGGGGGGTCGCCCGGAGCTTGTCCCAGGAAATCCCCCGTTTGTCCGCCAGGGCCAGGTACATGGCCATGATGACGTTCGCCGGGGCATTGATGGTGAAGTTGGAGGCGGTCCGGTCGATGTCGTTCTCGCCGGAGAAGGCCTCGAAGATGATCTCCATGTCCCGGAGAGAGTCCACGGCCACGCCCACCCTCCCCACCTCCCCCGCGGCCAGGGGATGGTCCGAGTCGTAGCCGATCTGGGTGGGAAGGTCGAAGGCGATGTTCGGGCCGGCCTTCTGCCCGAGCTTCTTCATGTGGAGGTAGTAGTCCCGGGTATCCTCGGCGGAGCCGTAACCCGAATACCGTCCGGCCCGCACCAGCCCCGGAGCCTGGGCGATGGACCCGGTTCCGCGCTCGCCCGTACGGTACGGGAAAGTGGGAAACGTGCCCGCGGTGAAGGGGTACTGCCCCGGGAAACCCACTTTATCCAGAAAGTCAACCCCGTCTCCGGAGTCCAGGGGGGAATAAAAACGGGTGGGGGCCTCTTTCAGTTTAAACCTCTGCAAGGCGGGCTTGAGGGTTTTCTCTTCCCACTTGGCCTTCTCCTCGCCAATTTTTTGCAACGAATCTTTCTTCTCCATAAAAGCTCTCCTTTTCCTTCCCCTCCCGGGTAAACCCATTTCTTTAGACCGGAGGGAACCTTATTTTAGCTCAATTCGATTTCTTTAGTCCCATTATTTCCGGGAATGAGACCTACCCCGGCTCCCGGGCGGCCGGCATCTTTCCCATCTGCGGCTGGTCTTTATCCTCGAAGGGCAGGTTCAGGGTTTCCATGAATTTCGGGGATTCAGCGGTATCGATGGACTCATGGACGGTATCATTCAGCTTCCTGCAAAGCGCACAGGAATATCTCCGGTTTGGCCTTTCTTTTCTGCTTTTCCTCGCCGGGGGCAGGCGATTTCCAATCCGGACCCCGCCGAGGGAGATTACCCTTCTTTCTTGGCTCCCACCTTCTGGAGAGAATCCTTGAAGGATTCATACTCCAGGGGAACGGATTTTTCCAGCTCGGAGCTGCTTTTGTAATCATAGGGGAGGTCATAGGTGGTTAAGACTTTCTGGAAAGCCGGTGAGTCAACGAC
>PMCE01000082.1:0-6735 GCA_003154025.1 Syntrophaceae bacterium
AACAAGGGGGCCATCCTCGGGACCCTGGTCCTGATCGGCCTTTTCCAGCAGGGGACCCGTTTCCTCCCCACCATCGAAGGGTACACCTACCTGGTCCCGGGGTTGCGGCTGATGGTCATCGGCTTTTTGCTAATCCTCTGCCTGCGCTTCCGGCCCCAGGGGCTCATCCCCGAAAAAGCGGTCCGGGTGGAGAAGGGGCTATGACCATCCTTCTGGAAGCGAAGGAAGTCGTCAAGGACTTCGGCGGGCTGAGGGCCGTGGATCACTGCAGCATAGCGGTGGAGAGAGGGTCCATCTGCGGGCTGATCGGCCCCAACGGCGCGGGCAAGACGACCCTCTTCGACTTGCTCACCGGCTTTTATAAACCCAATTCGGGAACGGTCCTTTTCAAGGACGGGAGGATCGACGGGCTGGAGCCCCACCAGATCTGCCTGCGGGGGCTGGTGCGGACCTTTCAGATCGCCCGGGAGCTCAAGAACATGACCCTTCTGGAGAACATGCTCCTGGCCCCGAAAGGCCAGTACGGGGAACACCTCGTCTACGCCATCGCCCGGCCGCCCAAGGTCCTGGCCCGGGAGAGGGAGAACCTGGACCGGGCGTTGCGGATCCTGGAGATCGTGGGGCTGGAACACCTCAAGAATGATGCGGCCATCAACCTCTCCGGGGGGCAGAGGAAGATGCTGGAAGTGGCCCGTGCCCTGATGACCGACCCCGAGATGCTCCTTCTCGACGAACCGACCGCCGGGGCGACTTTCGAGGAGACCCGCAAACTCATGGACTACATCGAGGACCTGCGCAAGGACCACGGCCTCACTTTCCTGATCGTGGAACACAAGATGGAAGTGATCATGAACCTCTGCGACCGGATCTTCGTCATGAACAACGGCCGGAAACTGGCCGAAGGAACTCCCCGGGAGGTCCAGAGGAACCCTCAGGTCATCGAAGCTTATCTGGGAGCTTGAAATGAGTATGCTGGAGATCGCATCGGTTCATTCCGGCTACGGCAAGATGACCGTCCTGGAGGGCGTCAATCTTAAGGTGGAGAAGGGCGAGTTCGTCGTGGTCATCGGTCCCAACGGGGCCGGCAAATCCACCCTCCTGAAGACCATATTCGGGTTCGCCGACCTCCACCGCGGCAAGATCACCTACGAGGGGCGGGAGATCAGCGGCCTCAAGCCCGAGGAGATCTCCCCGCGGGGCGTCGCCTACATCCCCCAGGACAATAACATTTTTCCTTCTCTCACCGTGCTGGAAAACCTGGAGATGAGCGCCATCCTCTACGAAAGAGACCCCCGGACCCGCCTGGACGGGGTCTTCTCCAAATTCCCCCGCCTCCAGGAAAGGCGTTACCAGAGCGCGGGGACCCTGAGCGGGGGGGAGAGACAGATGCTGGCCATGGGGTGCGGGCTCATGATCGAGCCCCGGCTCATGCTCCTCGACGAGATCACCGGCGGGCTGGCGCCCATCCTGGTGGCGGCCCTCTTCGAAGCCGTCCGCGGGGTTCACCAGGAAGGGACTTCCCTTTTGATGGTGGAACAGAACGCGCAGAAAGCCCTGAACGCCGGGCAAAGGGGATACATTCTGGAGGGAGGAAAGGTCAAGCTGGAAGGCGAGGCCGCGGTCCTCCTAAAGAACGAGGAAGTCATCAAGCATTTTCTGGGAGTCTAGCAATTGCGCATTGCATAAAATCAAGGTTTTCGGGCTTATCTCTTTCTACCATCGCCCATCGCAAAGCCGCGACTCGAAATAGCCGCCGTTGTTTCTTTTCAATTCGCAATCTGAAATCTGCCATCCCAGAGCTTTTCTTACTTTTTCTTTTCCAATTCACAATTCGCAATGCGCAATGCGCAATCGTCAAAGCCCCATCATCCTGGCAATAATCATCTTCATGACTTCCGTCGTGCCTGCGGCAATCGATCCCATGCGCACGTCCAGGGCCTCCCGGCAGATCTCGTATTCCTCCATGTAACCGTACCCGCCGTGGAGCTGAACGCATTGATAGGCGACCCGGTTGGACAGCTCCGCGTTGTACCACTTGCACATGGAGACCTTCTTGGTGATGTCTTTCTTGTCGAGGTGGTCCTGCACCAGGTGGTAGGTGAAATCCTTGGCCATCTCGATCTCCGTGGCCATCTCCACGATCTTGAAGGTGTTGTGCTGATGCCTGGAGATCGGTTTCCCGAATACGGTGCGCGTCTTGCAGTACTCGATGGTGATTTCGAGCATCCGCTCGGCGCTTAGAATGGAGCCAAGGGCCGAAACGAGCCTTTCCTGCTGCAAGTTGCGCATCATGGGAACGAACCCGTCCCCTTCCCGGCCCAGGAGGTTGGCGGCGGGGACCCGGCAGTCTTCAAAGAACAGCTCGGCCGTGTCCGAGGAATGGAGACCCATTTTTTCCAGCTTGCGGCTCTTCATGAATCCGGGGGTCCCATTTTCGACCACGATCAGCGAGACCCCTTTGTAGGCGGGCTGGGCTTTCGGGTCGGTCTTCACCGCCAGGACGATCAGGTCGCAATAGTACCCGTTGGTGATGAAAGTCTTCTGCCCGTTGATGACGTAATCATCTCCGTCCCGGACGGCTGTGGTGCGGATCGCCTGGAGGTCCGAACCCGCCCCGGGTTCGGTCATTCCAATGGACAGAATACACTCGCCCATACAGCACTTGGGGAGCCAGCGGGCCTTTTGCTCTTCCGTTCCCAGCATCTCGATGTAGGGCATGACGATGTCATTGTGCACCCCGAGCCCGGCGGAGAACCCCCAGGCCCCGGAGCGCTGGAGTTCTTCGGTCAGGACCACGGAATAGACGAAATCGGCCCCGGCGCCGCCGTATTTTTCGTCCAGCCAGTAGCCGATAAACCCCTGTTCCCCCATCTTGCGCCAGACCTCCCTGGGAACCTGGCGGTTTTTTCGCCACTCGTCCTGGTGGGGTTTGACTTCCTTTTCCAGGAAACTGCGCAGGGACCTGCGGAAGATCTCGTGCTCTTCGCGGAAAAATTGGACCGCCATGCTTCGCCCCCTTCCAGGGATTGATCATTCCCGGCCCCATATATAGAGAAAACCGGTAAAATTCTCAATCCTTTTTTTCATACCCAATCATCCCGCGGAGAAAGCCCGTGGAAGGATTAGATGCTTGGCGCCAAACTCAAACGATTCCCGCGCTTCACAGGATTGGCAAGAAGGAATATCCGGGTTGCAAATCCGGTGTAGGGGCGATTCGCGAATCGCCCCTACGGATGTCGGCCGCAGGCCCACTTCCACCGCATTCAGTCGCGGAAAAAGCCTACACCCTGGTCAACTGAAAAGCCGGGCCCGAATAGGCTCGGGGCAGAATTTGGCCGATCGGCGTTTTCGGTGGTCTGCTGAAGCTCAAATCATGTCCGTGTTCAAGGCACTATGGCGGGTGGAAAAATCAAAATGATCGAGATCTTTCTTGGATATCTCCTTCGCCGGACATTGGTGGAGGCATTTGCCGCAGAAATCCCCGCAGATGATCCCGAAGCAGTTATTGAGCATCGCTCGGTCGAAAGGATGGATGTTTTTGCCGCGCAGTTCTCTGGCCAGATGGGAGATATCTCCGGGGCCTTCGGGAATGGCGATCTCGCTCCGGGCCCCGTCGCCTTTGATCATGCCATGGATGGCGTAACTGCACCGGATACTGTCATGGGTAGAATAAGTAAACNNTCGGGTCCCTTGTAAAGCGGCGTCGGTTCCAGCTCGGCGGAGGTCAGCACGGTTACCAGGCGCTGCATCGAGCCGAACTCGGGAGTCAGGACCAGCCCGCTGAGTCCCAGCACACCGAGCCCGGCTGCCACGGCGGCATGGCGGTGGGATATCTCCGCTTTCATCTTCCTCGTGGTCTTGGTTTCGTCCATGTATTTGGCCATGCTGGTAATCCAGGTGGGAAGGAAGCAGAGGCTTTGGTATCCCCGGTATTCCAGCACCTTCGCAATCCGGTTGGCCATTCCCGCCATCTCCAGATTCGTAAGCCCGTAGCCATAAAAAAGATAGGGGGTGTTGGTTTTTTCCGGCTGGTCGTAATTCCCCCAAACATCGGCAATCCCCTGGTGGATGTGCATGGATATGGAGATCGCGGATTTACAGGCGGGCATGAATTCAGAAGGATGGTGACCCGCCGGGGCATGGTTGAAGCGTTCGACCGGCGCGATCCCGACCAAATCCGCACCCCAGTTAAGCAGGTTCGAAATGATGGATTGGGTCAGTTTATCCATGACTTTCTCCTTGACGAATGGGGGTCTTTTGGTTTTCTGGATTGTATGCAATCGGCGGGGGTGAGTCAACGCATTAATCTGAAAAGAAATTTCATGAAGGGAAAGAACCGATGGAGACACAAGGCTCATTAGAGGGATGATTTAGGCCATTTTCGGGGATGGAGTAAGCGCCGTCGGAGGAGAAAGGAATTTTTATTCTTATCGCGAGGACAAGGGAGTGTTTTTGATTTTTGCGATTTCATCGAGGCTGATGAGGGAATAAAACGACGGCGGGTCTCAGGCTAGGGTTTCGGTTCTGCCTGGGGCATTTCTTTCCGAATGTCTTCGATCTGCTTTTCCAGGTCAGCCATATCCTCGTTCAGCTGATTGAGCCGGATCCGGTCATAGACCATCCAGTTCGTCCGAAGTCCTCTCTGTTCCTGCTGTTTGGCGGTTATCTGCTCCTGGAGGTCGGCAATCTGCTTTTCCTTTTCCCTGAATTCTCTCTCCCTTTCCTCCCGAACCGCCTTTTCCTGCTGGGCCTTGGCCTCAGCCTCTTTCTTCTGTTCCGCGTCCTTTAATTGCCGCTCTCGCTCCGCAGCGCCAGGCTCTTTGCTGGCTTCATCTTCCTTTGGGGAAGGCGTCGCGGCCGGCTGAAAGTCCCGGTATTCCTTGATCTGGTTGCGATATTCCGGAGGGATCGAATCGATCTGGTCGGTGAAGTGAACCCCCCCCTTCTTATCGACATACTTGTAAAATGCGGCCTCCGAAGACCCCGCCAGGTTGAAAACGGCGAAAAGGGCAACCATTAGGAGGATTTGACTGATTCGCTTCATAGAAAATATCTTATCATGATTTTCTCTTTACATCGACATTTTTTTATAGTAACTTAAATTCCTTAAAAGACCTATGGGTCCCCATCGTCTAGAGGCCTAGGACACCGGCCTTTCACGCCGGTAACCCGGGTTCGAATCCCGGTGGGGACGCCAGCGATTGGGGGGCTAGCCTTTTCGGTTAGCCCCTTTTCGTTTCCCGGCTCTCCCCTCCATGAAGGCGCTTCATGAAATAGACCCTGCTCGATCCCCCATCCTGCTCCTTCCCCTTCATTTGATGGTGCAAGGCTTCGGGCGCGCATGACCGGGGGAATCAATATGCCGCCGGTATTGGGTTGCAGCCAAGCCCCATTGACGCCTTACCCCCGAAGCTTGCGGAACCGGCGTACGGCCCATACGGCTCCCAGCCCCCCCAAGCCCAGCAGGCCGAAAGCCCATCCCCACGTACTGTAGAGTTGCTGCCCACCGATTGCGGGGTTGCTCCAGTCCAGTACCGCACCGAAGGCCAGGGGCGCCGCGGCTCCGGCGCCGAACCCCACCAGCGACCTGAAACCGAACGCACTCCCCAGATAGGCCGGGTTTACTGCCTCAGTGAGGGCCGCGGAGAAGATCGGGGAGTCTCCCAAAACCGCGAAGGCATAGATCGCCCCGATCCCCATCACCAGTGCCAGGGGCCACCCAATGGACCACCCGAAGAGGAAGGAGCAAGCCATACTGGTGGCCGCCAGGGCCAGCATGACCCGCCCTCTGCCCAGCCGGTCCGACAGGGTTCCCATGGAGAGAGAGGCCACCAGGCCCATCAAGTGAAAGGATGCCGCCAGGTATGCGCCCGACCCGGCGGCCCTCAACCCCGCTGCCCCGGCCAAGCCGAGGCAGGATGCCAGGAACGCCGGGGTCCAGGACCACATGCCCTGGAGCTCCCAGTTGTGGAAGGTGTATCCCCAGATCAACAGCATGGCAGGCCGGTTTCCCCAGACCTCCCGGGTGAACCGCTGTCCCTTCTGCCGGACGGCCGCCGGGATCACGGTGCTCCGCAGCGTCACCCAGGCGAGGAGCCAGCCTAACAGCGGACCGAGGCAGGTCAGGAGAAACGAAAGCCTGTACCCCCCCAACGGGAGGGCCACTCCACTGATGGCCAGGGAGCAGGCGTACCCGCAGGAGGTGCTGGCNNATGATCATGACCCCGGTGGTATACGTCCCCCCCAGGGAGATTCCCACGACGGTGTGAAGAACCAGGGCGGAGGTGAAATCCCGGGCGAAGAAGGCAAACCCCAGGGAGGAGACTCCGGCGGCGAACATGGACCAGAGGTACAGCTTTTTAGGGCTGACCCGATCCGCGATGTTGGAGAAGATAACCAGGGACAACGCGTACCCGATCTGAAATGCGCTGGCGACGGCGCCGGCCTGAGCGGCCGACATCCCCCACTCCCGCCGGAGCACAAAGAGAGCCCCTGCGTAAGTCATGAATATCAAGCCGTTGAACAGCCTCGATGCGCAGATCCCGGCGAGCCACCAGTCGAAACCGTTCCGTTTTTCCGAATCAGAAACCACGGTCCCCTCCGAAGATATGCAGTGGCAGGCCAAAGCGAAATTCTATTCCCATATGCACCCCGCAGTCAAAAATTGGCGCGGGCGGACGGCGCCACCCTTCCCCGCACCTCCCACCAAACCGCCAGACCCAACGGCACCACCGC
>PMCE01000082.1:6776-7095 GCA_003154025.1 Syntrophaceae bacterium
AAGTTCCAGCCCAGCCCCAGGAGGAAGAGAGCAATCGCCAGCGGCAGGAGATGAATGGAAGGCGCCGCCATCAGGCAGGAGAAGATCAGCACCGTTGAGCCCAGGATCATCACCCGGCCTCGCCCCCACCGGTCGGTCATCCTCCCGGAGATGATGGAGAAGGCGTACATCCCCAGGGTGTGGGAAGAGATCACGAAGGACACCGCGGTCAGGGGGTGCTCGTGGATCTTCATGTGAACCGAAGTGATGGACATGGGCACCACCATCACCATCTGGGCAAAGGCCATGGTTAACATGGCCACGACCACCCCCGGCTGCC
>PMCE01000079.1 GCA_003154025.1 Syntrophaceae bacterium
GACTCTGACTCCGTGAATCAAGGTTCAAATCCTTGTCCCCCAGCCAGATAAATAAAAGGGGTTAGGCCAGATGGCTTAACCCCTTTTCCTTTTCATGTGCTACATGCAGGATAAGGAGCAAGGATTGCTTCCTGATGTTTTCCCGAGCGGGCTAGGTAAAATTTAATCGCCCAAATCTTTCAAAATCTTTTCTAATCCAATAAATCTCAACCTCCAGTTCCCTGGCCCACGTCTGTAGATACGCTCGGTCCAGACTTTTCCCGCGGATTTTAGCAACGTGAAGAGCATCAGCAAACTGACGCTCCGACTTCCCGCTCTGGCCCATTCCAATTTGGCGCAGTTCGGCCTTTTCTGCAGATCGTCACGCCCCGTTCCAGGTGTTTTTTGTGAAATTCAGATCCTCCCTGGGCTTGAGGTATTCCCGCCGGTTCCTACAATAAAATGATACAACTCTCGGAACTACCCATCCATCCACATTTGGACAAACTTCCTCCAATTTGATACCCAATTTTCAAGGATTACTTTTGATAAATCTTCCTGATGTAACACGTTCTCAGGCGGGAGAAGGAAAGGATCAACGGTCTGTTAATGCACCGCACCTTCCTTCCTCCGCCTTTTCGCCCATGGCTTCTCTACTCGCTCGCTTGGGAGTTTAGCCAAAATATTGGGTGCTCTCAAAATACTCGTAAGCTTTTTGAGCCCAATCTCTGTCTACACCATTCGGCCACGAGTCTTGGGTAAAACTCGGAGCATTCTTAAAGTCTTCCGTACTCAGGTTCAAAGTCACCTCGCTCTTTCCCTCGGGATAATTATCGAAAGACCTATAGGGAACACCCACGAGCCGTCCGCTCATCCCAGGCAAACAAGAGGAAACGATGAGGAAATTAATTCCCCCATCAGGGCCATACGTTACATGGATAACCCTTCCCAGCTCCTCGTTTTGACGGTTGGCAACCAAAGCGCCTACCATGCCACTAACCTCTGGCGTCCTCGAGGCTTGAATCATCGGGCACCCGCTTTGGGCCATGCTTCCTTGGTCCATACTTCCCTCACCTGCCCATGCCGGCGATGCATAAACCCAGACCATCGAGAAAGCGAACAACGAAACCATTCCCCATGACAACATTCTTTTCATAGTCATGCTCCTTTCTTACCGTCAATTTTTGAGCTCGTAAAAAGTCGAAATTCAATAAGATTCGTCACTCCGAAGCCGAAATCCCGTTAATTCAAGATACTCTGAACCCCTGCTTTCGGCCGGGGTGGCACTTCAAAGGACTTTTTACGAGTACATCAATTATCTTGTGCTGGAAATTCTTCCACCTTTTGGGGAGAATTACTCAGCTCTACGGCGCTACCGAAGCAATTGGAAATCATTCAGTTTATCCCATGGCGAAGTACCGGGGGTTAGGATAGTTACCATCTGTTCACCCGCTTTCTTTTCCCTGCCAGCATTACTTCGTGACCCTTCTTTTCCATCTGCTTCGCCGCCTTTTTTCGTTTTTAATGATGTCTTAAAGAAAAAAAAGATTCGCCATCAGATTTAGCCGGTTTCTTGCAAAGCCTCGGCCCCAAAGAGCACAGCCTCTGGAAATGAAAATTGGGGTCAAACCTTCAAAATTCAATTGAAATATTCCTGCCCGCCGGTAAAATAGGCTCCATGGCTCGCCAGTTAAGAATCCTTTTCCAATCCGCTTTCTACCATGTCACCTCAAGGGGAAATCTCCGGAATCCGGTCTTCTTCGCCGCCTCGGACCGCAAAAAGTTCCTGGAGATCCTCAGGCGTACGAAGGAAAAATATTCCTACCTTCTCCATGGGTATGCCCTAATGGACAACCACTACCATTTACTCATCGAAACGCCTCGGGCCAACCTTTCCCGAATCATGCAGACCATAAACACGAGCTATACTGTCTATATCAACCTACGGTACCAGCGGAGTGGTCATCTATTCCAGGGAAGGTTTAAGGCAATTCTCGTCGACAAAGACGAATATTTGCTGCAGTTGAGCCGGTATATTCATCTCAATCCTGTCCGGGCAGAAGTTGTGGAAAAGCCCGAAGACTACCCCTGGACAAGCTATCATCTCTTTCTCGGAGAAAAGAAGGATCCTCTTGTGGACACCTCGGAAATTCTCTTTCTTTTTGGAAGGAACGATAAAAGGGCCCGCCGGAGTTATCGAGCCTTCGTGGAGGGTACGGTAAATGCGGAGAATCCTTTGCGGAATCTTACCAAGGGGATTCTCGGGGATGAACAGTTTGTGGAGAAGGTTAGGCCCCATGTCAATCCGTCGTCAATGGGTGAGGAGATTCCCCGAACCCAAAGACCCACCAAGGAAATCCCGGTAGAGAACGTAGTCGGAAGAGTTGCCGCTTTATATGGGAAAGATAAAGAAATGATTTTCCGCAGGGGCAAGGGCAAGCCTGAGAGGGAGGCGGCGGTTTATGTGGCGAAGGCCGTAACCGGCAAGACCAACGGGGAGATTGGGGTTTATTTCGGGATCAAGGGATCAGCGGTGAGTGAAATCATAAAAAGGGTAGAGAGAAGATTTGACCAGGACGTTCGTTTCCGCCAGAAAATTGGGGCGCTGAAAGATAGGCTGCAAAAATGAATTTTGAAGGTTTGACCCCTCCTTTTTTCTGGCGAGCGTGAAGATGATCAACCTGCGTATTCAAGCGGCGGGCGGCGAAGGATTCGCCCGATAAAAAAGACGTGGTAAACGCGAGGCGGCCGGGCAATCCTATCGAACGTCAGAAAGGATGGATTCTCCGTGAAATTCATCAGAAAAATCTCCAGCCTTTTCACCGGCTCGGGTGAGGACGATAGCGGCCGTTCCTTGTGGATCTCGGTGCAGTGCGGCCGCTGCGGCGAGGTGATCCGGACGCGGGTAGACTTGAGCCATGATCTGGCCGCCGAGTTCGGCGAAGGGGAAAGGGAAGCCGCCTACTTCTGCCGCAAGGTCCTGATCGGAAAGCAGGGTTGTTACGTTCCCATCGAAGTCCTGCTGAAGTTCGACGCCCGCCGCAGTCTAATGGATAAACAAATCACCGGGGGGAAGTTCATCGAGGGATAGCTGCGAGGTTGCCGGCATCGTCATGGCCGAACGGCCTTTTTCTTCAATTCCGGGCTATAGATACCCAGTGGGGAAAGGGGGCGGATGAAAAGACAATACCCAGGCTCTCGATATTTTCCCCGGATGCGGAACCTTCCGATCGGCGGCCTGCTGGTCCTTTTTTGGCTGACCGCGGTCCCTTCGGAAGCGCTTTCCGACCTCGCCCGGGACCTGGCCGAGTGCAGCCAAGTCGAAGACCCCGGCGAAAGACTGAAATGTTACGACCACCTGAGTGGCCGCGAATCGAAAGGACCCGCGCCGGCAGAAGAATCGGTGAAAAAGCCCCCGCCGGAAGGAGTAAAGAGGTTCTCTTACTTTTCCCGGCTCTGGGAACTGGAGCCCGAAACCCGCCGCGGAAAATACTCCATTTCCCCCCACCGATCCAACTACATCCTTCCCTACACCTACAACACGTCGCCTAATTACGCCGCCGTTCGGGCGGCTGACCCCGGGAAGGATCTCAAGTATGAAGAGGTTCTTTTTCAGCTGAGTCTGAAGGTCAAACTCTGGGAAGACATTTTCGGTCAGAAGGCCGATCTATGGTTCGGCTACACCCAGCGGTCCTTCTGGCAATTTTACAATTTCGAAGACTCCTCTCCCTTCCGGGAGACGAATTACGAGCCGGAAGTTCTTCTCAACTTCAGAACCGATTACCGCCTCCTAGGGTTGAGGGGCCGGTTCATAAACGTGGGGTTCAATCACCAGTCCAACGGCCAGTCCGACCCCCTGTCGAGGAGCTGGAACCGCATCGTGGCCAATGCCGGTTTCGAAAGAGGTGATTTTTCGCTTCTTCTAAAGGGATGGTACCGCATCCCCGAGTCGGCGCAGAAGGACGACAACCCGAACATCGGAAAATACCTCGGGTACGGAGAGATCTGGGCCTACTATTTCTGGGAAAAGCAGAGGTTCGGATTCATGCTCCGCAACAACCTGGACTTCTATACCAACCGGGGTGCCGTCCAGTTGGAATGGAGCTTTCCCCTGATCGAACGGGTGAGCGGCTACCTTCAGTTCTACAACGGGTACGGAGAGAGCCTTCTGGATTACAACCACCGGGTGAACCGGGTGGGCATCGGGTTTATTCTGACGGATTGGAATTGACGGAAGAAGGAACCTTCAGGGGGAAGGGGGAGGAGTACCCCATGAAGGCGGACGGACCGGGTGTCTTTTTTGAATCAACCCGGCTGTTCTGAAAAATGTCTTTTGCCCCTTTCCTACAGCACCCTTCGGCGGCATCTAGCCCGACGGCCGGCCCTGTCGAAGGAGTTCCATCGCCGCCTGAGCGGAAGGCGTCCTTCCGCTCGCCACCAGCGCCAGGAGGAGAAGGCCGTTCAAAGCGTCTTCGGCAGTGGAGCCCAGGCGGTACTCTCGCTGGAATTTCCCCGCAATCAAGCCCCGGAGTAACTCCAGTTTCTGCGCCAGGCCGCCGGAGAAGACCAGCCGGCGCCAGGCCCTCTCCGGAGACAGGCGCAGCGCGCTCGCGTGGTAGTTCTCGGCCATATGGATAAAGGCCGCGCGGAAGAGATCTCCGACGGTAAGGTTCTCCTCGCGGATGTTCGTGAAGCTGCCGGATTCCCCCAGGGGCGTCGGGAAAAAAGCCAGGTTGGCGCGCAACCCGCTCCCGCTCCTGGCCGCGGCGGCCTTGGCGATGTAGGGCCAGGGATCGCCCAGCTCGACCCCCTGAGCCTCGGCCAGCTCTCTGAGCAAACGCACCAGAGCGTCGAGCGCCCGCCCGGCCGGAAGGTTCGAGATGCGGCGGAGAAACTGTCCATCGAAGAAGGGAATCGTCTGGTAGTCACCCGGCTCGGGATGCACGCTGCGCAGGCTTATCTGCGAGCCGGTGGAGATGTTCACCGAAAGTTCTTCCAGGTCGAGGAGCACTCCCGCCAGCGAGCAGGGGTGGTCGCCGACCGGCGGGTAACAGCGCAGCCGGCGCCCGGCCACCCGAACCTCGCCCGCCGGTTCGTTGATTTCCCGCAAGGCCGGCCAGCGCACGTGGCCGAAGCCCAGCCGATGGAAGAGCGGGAAATGCCAGTCCCGGGTCAGGATGTTGATTGCGCCCACCGCATTGCTCGGGTGGGTGGCGGGGGCCGTGCCGCAGAGCCTGGCGAGGACGAAATCGGGAAGCGTCGCCGCCACGGCCCGAGGAGGAATCGTCTCGCCCTTCTGCACCCGCCAGAAGAGGTAGCTCAGGGGGGTGCCGGGGCGGATTTCGCGGCCCAGGTCGCGCCAATCCTCCTCCGTAAGGCCGCCCGACAGAGCATCGAAATAAGAACCCCGGCCCGACGGGTGCGGCTCCAGCAGCCGCCGGTCCTGCCAAGAGATGTAAGGGGAAAGCGCTTCCCCCTCCGGCGATACGAGGACCAGACCCCCCATCTGCCCGCACATGAGCAGGCCCTGGCAGTCGGGGGCCTCGGCCAGAAGCTCCTCGGTAAGCCGGCGGGCGGCGGCTACAAAGCTCTCCGGATCGTACTCCAAATGCAGCGGGGGCAAGGCGGGCAGGGACGGCGGGCAGGCAATGCGCCTTGCGGCGCCGACGGAAAGGGTGTCGAGGTCGAGAACCGCCCCCTTGATAAAGGATGTGCCCAGGTCAATACCAAGGTAACGCATGGTCCAGCGCTAAGAGGAAACCCTGCAAAAAGAAGGAGTAAGAGATCTCAACCCTGGATCGTTGGGTGTTCGAAACGATCCCCTGATCATTTATCAAGGACCCGCCTTAGGTTTCTTTTATAACCCTGCCGCCCCGCACTTACAAGGTATTTCTCCGGCATCTTCAATCCCCCCTTCCCTTTCGCCTTCCCTCAACTTCGGGCTCCCTGCGGGCGAATCTTTCGAAGCCACGGTGAGGAGTATCTTCGCCACGGGGGAACCGCATCTATCTTGGGGGTAGCCCAAGGGAGATTCTACGGGAAAGTGGGAGCGGGCCCACAGAAGTCGCCGGGAATATCCACTCCGCCATTATTTGCTATGTTCATTTGGAAACGATTGTGCTATATAAAAAAAGAATTCTCCCGGACGGGCAAACTTCCCCGCGGGGCAGGTGTTCGGTCGATTTATCCCCGCTTAAGAATACCTTCAGGTTACCGGCACGGCATATCCCGGGCGCCGGGGAGGGGGATTTTTTCTTGGAATCCGGGGGGGGTTATTCGCACCGAAGGGTGTATGGCCTCTCTTCTCGGCCTTTCATCTCCCAGAGCCGGTATCACGTAGCGTATGCCGGGCCGTTTCTTTGCCTGGAGTTCTTCTCATGAGAAATATCAGATTGGTCTTGCAAATATTGTTCCTGATGTCTTTAGCCGCATCTCTAACCACTTGCGCCAAATCCGTGGCCCTCAACGGCGTCATTATAAGCCCAGCCAACATTTCCATCCCTGCGGGAGCCACCCAGCAGTTCACCGCCCTCGGCTATTTTAATAACGGCTCAAGCCAGGATATAACCGCGGAGGTCACCTGGACTTCGTCCGATACAAACGTGGTGACCATCAACAGCACCGGCCTGGCCACCGGCATTGCCGCGGGGACCGTAATCATCACGGCCACATCCACCCTTGCGAGCAGCTACTCCAGTTTCGGCTCCAGGGGGACCACCACCCTGGTCGTATACTCCGCAAACCTGTCATCGATCTCGGTGGCCCCGGTGAATCCCAGCATACCCGTTGGAGTTATCCAGCAGTTTACCGCCACGGGCGCTTTTTCCGACGGGACCAACTTTAATATCACCTCGCTGGTCACCTGGGCCTCCTCGAATCCGGCCGTGGTGACGATTAGCAGCACCGGCCTGGCCACCGTCCTGGCTACGGGGACAGCCACCATCACGGCCTCCTCCGGGACTATCTCGGGCAGCACGACCCTCACGGGAAACTCCGCAACCCTGTCATCGATCTCGGTGGGCCCGGTGAATCCCAGCATACCCGTTGGAGTTACCCAACAGTTTACCGTCACGGGCACCTTTTCCGACGGGACCANNTTTGATATCACCCCGCTGGTCACCTGGGACTCCTTGAATCCGGTCGTGGCAACGATTAGCAGCACCGGCCTGGCCACAGGCTTGGCTACAGGCACAACCACCATCACGGCCACCTCCGGGAGCATTTCGGGCAGCACAACCCTCACGGGAAACTCCGCAACCCTATCATCCATCTCGGTGACNNTTCCGACGGGACCAGCTTTAATATCACCACGATGGTCGCCTGGGCTTCCTCGAATCCGGCTTTGGCGACGGTGGGCGGTTCCGGCCTGGCCATAGGTCTCGCCAGAGGGGCGGTGACCATCACGGCCACTTCAGGGAGCATTTCGGGAAGTGCCACCCTTACCATGAACTCCGCAATCCTGACCTCCCTAACCGTTACTCCCGTCTATCCGCTCATAACGGTGGGAGCCAATCTGCAAATGAAAGCGACGGGCAATTATTCGGACGGAACAAGTTATGATTTAACCGCCCTGGCTGTCTGGACCTCGTCGAATACGGCCGTGGCAACGGTGAGCACCACCGGCCTGGCTACGGGGGTGGGCGCAACCACGACAACCATAACGGCCCAAGTCAGTATTGTTCCGGGAAATACGATCCTTACAGTCCAGTGAGTTCTGGTTGAAGTTGAAGTCCAGTCTTCGAAATCTTACTACTCATAAAATTCCTACAAGATGCGTGCACGGCGAAGCAGCGGCGCGGCCGATCAGCAGCAAAGACTTGGCTTCCATCCACCCAATTGCGCCCCGGGTTCCCTCCCAGAAATAACCTGCCTCCGTTTGCCTGCGGTTCCCTTTTACCCGGGTCTGCCGACAATCTAAGCTCCCGCCTGGATTAAAGTTTCGGCCAGAATTTTTCGATATGGGGATTAGAGTTAGCGGGGCTCTTGCTGACCGCCCATCAAGCCCTTGGAAATAGGAACCCTCTCCCGGTTTTCGGGAACCAGGCGGCTATTCCTGTTGTGGCTCCTGTTTTTTTTGAAATGGGGAGGATTCGAAACCTTCGGAATCGGGGATTCTGAAAGGGGCATTCGGTCATCCCCGGTTCATTTCTTAGGTCCAACCGTGACCCGATGGATTGAATTCTGGAAAACGGAAGGGTCCACCGGAAGAGAACGAATCAGG
>PMCE01000146.1:0-2112 GCA_003154025.1 Syntrophaceae bacterium
TTATCGGCGAAGGCTGGCCATGGTCTTCCAGGACCCTCTCCTTTTCGACACCACGGTCTTCGGGAATGTGGCCTCGGGCCTGAGGATCCGGGGAGAGGGCGAAGGGGAGGTCAAGAGACGGGTTGCCGAAAACCTGGAAAGGTTCGGGATCCTTCATCTGGCTCACCGTTCGGCCCGGAAGATCTCCGGCGGGGAAGCTCAAAGGGTCGCGCTGGCCAGGGCTCTGGCGATTCGGCCGGAGATCTTATTTCTCGACGAGCCGTTCTCTTCCCTCGACCCGCCCAGCCGGGAAACCCTGATCGAGGACCTGGAGCGCATATTACGCCAGACGGGAACCACCACCCTCTTCGCCACCCACGACCGGATGGAAGCCNNGGGGTGGAAACGATCCTGACCGGGGAGGTGACCCGGAGGGAGGGCGGCAGCTTTATCGCCTCGATCCTGGGGCAGGAAGTGGAGGCGGTGGGGGAAATCCAGGCGGGAGAACAAGTGGCATTCTGCATCCGCCCGGAGAATGTAACCCTGACCGTTCCGCCGCGCCAAGAAACGACCAGCGCCCGGAATGTATTTATTGGCCGGATCGTCAAGGTTGTGCCCATGGGCCTGTTCCATCGGGTTCACCTCGACTGCGGGTTTCCCCTGGTAGCCTATGTGACCAGCCACTCCCTGGAAGGCCTATCCTTGACCGCAGGAAAAGAAATCTACGCCTCCTTCAAAGCCACNNGCCATTCATGTGATCCGCAAAACGAAGAAACCGGCCCTTTCAAGACCGCAAGTCGCAAGTCGCGAGAGCGCAAGTGGCTAAAGGCCGAAAAACGCGAGACCTGAGAGAGTGTGGATTCTTTCATCGCCTTGCGACCTCGCGCCTTGCGCCTTGCGGGTTTACTTGTCCAGCCACTTCCTGATCCGCGGAATCTCCTCCGTAGACCACTGGGGGGAGAGTCGTCTCTTCAGGAAGGTGGAGAAGAGCTGGTCCGCCGTCTTCACGGCCTTTTCGACCAGGTAGATTCTCTCCAGAACCCGTCCGCCCTTGTCATTCTCCCCCTCTTCCGCCTCTTCGACGCCCGCGGGAAAGCGGAGAGTCTGAAAATGGAAGGAGTCCCCTTTCAGGGTGAATTCAAACTTCTCCGGACCTATTCCGAGCTGAACCCGGGCTTCCTTTACCTTTTTCCCTTCCTGGATGGCCGCTTTCCCCTCCTTGAGTTCGGCATGCAGCCCCTGGCAGACGATACTTTCGGAATATTCTCCCCCACCGGATTCCAGGGCCACCCGGCGGGCGAAGGAGATTTCCACATCCGACGCTCCCGAGACCTGCACCGCCCCGCCTCTTTCCTCGCTCTTGAACCAGAGCCAGGTCAGGAATTCCCTCCCCAGTAACGGGGGGCCGGCCTTTCCCGGGTCGGGGGTCTGGGGGTTCAAGAAAACCCCGTCTTTCAGGGAGGCCATTTTTTCGGCCAGGCTCCGGTCGACGTGCTGGGGGTCCCAGGGAACCAGGGGAGAGAGGGTGAGATTGAAGGATTTCTTGAAGAGCTTTTCAAACTCCTCGGTCACCTTGGGGGAGAAAGAGCCGAAGATCACCCAATTCTGGGAGAGGGACCAGCAGACGTCGAAAAAGGAGGGGACGGGAAAGGTCTTGCTCAAAAGCTCAAGATGGATGCGCTCCTTGATCTCTTCCCTTTCCCCCTTGGAGAGAAATTTTTTCGCCTTCGCTGCCAAGGTCTTCTTTTCGGCTTCGAGATACCTGATCTTCAACAAAGCGGGCGGGACACTCTTCCGGTCGAGGCGAAACGCGAAAGCCAAGTAATCGCCCACGGAATAGTTGGCATACTCGAACTGAGTGTCGAGAACATTTTCCAGGCTCGTCCAGCCAGATGATTTTTCTTCCCCTGCCAGGGGAAGTTCCCGGAAGGCAAATCTCTTGATCTGCCGGTGGAGGAGATCATTAAAATTGCCGGGTAGCGGTTCCTGGAGGCGATATCGGCTGAAGGTCAGTGTTCCTTTCAACAATCCCATCTTCTTCCCTTTCCTCGGAAATCGAGCTTATGGCCAAAAGGCATGGCAAGATGGAAAAGTATATTTTGCCGTGGCCCCCGGAAGCAAGGGAAAAGTTTT
>PMCE01000146.1:2203-3102 GCA_003154025.1 Syntrophaceae bacterium
TCGTTCAGATCTTTCAATGGTCGACCGCCATCCTGCTGATTCTATTCCTGTCCACCTCCTGCGCCACGAAGAGATACTGGGGGCCGAGCATGGGACGTTCCGCCGACTCCCAATCCACCCCCGCGGATGCTCTGGAGAAGGCCTTGAAGCTGGTTTCCTTCGAGCCTTACCGGGGAAAAGCCCTGTGGGTCGAGGTCTACACCCTCACCGACCGGACGGGGGAAGAGAGCGCGGAGGAGCGGTTTTTGCGCTCCTGGCTGGCCGAGAAAGCATCCGTCCAGGGAGCCGGGTTGGCCCGCTCCAAAGCCCAGGCCGACGTCGTCCTCGACGTGAAGGCCCGGGTTTTCGGCGTTCACCAGACCCGGAGAGACTTCATACCGCTGGTCTACATGGAATCCACCCACGGGATCGTGGACCTGCATATGGTCTTTTATGACCGGGAATCGGGGAAGATTCTCCAGACGCAGGATTTGAAGGGCGAAGCCCGGTACCTGGAGTATTATATCGTCTACATGATCGGGCCGTTCAAGTCGATCAAGTGAGGGAAAGGGCAATGGCTGAAGGATTTNNGCGACGGTGGACTACCTTCCTCCGCGGCAGGGCACTTCTGCCGAACTGCAGTCGATCCTGGCCCAGTCCCTGGAAGAGAACCTGAAGGAGATTTCCTTCGACCCCGCGGGGAAGACCTTGGACATTCAGGTTCGAGCGCTGGGCGGGCACCAAACCCCCCAGGGCCTGGAGAAATACGTGAAGAGCCTCCTCCAGGAATGGACGGTCCAGAAGGGGGGAAAGGTCGGTCCGGGGAGCTGGCGGATGGACGCCTTCCTCCCTGTCCTGGGAACTACGGCCACGCGAAGGGATATGACCGTTCAGAACATTCCCCTGTACTACAGTGAAAA
>PMCE01000146.1:3128-10166 GCA_003154025.1 Syntrophaceae bacterium
GCTCCCTTCTGAAAGAAAATCACCTTAAATTTACGGCCTCCCCGGCTGGGGGAGGAAAGAGATTTCAATTTTTTTCTTCTCAGGAAGAAAGAAGGCGGGAGGATTTACTCATGAAAAGCTACTTCCAGAAGATGACGAGCTTCGGGAAGAATCTCACCGAGAGGCAGATCGCCTCCATGGAGGAGAACGTGCGGCTCATCCGGGAGGTGGAGGAAGAAGTCTTCCGGGCTGCGCAAACAGTCCGTGCCGCGGGGATTCCCGCCGAGGTCATTCACCAGAGGAAGCAATTGACCGCCATGGAGCGGATCGGGAAGCTCACAGACCCGGGTACCTTCCTTCCTCTGAGCAGCGTCTACGACCCATGCTCCAACCCCGAGGGGAGTACCGCCCTCTTCCACGGGATCGGGAAGATCTCCGGGAAGTATGCCTCCATCATCGCTTCCGACAACAAAGTCCTGGCCGGGGCCTGGATTCCCGGCCACGCTGATGTGATCTTCCGGGCGCAGGACATCGCCGAAAGCCTCCGCCTTCCCCTCGTCTGGGTGATGAACTGCAGCGGGGTGAAGCTGACCGAGCAGGAGAAGGTCTATGCCGGCCGGCGTTCCGGGGGGCGGACCTTCTTCCGCCACGACGAGCTGATCCAGAAAGGAATCCCCGTCCTGGTCGGGGTTTTCGGGACCAATCCCGCCGGGGGCGGCTATCATTCCATCAGCCCGGCCTACATCATCGCCCACGCGGACGCCAACATGGCCGTGGGAGGCCTGGGTATCGTAAGCGGGATGTCTCCCAAGGGAGGATTCGACCTCGAGGGGGCGGAGGTGGTCATCGGAGCCACCCGGAAGTTCCGGGAAGTGCCTCCGGGGAGGGTGAACGTCCATCAGGGGGAGACCGGTTTCTTCCGGGAGGTCCATGACACCGAAGAAGGGGTGCTCGGCGCGCTCCGCAGGGTCATGGCCGGCATGCCGGCCTATTCTCCCGATTTCTTCCGGGTCGCCGAGCCGGCCGAACCGTGCTTCCCTTCCGCCGAGATCGAGCGCATCGTCCCCTTCAACCAGAGGATGACCTACGAAATCGACCAGGTCCTGGCCCGGTTGGTGGACGGGAGCGAACATCTTCCCTTCCGCCCGGAATACGGCCCGGAGATCTACTGCGGCCTGGTGAAGGTTGGCGGGTTCCTCTCCGGGATCATCGTGAACCGGCAGGGCTTCCTGGGCCGGGATTATCCGGACTATTCCAGGGGCGAATACATGGGCGTGGGGGGGAAGCTTTACCGGCAGGGTCTGATCAAGATGATCGACTTCGTAGCCCTCTGCGGACGGGACCGGCTTCCCGTCATCTGGTTCCAGGATACCACCGGAATCGACGTGGGGGACCTGGCGGAGAAGGCCGAGCTGCTGGGCCTCGGGCAGTCTCTGATCTACTCGATCGAAAGCTCCGGAGTCCCCATGATGTGCGTGGTTCTGAGGAAAGGCACTGCGGCGGCCCACTATATCATGGGGGGACCTCAGGCCAACCGGAACAACGTCTTCACCCTGGGAACGCCCACCACGGAGATCTATGTCATGCACGGGGAGACCGCGGCCGTGGCGGCCTTTGCCCGGCGGCTGGTGAAGGAAAAAGATTCCGGTAACGCCTTGGAGCCGACTATCGAGAAGATGAACGCCCTGGCCCGGCAGTATTACGAACAGTCCCGGCCGCTCTACTGCGCGAAGATGGGGCTGGTGGATGAGGTCGTTCCCTTCACTTCACTGCGGGCCTACATGAGCACCTTTGTCCAGGCCGCCTACCAGAATCCGGCCAGCCTTTGCCCTCCGCACCAGATGCTGCTGCCGCGGTTGATCAGAGGATGAACCAATTGTAAATTGCGGATTAATAAAATCCCCCTCTCCCCAAAGCGGGGGAGGGGGATTGCAGCGGGGATCAAATCAAGGTCAACGTTTCACTGACACTCACACTGATACTGTTTTTCTTCACCCCTTCAGCTTGAGGATCTGCCGGGCTTCCTTGGGGGTGGCGACTTCCCGGTCCATGTGGTTGGCGATCTCCACCACTTTTTTGACCATCTCGGCATTCGTGGTGGCGAGCGCATTCTTCCTGATATAGAGGTTATCTTCGAACCCCACGCGGGCGTGGCCCCCGTTGATCATGGAAGTGGCGGCCATGGAAAAATGCTGGGCCCCGATGCCGAAGGCATACCACAGGGCTCCCGGGGGCAGGTTGTTGCGCATGTAAATCATATTCTCCGTCGTGGCTTCGATCCCCCAGGGGATGCCCAGGCAGAGCTGGAACAATGGGGGATCCCCCACCAATCCCTGCCGGATGAGGTGTTTGGCGATGCGGATATGGCCGATGTCGAAAACTTCCAGCTCCGGCTTTGTGCCCACCTCCTGGATCATCTTGGCCATCTTCTCGACCACCGACACCAGGTTGATGAAAGCGCGGGGCCCGAAGTTCAAAGTCCCCACATCCAGCGAACAAAGCTCGGGCTTTAATTTCACCACGTGCTCAACCCGTTCCTCGGGACTTTTTAAGTCTGAAGTATCCCACGCATTGGCTGCCTTGGGATCGTAGAGCAGGCGCCCCCCGGAGCCGGTGGAGAGGTTGATGACCATATCACACTTCTCCCGAATCCGGTCGAAGACCTCTTTGTAAAGCTCAACTTTCATGGAAGGCTGGTG
The DNA here is from genome assembly GCA_003154025.1 of Syntrophaceae bacterium. Next base: position 5,807 of record PMCE01000146.1, read on the forward strand.
GGTGATCGGGTCCCGGACGTGAACATGGCAGACCGAGGCGCCGGCATGGTAGCTTTCGACGGCGCTATCTGCAATCTCCTTCGGGGTCATGGGCGGGTGGGGAGTCTTCTCCCGGGTGGTGATGCCTCCGATGAGGGCCACCGTGATAATCAGTTTATCCATTTTTTCCTCCGTCTTTTAGTATAGAGCGCTGATTTTCTATAGATGAAATGGAGGCTAAAGTCAATGGAATTTTAATTGGGTCCCGGGGCGGGGCCAAACGGGTTGCCAGGCCCGGCGTCCTTAATTGCGGATTGTAGATTGCGGAATGCGGATTGAAAACGAAAAACCCAAAATCCGAAATCCGAAATTCAATCGGCCGATATTTTTTTGCGGGCGAAGCCCTTGTTCCCGGGCCACAACATTACTTATCCCCAACACATAGTATGGCCAAAGTAAAGATGGAAAAGTCCCACTTAGGGATTGCCAACCCGGGCTATATGCAGTTAATATTCTTGCTGGGAATGCTTCTTAAACCTTTGTCAGGAGTGGGGAAATCATGGAAAGCCAGTTGATCCGGAAGAGAGAAAAGACCAGAATGACGGGCGGACGTTTCGTCGCCGAGACTTTCAAGGGGTACGGCCTGACCCACGTCTTTTTCGTGGAGGCCATTTTGCGACAGGTCCTTGTGCCCATGGAGGCGCTGGGCATCAAGCGGGTGCTGGCCCATTCGGAGAAAGCGGCGGTTTACATGGCCGACGGGTATGCCCGGATAAGCCGGCGCCCAAGCCTTTGCATGTCTCAATCGGTGGGGGCGGCCAATCTGGCCTCCGGCCTGCAGGATGCCTACCTGGGCCTTTCCCCGGTCGTCGCCATAACCGGCCGGAGGCCTCCGCTGGCCCTTCACCGGAACGCGTACCAGGAGATCGACCACCTCCCCCTTTTTGAACCGGTGACCAAATTCAATGCGTCGGTGGAAACCATCGATCAGCTTCCCTACCTGCTGCGCCAGGCTTTTCGAGAAGCAGCCTCCGGAGCGCCGGGCCCGGCGCACCTGGATGTGACCGACCACGTCGGCCGGATCCTCGAAAACCAGGAGGCCGAGCTGGAAGTGATCGTGGAAGAGCCTTTCACCCGCTATCCGGCCCTTCGCCCCCTCCCGGAGGAAAAATCCCTCCGCGAGGCGGCGAGTGTCCTGGAAAAAGCCGCCCGGCCGGTGATCGTGGCCGGAGGGGGGGCGACGGCGTCCGGCGCCGGCGCGGAGATTACCGCCCTGGCGGAGAGGCTCTCCATTCCCGTCGCCACTTCTTTGGCCGGAAAGGGAACGATTCTGGAGACCCATCCCCTGAGCCTGGGGGTTGTGGGGACCTACTCGCGATGGTGCGCGAACCGGGTGGTGTCGGAAGCCGACCTGGTGCTCTTCATCGGGAGCCGGACCGGGGACCAGGTGACCAACGAATGGAAGATCCCGCGGATGGGAACGCCGGTGATCCAGATCGACATCAACCCCGCAGAGCTGGGGCGGAACTACCCTAACACGGTGAGCCTGCAGGGAGACGCTCAACTGACGGTCCGACGCCTCTCCGAACTCCTCGCCGGAAAGACCCCCAAGACCGACTGGGCCCGCCATGCCCAACAGATCGTGCAGGACTGGCACCGTGAACTTGCGCCGCTGCGGAACTCGGACGCCCTTCCCATCGGGCAGGAGCGGCTCTGCAAGGAGATCACCGAGGCTCTCCCCCCCGACGGCATTCTGGTCTCCGATACGGGCTTCGCCGGCATATGGACGGGGACGATGGTGCATCTGACCCACCCCGGCCAGACGTACATCCGCGCCGCCGGCTCGCTGGGATGGGCTTTCCCCGCGGCCCTGGGAGCCAAGTGCGCGGCCCCGGACAGGCCGGTCATCTGTTTTACCGGAGATGGGGGTTTCTGGTACCACTTGGGCGAGATGGAGACCGCCATGCGGTGCGGGATCCGCACCGTGACCGTGATCAACAATAATTCCTGCCTCTCTCAGCCGAAACGGACGATCCACCGGGCCTACGGGGAAAGGCCGGGGAGTCCGGGCGATCTGTACCTTTTCCGCTGCACCGATTTTGCCCGGATCGCCGAGGAGATGGGTTGTCTGGGAGTCCGGGTGGAGAGACCGGCCGATCTCCCGGGGGCCCTGAAGAGGGCCTTGGCGGCGGATCGGCCGGTGATCGTGGATGTGGTCACCGACCCGGATCGCCCGGCGCCCGATCCTTGGTCGCCGGCCTAAAGAAAGAGGGCCATTTCCGAATTCGGATGGCGTCTAAGTGCCGCCCTTTCCATCTCCCCGCTAACATGGGAGGAGACACCCGCCATCGGGGCCGTAGGGGCATCCCGCGTTTCGCGGGACATCATGTCCCTACCAGTGCGCCGGGGCAGAGTTTTATTGGGGGAGGCCGGGGAAAAAGGCTGGCGGCGAGTTGAGTCCTCTTTTCGTCGGCCTAGGTCCGATCCTTTTCGAAAAACGACAGGTTCAACAGATGGGGCTTCGATGGCGGCGCAATAATCTGCAGGGCCCCGGGGATGACTCGGAAGGTCTCCGGCGTCTGGCCGATGATGTCCCCGTCTCCCTGGATGCTGATGGGAGGGGAAGATTTAATCTCTAAGACCGGAATGTTTCGGAAGAGGGCCCCCGGAAGCTTTTTCAACCCGAGAAAGGGAAGCTTGGGAAGGGCGGTGATCACCCCCAGATTGGGAGTCTCCGGGATCAAACAAAACGCCATGAGCCCGTTGTCGGGCTTGATGGCGGTGGTGATCCGGAAGATGTAGGCGTACCGGGCGATCTTGGTGAGGAGGATCTGCCAGGCGGGGCCTTCATATTCCCAATCCCCCGCCCGGAGGGAAACCGCCGTAGGAGAGTAACGGGCTAACTCCGTCAGAAAGGCGATGGAAAAAGGCAGGATCCCTTTCGCCACTTTCCGCAACCATTCTGCCTGTTGCACCACGGACGCGTCAAAACCCAGCCCCACCGCTCCCCCTATATAGACTCCCGAATCCGTCCGGATCACGTCCACCTTTCTCGGGCGGCCCCGCATAAGGACGAGGAGGGCTCTTTTCAGCTGAAAGGGGATCTTCCAATTGCGGGCCAGATCATTGGCGGTCCCGATGGGGATGACTCCCAGGGCCACGGGGCGATGGACCAGGGAGGGCAGGAGGGAATGAATGGTGCCGTCCCCTCCGCAGGCCACGACGACATCACAGCCCCTTCTCTGCGCGCTGGAAGCGATGTCCCGCGCCTCCTCCGAATGATGGGAGAGGGCCACGTCCGCCGACAACCCCAGGATTTTCGCCTGGGTCTTCAAGAGGGGGAGGATTTTTTTCCCTTTCCCTCCGCCCGATGAGGGATTGAGGACAAATTGTATTTTCACCGGCTCCTCGGCGGTTGCTCTAGCGGCAGGGCGGAGGCGAGAGAAGACTGTCGGCCGTCCCTCAGATCGGGTTTCATCGGAGAACCTCACCTTTTAGCGGAAAAGGGACCTAGCCTTCGGACCTCTTCTGGGCAGGCTGCCGGCTCGGGCTAGGGGATGATTCTGGTTTTCTTTTCTGGGAGCAGAAATATTCCTTGGGCCGAAGGACCAGATGGTAAAAGACGCTTCCGCTCACCATGAGAATAAATTCGATGAATTTTTCTTTGGAACTGGAACTCACAAAATACAAGGTGCTCGAACCCCCTTGGGAGATCATTTTTTTTGCATCAAGGACTTACGGCTCCAGGCGGCTGAAGCGGCAGCCAGGTTGAGGACGATCTCATCCATCCTGCTCCGATGAATCCCGCCGCTCGCCGTCGTTGTCCGCCGGATGAAGGAAGAAAGGAAGCAGGCGGACAAGCATATTCTATTATATCGGCATTGCCCCTTCCCGGCCAAGAATTTTTCTGGGGCGTTATCAAAAATCCTGATCGGTCAAATACATGGTCGCCGTCGCTTCGGCGGCCATCGTGCCGTCTTCGAATTCAGCCTTGGCATAGGTCTCGATGAGCTTGCGGGTTTTGCGTTTGACCTCCCCGGTCAGGAGAATCTTCTGGCCCGTGCGGACGGTCTTGCGAATGCGCATCTCCATCTTGGCGGTCATCCCCTTGATTCCCTGGAAGTAGAGGACGTACCCGAAGGCTTCATCCAGGCAAACCGCCAGGAGCCCGCCGTGAAAGACCCCGTTCCAGCTCTGGTGGTAGGGGCCGGGGGTGAACTCGGCTTTGGCCTTCCTCTCCTCAAAGCGGAAGTTGAGCTTGAGGCCGATGGGATTCTTCTGGCCGCAGGCGAAGCAGAAAGCGTATTTGTCTCGATCGGCGGTTTCCATTTCAAAGACCCTTCACCACAGAGACACAAATGGAGGATGAAAAAAATTCCAA
>PMCE01000517.1 GCA_003154025.1 Syntrophaceae bacterium
CCCCACCGGGGCTGGTGATTCAATTGGCTTTTCTAAAGAAAGACACCAGAAAAGAATGCCCAAAAGCAGACGCATCTTGCGAATAGACCTGAAAAGCTCCTTGCTTATCATTGAAGACTCGGAGATGAAGTAAGATGGGATCACCCCCTTGAAATGAGAAAGAGCCCAAGAAGTAAAGTCCCCCGCCGGATTCCACCTTAAAATTCCCCACCTCGGGCTGCGGCCCCGGTGGGTCAAGAAAACGATAGCCACGCTAACCGCCGGTCTAGGCCGGGGAGATGGGATGTCTGCTCCTTTTACTTCTTCCTCCCCTGTACAATCGCTTTTTTAGCAGAGCATCGGGGAATACGTCTGCGCGTGCGGTTCCGAGCGTAAATGCAACACAATCAGCCAGAATCCAGGACACTGCAGTTGCGGCAAGAAGATGATAGAGGTAAAAGCGAAAGATAAGAAGTAAGTTCAACAAGTGAATGGAATTCATGTAGGAGGAGAGGCAGGGTCAGAAGTGGTCCTGCCTCTTTTGTTTTCAACATTCCAACCCGTAAACTTCAGTTTCCAAATTTAGACTGAAGTGCAGATAAGTAGGTGACATTTGCGAGGCGGCTAGCCCCAAATGATCCCCTATTCCCAGTTGGCCGCCTTTGATTCTTCTCGCTTATTCTTGTCCGGGGGTCCGATTTTTCTAACTTGCCCGAAATGACTCCATCGCATGGGGAGACCCATGGGAAATCGGCTATTACCGTCTGAAGTCTATAGGCGGCCCGTAGGGATTGCCTTGGGGGATAGCACCGGGATGTTTTAGGGCCATCAATTAGCATTAGAACTCTACGATCTAAAAAGGAAGAACCAAGAAAATCATGCCGCGAGCAGCTCGCATGTGGGGAGATTTTGGGCTGTCCCGATGCTATATTTCTTTCTGAAGTCCTTTTTGGGGGCTTTCTCTGAGAATACGCTACTTCAATTGATAATAACCACATTACGCCAAACCCCGACAACCCGTGGGGGGCCTACCTTCAGTGGTAAGCAAAGATGGGGAATCGGGGGGGGGAGAACTGGTGTGCCCGGATGAAGCCCCAAACGGCCTGAAGAGCCTCGCCGAATGGCTGAAAACGCGCCCCCCATCTCTCTTACCCAATTCCCCCAAACCCGTGCGGAAAAAGACCCCAACCAACCCCTAGATGTTGCGATAAAAACGCTGTTGCGATAAAAACCCGATAAAAACCCTTGACACACAAATCCCCTTTTGGTAATTTTAGCCCGCCAAAAGCGAGTTCTTATCAAATCAAATTCTTATCAGATTTAGCCATGCGCGTTTTTTCGGTATTTAGCTTGATCTTTTCAGGAGGGTACCTCTGCTGGGCCCTCGCGCTTCCCCTGGGGACCGGAGAACGTCCCGGCGCCGGGCTCTACCCTCTCGTGCTCGGCACGGCTCTTTTAGGTCTCAGCTTGATCCTGCTGGCGCAGTCTTTCGCGGGGAAGCTGAAGGAGATCACCGAAATATTTCCAAGAGGGCCGGGCCTCCGCCGTGTCGGGGTACTGACGGCCGTCCTGTTTACCTTCGGGGCAGCCCTTGAATATCTAGGGTTCGTCATGTGCAGCGGCTTGCTCCTAGGGGCAGCGCTGCGGCTCTTCGGGTTGCGTCAGTGGAGGAAAGTGGTTTTTATCTCCATCCTGACTTCAGTCGTATTTTACTATCTTTTCTCGAATTTCCTGGAAGTCCCGCTGCCTCCGGGGACCGTGTTTCCCTAACATGGAATCACTGCAACAGCTCGGTTACGGGTTCAGTGTAGCCCTTCAAGGGTCCAATCTGCTGGCCTGCTTTCTGGGGGCCTTGATCGGAACCGTCGTCGGGGTTCTCCCCGGCATCGGGCCGATCGGCACCATGGCCCTTCTGACCCCGGTCACCTTCGCCCTTGATCCTGCGGCCGCGCTGATCATGATGGCCGGCATTTATTACGGTTGCATGTATGGGGGCTCCACGACGAGCATCCTGATCAATGTCCCCGGCGAGGCCACATCGGTGGTCACCGCAATCGACGGCTACGAAATGGCGAAAAGAGGGCGGGCGGGAGCAGCCCTGGCGGTCTCGGCCGTAGGATCGTTTGTGGCCGGGACCCTCGGCGTGGTCGCCCTCGTATTCTTCGCGCCTACCCTGGCCGAGACGGCCCTCAAATTCGGTCCCCCGGAATATTTCGCCATTATCCTGGTAGGCTTGATCCTGCTGTCGCGCCTCGGCGGGGGTTCGGCGGTAAAGTCCTTTCTGATGGCCGGATTCGGCCTTGCTCTGGCCACGGTCGGCATGGAGCCGTTTTCGGGTCTGCCGCGGTTTACTTTTGGCCGGCTGGCGCTCACCCAGGGAGTCGGCCTCGTTCCGGTCGCCATGGGTCTTTACGGCATCGGCGAGGTACTTTCCATCGCGGAGAGCGCGGGGGCGGCTTCCCAGACCTTTGCCTTCCGTTTCCGCGATCTCTTTCCCACCCCGGCGGAGTGGGGCCGGGCGTTTCCAGCCATTTTCAGAGGAAGCAGTATCGGTTTCTTCATCGGCCTGATCCCCGGGCCGGCGGCAATTCTCTCCACCTTCGCTTCCTACTCTCTGGAGAAGAGAGTCTCCAAGCATCCGGAGGAATTCGGGAAGGGGGCGATAGAGGGGGTAGCCGGGCCCGAGGCGGCGAACAACAGCGCCAGCGCAGGCGCGATGGTCCCCCTTCTCGCCCTGGGGGTCCCCTTCGCACCCGCGACGGCTATGCTTCTCGGCGCGCTGGTCATCCACGGAATACAGCCCGGGCCTCTCCTGATGACCCAGCACCCGGAAATCTTCTGGGGCGTCATCGCGAGCATGTACTTCGGCAACCTCATGCTCCTTGTGCTGAATCTCCCTCTCGTCGGCGTCTTCGCCAGCATCTTACGCCTCCCACAACATCTTCTTATGGCTCTCATCCTGCTCTTCTGCCTGATTGGGGCCTACAGTTTCAATAACAGCATCCTGGATCTCTACATCCTCACCGGGATGGGCGTCGCCGGGTATGTCTTCCGAAAATTGAAATTCGACCTCGCTCCAATCGTGCTCGGGCTCGTGCTTGGGCCCATGCTGGAGAATTCCCTCGGGCAGTCCCTCTACATGTACAAAGGGAACATCTGGCCCATTATCAGCCGTCCCTTGACGGCTCTCCTGCTGGTAATCGGGCTGTTCGTCATCGTTCTGCCGCCGCTTTTCCGGTGGTTCCGAAACCAGAGAACGCAAACAGTTCGAGGTAAAATTTGAGCAACATTAAAGGAGAATGAGAATGAGTCGAGCCATCTGCATTCGCAACGGCGTCATCGTGACGATGAATCCCCAAAGGGAGATCATTGAGGGGGGGACTGTCATCGTCGAAGACGACCGCATCGCCGGAGTTCACAGGGATAAGAATTGGAAGGGACGGGGCGGCGACGAAGCGATTGACGCCTCCGGCAAGGTGGTGATTCCGGGCCTTATCAACTCGCACATGCATTCCCGGCCTTTCCGGGCCCTGGGGGACGATCTTACCGGGGCAATGTGGGCGAAGCGCTACGCCGTTGGCCTGAGCAAGGTCATGGATGAGGACGGTGAGTATCTCGGAGGGCTGAACGCATTCACCGAATGCCTGAAAGGCGGCGTGACCTGCGCCTGCAACATGCCCCCCTTCGTGGAAGGATGTGACCGCGCTGCCTGGGAGATCGGCATCCGGGCCATACTCTTCCCCCACGGCGGCGACGATCCCACGCTGACGGAGGCCAACGAAAGTTTGGAGAAAAGCGTGGAGAACGTGGCCAGGGCCGGTGATCAAAGGCAGAAGCGGGTGAAGATCTGGTTTGGCTTCGGTCATCCCAAAGAATGCAGCCCCGAGTATTTCAAGAAGCTGCGAACCTGCGCGACTCAATACGGCGTCGGGATCCAGGGGCATGTGGCGATGAGCCAGCGGGAGGCGCAGGCCGATGTGGAAAAATGGGGCAGGCCGGTCATCGAGTATTTCTCCGAGACCGGGTTCCTGGGCCCGGACGTCGTCATCGACCACGGGGTATGGCTCACCCCCCAGGAGATTCGCCTGCTGGCCAAAAACGGAACCCCCCTCATTCATTCTCCCCGCATGAACATGCGGTATGGCAACGGGGTGACGCCGGTCCCAGAAATGCTCAAGGAGGGCGTCTGCGTGGCCCTCGGAACCGACGGGCCCCTTTCCACGTACCGCATCGACATGTTCGAAGCCATGCGCCTGGCCTGTTTCCTTCAGCGTGTGCACAAGCGGGACGTTTCGGCCCTTTCGGCCATGCAAGCCCTCGAAATGGTGACCCTGGGCGGGGCCAAAGCCGTCGGCCTTGAACGCGAGATCGGTTCCCTGGAGGCCGGGAAGAAAGCGGATATCGCTCTGATCGATTTCCGGCAGCCCCACCTTACTCCGTACGTGACGGGAAGGCACGGCAACCTAATAACCCTATTGGTTTTCTCCTGCTCGGCCGCCGACGTGGACACGGTTCTCGTCGACGGCAAGATCGTTGTCCGCGACCGCAAACTGCTCACCGTGAATGAAGGTGAGATGATCGCCCGCGTAAACGAGTACGCGAACAGGGCCCTCGCCCAAATCGACTAGAAGAATTTGCGAGGGCAATCGAGGGGGGGTGAAAAAATGGAGACTTAAAATCGATATATCACTTGGAACGGCTTTATAAACTAGCAAGATTCAAATCTGAAAAGGGGGTTGTCGTGAAGAAAAGAACGCCGCTGGTGTCTTTGCCTGTATTGGTGATTTTTTTTATTGCCTCGATGCTTTCCGGCGCTTTTGCGGAATATCCGGAAAAGCCGGTTACCTTCATTTGCCCCTGGCCCTCGGGCGGGGCGACGGACACTGCTTCCAGGACCCTTGCCCAGGCCGCGAAGAAGTATTTTCCCAAACCGATCGTTGTGATGAATCGTGCGGGAGGCGCGGGCACGATCGGAACCACGGAAATCATTCACTCGAAACCGGATGGGTACACCGTTGGCATCAGTGCAGGCAAGGCTTTGACCTTCCAGCCGCATCGAACGAATTTACCTTACGGCCCCCCGGATGATTACACCCCCATCGTTCTCTTAATCAAAACTCCCCTGTGTCTGGCGGTGAAGGCTTCAGAGCCCTGGAAAGATGTCAAGGATTTTGTCGCTCATGCCAAGGCCAACCCTGGTAAGGTTCGGATCGGGCATACCGGAACGGGGCAAACCGATCACCTGAATGCCGAAATGCTGAAGATGAAGGCGAGTATCGATGTCGCGATTGTCCCCTTCCCCGGAAGCACGGAGGCCCTGTCGGCGCTGCTAGGAGGGCACATCGAGGCCATGTCCGCTTTCGACGGAGTCGTTCTGCCGCACATCAAGGCCGGCAAGGTTCGAGCGCTGGGGATTTTCGAAGAGAAGCCAAATCCCCATTTTCCAAATGTCCAGACCTTTCCGGAAGCGGGTTATGACATCACGATGACCACCTATTATCCGATCATCGGGCCGAAAGGGCTTCCCAAGAATATTGTGGCAAAACTCGATGAGGTCTTCAAAAAATCCATGGAAGACCCCCTGTTTGTTAAGGCCATGGAAGCCAATAGCTATCCCATCGTCTATGAGGGTCCGGAAGATTTGAAAAAGAGGCTGGTGAGTGATTATCAGCTGAATGCCAAGCTCATCGATATTTTTAAGCTGAAGTAACCTGGCTTTTGAAAGACGCTGCCGCATTGCCCCGGGTGTTGTTGATTAGGTGTGCTCCTATCGCCGACTCCGCCAGCCTTCCTCAGTATTCCCGGTCACGCTGGGCAGAGGCCAATGAATAGGGCGGAGGCGCAGTCATGAGGGCGGTATTCATGACGTGCAGCTTGGTACTCGATGCCCGTTGCCGGACCTGCTTTCCGGAATATTTTTGCAATCTGGCAACTAAGCCGGCCCCCTCCAACAAATTCAGGTAGTGGGCCAAGGTGGTGGTATTGCCAGCGTCATGCCAGGTCTTAGCGACTCCCAAGCATCCATGATGAAGGAATGGCAGGGTCAGAAATGGCCCTGCCTTTCTGTGTACATTTCAAACACTAATCGTGAGGGCCCCAAAGGATTCCAACCTAACTACTTGTAGGTGTAATGGGGGTTGGCAAAACAAAAATATAGGGTAAGGAACCTACAGGGTCAGCCCCTATATATTGTGGTGCAGGCCCTTTGGCTCAATGTTGTATGTACTGCTATGTACCTTGAAAATCCAAAGACTTAAAAAGCTCTGATATCAAGATGATTCATGCAATTTTGGGGTGAAATTCGGTGGTATCAAGTTTGGCACGTTCTCCGCACCTTTAAGGGGCAGAGTATACCCCGAAGATGTTGTGGTTTCTCCCAAGCTCTTGAGCATGAAATTCGGCTCTCTTGGAGAGGCAAAAATCTCGCTAGACAACCCTTCGATTTTGAACTAAGTCTATCCGTTTTCTTGAAGGCAGTTTTCCACGTCTTTATTCTGTGGATATTGAACAGGATTGGCTGAGCCAGCGCTGTACGCCCTGGGCGGCTGCGCGGCCTTCGTGGATGGCCCAGACGACCCAAGACTGGCCCCGCCGCATGTCGCCGGCCGAAAAGATCCCAGGGACGCTGGTCATGCAATTGGCGTCGGTCTTTACATTCCCTCGGGCGTCAAGCTCGACTTTTAGCTCTTCGAGCATGCCGCGTTTGACAGGCCCTAAGAATCCCATGGCGAGAATAAGCAGATTGCAGTCGACCGTAAAATGGGAGTTGGGGACTTCCCGGAAGACAGGACGGCCGCTTTGGGGGTCCACAGCCCCATATTCAAGCCGGACCGCATGTAATTTTTCCAATAAGCCGTTTTGGCCACTCAATGATTTAGTCAAAATCTCGTAATCCAGCTCGACACCTTCCTCATGAGAGGATGCCTTTCGGTGAATCCTGGCCCATTCCGGCCAGGGATTATCCGCCGTCCGCTCTTTTGGAGGGCAGGATAAAACCTCTAATTGCCTCACAGATTTAGCGCCCTGGCGGTTGGCAGTCCCAACACAGTCCGCGCCGGTGTCTCCGCCTCCCAAGACGACTACATTCTTTCCTTGGGCATCGATAGGATCATCGGGGGCGAAACGCTGCCCTTTCTGAACCCGGTTTCGCTGGGATAAATACTGCATCGCCTGGTGCACACCCTTCAATTCCCGCCCGGGAACTTCAAGCTCCCGGCATTCTTCCGCGCCGCCGGCCAGGACCACGGCGTGGTATTCCTTGCGAATATATTTCGCGCTGATATCCACGCCCACATGGGTCCCGGTCCTAAAAACAATCCCCTCTTCTTCCATAAGCCGGACACGGCGCTGGACGATCTGTTTTTCCAATTTAAAATCAGGGATGCCGATCGTTAGAAGACCACCCACATCCTCGCTTTTTTCGTACACCGTCACGGAATGGCCCAGCTTGTTCAACTGATCCGCGCAGGCCAAGCCCGCCGGGCCCGAACCGATGACCGCCACGGTTTTGCCGGTTCTATGCGCCGGCGGCTGGGGTTTGAGCCACCCTGCCTGAAAGGCCTTTTCAATGATGGCCAGCTCGATATTTTTAATGGTCACCGCCGGTTTGCTGATCGCCAGGACGCAGGAGTCCTCACAGGGGGCCGGACAGACCCTTCCGGTGAATTCAGGAAAATTATTTGTGGCGCGCAGACTGTGGAAAGCCTGCTCCCATGTCCCTCGGTAAACCAGATCATTCCACTCCGGGGCAAGGTTACCCACCGGGCAGGCCCAGTGGCAGAAAGGCACCCCGCATTCCATACAGCGCGCGCCCTGCGTCTGCAAAACCTCGTCAGCCGGAATCTTGATAAATTCCTTCCAGTGCTTGACGCGCAAAGAGACCGGCTGTTTTTCCAAGTTCCGTCGATCGTATTTCAAAAAACCAGTTGCTTCTCCCACTTTTCCCCCATCTCTTATTTGAAAACGACCTCTTCTCGTTCCGTCTCCTCGTCCTCTTTCATCATCTGCCCCAGGACCCGGCGGTATTCCATGGGGAAGACCTTGACAAAACAGGGAAGGCTCTTGGCCCAATGATCCAATACCTCTTTGGCCTTAGGGCTTTGAGTGTATTGAAAATGTTTTTCAATCATTCCCTTCAGTTCAGCGATGTCATTGGCCTCCTTGACAATCTCTAAATCCGCCATGTCCAGGTTGCACATCCTGTCCAGCCTGCTTTCCGGGTCGAACACATAGGCGATCCCGCCGCTCATGCCCGCGGCGAAATTGACCCCCGTGCCGCCCAAAATAACGACCCGTCCGCCCGTCATATACTCACATCCATGATCCCCCACCCCCTCGACTACCGCGTAAACCCCGCTGTTACGGATCGCGAAACGCTCGCCCGCCTGACCGTTGATATAAACCTCACCGGAAGTCCCTCCGTAAAGAAGCACATTGCCGCAGATAAGATTCTCATGGGGATCAAATTTCGCCCCCCGGGGCAGCTTGACGATAACCTTGCCCCCGCAGATGCCTTTGGCCAGAAAATCATTGGCCTCGCCTTCCAGGACCATGGTCAGCCCCTTCATCGCGAAAGCGCCGAAGCTCTGCCCCGCAGAGCCTCTAAAGGTCAAAACAATAGTGTCGTCCGGCAACCCCTCCGCCCCGAAACGCCTGGCAATTTCGCCTGAAAGCATGGCGCCGGCGGTCAAATTCGTATTACGAATGGGATATTCTTTCCTGACCGGTTTCCTCTCCTCCAGCGCCGGACGCGCATCAGCGATCAACTGATGATCCAGGACTTTTTCAAGCCCATAATCCTGTTTTTGGACCCAGCGCACCGGGCTTTTGCTCACCGCCTGATAAAATATTCTTGAAAAATCCAGCCCACGCGCCTTCCAGAAACTAATGGCTTTGTTCATTTCCAAAAGGTCGCTGCGGCCGATCATCTCATCCATGGTACGGAACCCCAGTTGGGCCATGGTTTCCCTGACTTCCGCGGCGATAAATCGAAAAAAATTAATCACATACTCAGGCTTGCCCTTATAGAGCTTGCGCAGCTGCGGGTCCTGGGTAGCGACGCCCACCGGGCAGGTGTTCAGATGGCATTTGCGCATCATGACACAACCACAGACGACCAAAGGAGCGGTCGCGAACCCGAATTCCTCAGCGCCCAGGAGTGCGGCAATCACGACATCCCGGCCCGTCTTAATCTGACCGTCGGTTTGCAGACGGACGCGGCTGCGCAGATTATTCAAGACCAGCGTCTGCTGGGCCTCAGCCAGGCCCAGCTCCCACGGGACACCTGCATGCATGATGGAGGAAATCGGGGAGGCCCCCGTCCCTCCGTCATAACCGCTGATCAAAACCATATCGGCGTGGGCCTTGGCAACGCCGGCCGCGACTGTACCCACCCCGACTTCGGAAACCAGCTTGACCGAAACCCGCGCCCGGGGATTGACATTCCGCAGGTCAAAAATAAGCTGCTTGATGTCCTCGATGGAATAAATGTCATGATGCGGCGGGGGCGAAATCAGAGTCACGCCCGGTGTCGAGTGACGCACGCGGGCGATCTCTTCATTGACTTTATGACCGGGGAGCTGACCTCCCTCGCCGGGCTTGGCGCCCTGGGAGATCTTGATTTGGATCTCCCGGGCATTGACCAAATATTCGGCAGTCACTCCAAAGCGGCCGCTGGCAACCTGTTTGACCGCACTGGAGCGGTTGTCCCCGTTGGCCAAAGGTTTGTAACGCTCGCGGTCCTCCCCGCCCTCGCCGCTGTTGCTCATCGCCCCGAGGCGGTTCATCGCGATGGCCAAGGTCTCATGCGCTTCCCTGCTGATAGAGCCGAAGGACATGGCGGAAGTCACAAATCTCTTCATGATGGACGCAATAGGCTCGACTTCAGCAAGCGGGACTGCCTGCGTATCTTTGAATTTAAACAATCCCCTTAGCGTGCATTGCCTCTCGGACTGTTCATTGATAAGCCGGGCGAATTCCCTGTAAGCTCCCTCGTTATTTTCCCGGGCGGCGTACTGCAATTTATAAATACTCTCCGCCGTCCAGAGATGCCTTTCACCGTCCTTGCGGTACGCATAGTGTCCGCCGCTGGGAAGCAGGGTCGCCGTATCAGGATCCGGATCTCGGGCCATGCGGTAACGGGCATTGGCCTCGGAGGCGATTTCCTGCAAACCGATTCCTCCAATGCGGGAGGCTGTCCCGGAGAAATATCTCTCGATCACATCGCGGTTCAAGCCGACAGCTTCGAAGACCTGGGCCCCGCGGTAACTTCTTAAAGTCGAGATGCCCATCTTGGACATGATCTTCAACAGCCCCTTGCACATGGCCTTGATATAATTTTCCAAACCCCGGGTCACATTCATGGGGGTATCAAAACACTGGCGCAACGCCAGATCGGCGACAATCTCGAATGCCAGATACGGGTTCACGGCGGTTGCGCCATAGCCCAGGAGCAAAGCCAAATGCTGGACCTCGCGCGCCTCGCCGGTTTCCACAATGATACTGGTTTCGGTGCGGCGGCCTTTACGGACAAGATACTGGTTCACGGCAGAAACCGCCAGCATGGCCGGAATGGGGACGAGGTGATCGGGCAGGTTCCGGTCGCTCAGGATGACGATCCTGCAGCCGTCGGCAATCGCGGCCTCAGCGGCATGACAGATCTGCAGGAGCGCCTCTTCCAGCTTTTCCTGCCCGCCTCCCGCGGGAAAACCCATGAGAAACGAGTCGGTCCAGAAGTCCTTCGGGTTCAACGTCACGATCCGTTCCAGGTCTTCATTGGAAAGGATCGGATAGCGCAGCTTGATCAGCTTGGCGTGCTGGGGAACTTCGTTAAGGATATCCGCCGAGTTGCCCATAAACGTCATCAAAGTCATGACCATCTCTTCCCTGATCGGGTCAATGGCTGGGTTGGTGATCTGGGCAAAAAGCTGCTTGAAATATTGGTACAAAAGCTGGGGTTTCTCCGATAGAACGGCCAGGGGGGTATCCGCTCCCATGGAGCCAACCGGCTCATTCGCCTTTGACGCCATAGGCATCAAGATCGTCTTAATGTCTTCGCGGGTATATCCAAAAAGTTTTTCCAAGAACAAAAGTTTATCGACCACCGGCGTGACCGGCGCCACGTCGTTAAAAAGGCCATGCAGGTCGATGCGGTTTTCCTCAACCCAGCGGCGGTACGGGCGCCGGCGAGCGTAGAAGGTCTTGATCTCGCTATTTTTCAGCACCCTTTTTTGCTTGAAATCCACGAGGAGGATTTCGCCCGGACGCAAGGCGCCTTTCTCATCGATATTTTCGGGCGCAAAATCCAAAACCCCGGTCTCAGAGGCCAGGACCATAAATCCGTCTTTGGTGACCGTATAGCGCGCGGGCCGCAGACCGTTGCGGTCCAAAAGCGCGCCAACGCAATGGCCGTCGGTGAAAGCCACCGCAGCCGGGCCGTCCCAAGGTTCCATCAGGCCTGCATGATATTCAAAAAAGCCTCTCAAGTCCGGGCCGATGGGATATTTCTCCCCCCAAGCCTGCGGGATGAGCATAAGCATCGCGTGCCCAATGTCGCGGCCGCTTAAAGTCAAGAGTTCCAGAGCATTATCCAAGCAGGCTGAATCACTTCCGGTCTCATCAATGACGGGCAGAATTTTCTTGAGGTCTTCACCCAGGACAGCGGATTTTAAGAGCTTTTCCCGGGCGCGCATCTGGTTCAAATTCCCGCGCAGGGTATTGATTTCTCCGTTGTGGCCGAGGAAACGGAAAGGCTGGGCCAGTTTCCACGACGGAAAAGTGTTGGTGCTGTAACGCTGATGAATAACCGCAAAGGCGCTCGCAAAATCTTTATGCGTCAAATCCCGGTAATATTCCCTGACCTGGGAGCCCATCATCATGCCTTTATAGCAGATGACCCGGGTGGACAGACTTGGGATGTAGAAACGGTCGCCCAAATGCAGGTCTCTTTCGACTTTACCCTCAATTTGTCGGCGGACAACATAGAGCTTGCGCTCGAGGGCAATTCCGCTTAAATTCTTCCCCTGGATGAAGCATTGGACAATGGCAGGCTGGGCCGCCCTGGCAATGTCGCCGATTGTTGTATCATCAACCGGGACCTGGCGCCACCCCAGTAACTCCAGGCCTTCGGCCTTCACCGTATCCAGAATCACCTCTCTGCATTTGGCGCTCAAATTTCGGTCCTGGGGTATAAAGACCATACCCACGCCGTAATGTGCTTGCGCAGGCAGAGTGACCTGGCAGGCCTGGCACTGGGTCCGGAAAAAGGCATCGGGGACCTGCACCAGGATACCCGCGCCGTCCCCCGTCTTTAAATCGCCCCCGATGGCCCCGCGATGCAACAGCCGCTGCAGGACTTCAATCGCCTTTTCCACGATCAGATGAGACTGTCTGCCGTCGATATTCGCAACAAACCCCACCCCGCAGCTGTCATGTTCGTAATGCGGGTCGTAGAGCCCCTGCCGTTGAGGATAACCAAACCTATTCATAATTCTCTTGTCACTCTTTCTCCAATGGAGGAGGATACATTTGCTATTCTACCCGAAAAGCCAGAATTTTAAAATGCTTTGATAGCGGAAGCATTCCTTGGAAAAATGGGGACGGCCTGGTATCCATCCCTATATTGGAACGAAATCCGCATTTTTAAAGACCCGCGAATACATCTCAAAATGTTGTGGTTACTCTTATTTTCTAACATTTTTTGAATCTGATTCAGATTATCTTCTGGACATGAGTCAAGCGGAGATTTGCCTCTATTCTGACAAGCTCACCAGGGACAAAGGGATCGAGCGGAATCTCCATTGGGGATGGCACCTTGTTAAGTGGAGCAGCTTTCCCTGGGCTCTTAGACAATCCTGGAGCGGCCGGGCAAAATAAAGCTTCGGGAAAGAGCTATCTTGCCTGAAAGACGCGGAGTTGCATATAGAAAAGTAGGTTTCTTTTAAAAATAACGCAGTATCATTTTTTCACTACATATAGGGGTACGGGCATTTGAGAGAAGCCAGCGATATCTGCTATTTACATTGAAAATCCAAAGACTTAAAAAGCTTTGATATGCAAACCATATATGCAACGATGTGAGCAAATTTCTGAGTTATGACAATGGCGCGAACTCGCAACTTTTGGTAGATCGGTGCTACCCCCAAGATGTTGTGGTTCTTCGTTATTTTTCCCCAATAATCCAATGGCAAACCGAGGCTAAAATTCCGCTTGACAGGATTTGCAGTCAGGCTACCATTTGCGCTGTAGGCTATCCCTCTTTCACGAGAACCTCCTAACCCAACCTCTATCCTTCCGAGACGTAAAATGAGAAGGTGTGGTTATCGGGGGACCGAGACAAGGGAGCCGGCAGTCTAATCACGCTTTCCCGACCACGGGGATACCTTGGGCATGGCCGGGATACGGTTCTGGTTGATGGGAAAGTGCCCCCTGGGGTAAATGAAGCGGTACCCCGAACGAATAAGGGTAGGATTCGCTTTGAACCAGGACCGCTCCGTCCGCTTCATGTTGTCTTAAACAAAGAATCCATACATTGCTTAATTATCCGCTTGATTCCGGCCAGATCGTTATCGCCGAGTTTCACTATTGATGCTTATCTGCAGCGGGAAAAAGCCTCAGTGCTGAAACCCTGAGGCTTTCGCGCTTTAACAGGCTGCCCCTTTACGGAAGAGGGGGCAAAGGTAGTTGCGGATAACTTCTTATTCATCTGCTCGTCTCTCTGTCCGTCTTAGTCTTCTCGTGGGTACCACAGGATTCGGTCAAATTTCAGGGAGCACCGATCCCCTTCACAAAAAAGGCTGCTGCGAAGGCTCTTCTGCACACGGATTTCCGCCGTCCCGATCTGGACCCGGTAATCAATCGTTTCGCCAAGTCAACGGGCACGTCACTGGCTGCGACGAATTGCTCGTCATCAGCCAGAGCTTTTTGCCCATTGGCAATTCTCTCGGGTTAAGGCTGGACAATAGGAGCCGGGTGAATCGAGAGGTTCATATCCGGTTCTGGGAGAGCGCGAGGGTGAAAATCCCTCGCGCCACTCACCTCTTTAGAATCGTGATTCGGAAAATATTCCGAATTCCTTCCCTCCCTTGATCTCGCGCGGGAGGGGTCACCCGGGGGCATTTGTTCTCCTGTTTCCATCCATTTGAAAGTTTGCGAAAAGCCCGAATTTATCAAGCACTCAGCCAACCCCCGTCGACAGGGATCGTATGCCCGGTAATAAAATCGGAAACATCCGAAGCCAGGAAGACCACTGGGCCGACAACATCTCCGGGCTTACCCAGCCTTCGGAAAGGAGTTCGATGAATGAGCCTGTCTTTCAACTCTCCGGATAAAGTCTCACGGTTAATCGACGTGGGAATAAAGGTAGGGGCTACGGCATTAACATTTATATTATAGGAAGCCCACTCGACTGCCAGAGCTTTGGTCAAGCCAACCAAGCCGGCTTTGCTGGCCCCATAGGGGGCCCGATCTTCCATTCCGGAAAAACTCAAAATGGAAGCGATGGAAATGATTTTCCCCCTCCTCCCCTGCTGGATAAAGGCCCGCGCTGCGCATTGGGCAAAAAAGAAAGCCCCTTTTAAGTTAACATCCAGCACTCGATCCCAATCTTCCTCGGTCATCTTCAAAGACGGTTTGCGAATATTAATTCCAATACAGTTTATAGCCGCATCCATTCCGCCAAAACTTTGACGACTGCATCGCATCGCCTGGGTTATTTGTGTGGGATTCAAAATATCCATTTTATAGGCCCGACACGGACGTTTTTTCTTTTGGATGGTTCTGGCCACTTTCACCGCGGCCGCCAAATCCAGGTCCGCCAAGAACACTTTCGCCCCAGCCTCGCTCACTCCCCGGGCAATGGCACTGCCAACGCCGCCAGCACCCGCGACAAAAACAGCTTTTCCGTCCAGGCGGAAATTACGCCCATCCCCTTTGGCCATCTTTCATCGCTCCTTCGTTCCTGGAATTGCAAAGAATTCCAAAGAGGGCAGCAAGCCGCAAAGGCCCTTAGTTTTTTTCTTGACTTTTTAATCGTTTGGAACTAACTCTGTAAAGCAAAAAGGCCATCGGACCATTTTTTCTTTTCGTACTTATAATATCCCAAATGGAATGGAAGAACCAAATCCTTTTAGGGCCGATAAATGAAAATCGATGAATATAAAGAGATGCTGGAACTTATTTTGGATCATTCCCATGAGGGGGTTGTCCTGTGTGACTCCCAGGGGAAAATCCGGTATTTCAACCGGATCTACGGAGAAACTTTCAATTTAAGCCCCCAAAAGGATGTCGGGAAACACATAACGGAGATCTTTCCGGACGCCCGGATTCCGATTGTCGCCCAAACTGGAATCCCCGAATTCGGTGAGATCTATCTTTGGAAAGGCCAGAAGTTGGTTGTCAATCGCATTCCGGTAAAAGAAAGAGGAAAAGTTGATGGGGTCATCACCCAGGTTTTGTTCCGCGATATTCAGGAGCTTCACGAACTGAACGAAAAGGTCAACTTTCTTCAGACAAAAATCATCAGCATCGGAGCTGAGTTTCGGCAATATTTTCAGGCCAAATACACCCTGGATGACATCATCGGCGACAGTGACCAGATTCAGCAACTGAAGAGCCAAATCGTAAAACATGCTCAATCCTCCCTGCCAGTCTTAATTTTAGGAGAAAGCGGGACGGGGAAGGAGCTTTGCGCCCATGCCCTCCATCGCCTGAGCCCACGCTCCAGGCGCGCGTTTATGGTGATCAATTGCGCGGCCATTCCCAAAGAGTTGATGGAGTCCGAGCTATTTGGTTATGAACAAGGAGCCTTTACCGGAGCGGCTCAAAAGGGGAGGATTGGAAAGCTCGAGCTCGTCGAGGGAGGAACTCTCTTTTTCGACGAGATCGGCGACATGCCGCTTGAAATGCAGGCTAAAATTCTGCGTGTCATCGAAGAAAAAGAAGTGACCAAGGTTGGCGGAAGAAAGCCAGTCCCAGTCAATTTTGCCCTGATCGCCGCCACCAATCGCGATATAGAAGACCTGGTGCCAAAAGGAGCTTTTCGGTCGGACTTATACTACCGGATCAACACTTTTGTCCTGAAAATTCCCCCTCTTCGCGAACGCAAAGAGGATATTTTTTCAATTGTTCAACATCTGGTTTTCTCCTCTGAATGCAACCCTTCCAAAAAGCCAATCGCTTTTTCTGATGAGGTTCTTCAAAGCCTAGTGGACCATGACTGGCCAGGTAACATCCGGGAGCTTAAAAATCTCGTGAATTTTGCAGTCAATAACCTTGGCCGCGAGGAAAGGTTGATACAATTGAGCCACCTGCCCCTATCTTTTCTGAAGACAAGAAAGGAATCTTCTCTTTTGACCTCCCACTTGCCGTATAAAAAGGCGATGCTCAATCGGCAAAAAGAGATTATCCAGGAAGCCCTCAGGTCCACTTCCGGGAATAAAATGGCCGCGGCAAAACTTTTGGGTATCTCTCGCTCCGTTCTATACGAAAAGCTTGATAGGTAACCTTCTCGGACAGATTTCTTTGAGGCGGATAATTTCGTTAATTCTCATTCGGTAGGGGTGGCAGTAAGTGTCCGGAAAATTGGACATTTTACTTATTTTGTCCTGAAATCAGGACAATAAATCTCTACTCCTTTTCCTGATTTTTACATAATAATTTGAAATCATTAATTAAATTTTCACGGGACGCTATGGTATTGATATTGCTAAGCTTAAAGTTCATGTCTTTCTCTGAATGCCAAAAGACTGCAATTCCTAATCGGGTGGTAATTACCTAAGTAAAGCGATTTAGGGAGGGAAAGGGTAATAATCACCCGGGAATCTTCTCATTTAGGCCATTTTTAAAGCCGCAGGAATCTTGTAGCCTTGGCAAATAGCAGGGGGCCAACATGCAAAAACATCTCGAAGGAATTCGAGTCATTGACTTGACGGCCTGGCTGGCTGGCCCCTTTGTCAGTTTAAACCTGTCCGCCATGGGAGCAGAAGTGATCAAAATCGAAAGGCCTAAGGCGGGAGACCCTTGCCGGTGGAATCCTCCTTTTGCCGGGCCGCAAGGGGTGAGCCATGTACGAAAGACGGATGAGGACACATCCCTCCTGTACCTAAAGCGCAATCGGGGCAAGAAGGGCATTTCCCTAAACCTGCAGAGTGAGCAGGGGAAGGAGATCTTCAGACAACTGGTCAAAAAGGGGGATGTGGTCATCGAGAATTTCGCCCCTGGAACGATGGAGCGATTGGGATTTGACTATCCCCAGCTCAAAGCGATCAATCCCAGAATCATATACTGTTCCATATCCGGATATGGTCAAAACGGACCTTACCGCGACCGGACAGCCTTCGACCTGACGATCCAGGGGATGAGCGGCATTATGGGAGTTACGGGCTTCCCCGATGGTCCGCCGACCCGCTGTGGCGCCTGGATTGGCGACATGATTCCCGCGCTTTACGGAGTTTGCGGGATCTTAGCCGCATTGGCCTCGCGGGAAAAAACAGGCCAGGGGGAAAGGATCGACATATCCATGCAGGATAGCTGTTTTTCTTTGATCATGGACGAGGCATTGGACCTCCATCTCGCCCTGGGGATTCCCATGCGAACCGGAAACCGCAACCCCAGGTTAGCCCCCTGGAATGTATACCCGGCAGTGGATGGACACCTGGCTATTTGCGTGGCCACCAACGAACAATGGATGGCATTTTTGGAGGCCATCGGGCGGGAGGATTTGAAGGAAGACCCGCGTTTCAAGAATCCGGAGGGCCGTTTCAAGCATTCTGACGAGGTGGAAATCGTGGTGAAAGAATGGCTCAAAGGTCTAACCAAGGAAGGCGCCCTAAGAACCTTGCGGGCCAAGAAGGTGCCCTGCGATCCGGTTCCCGAGCCTCCTGAAGTTTTGGAAGATCCCCAATTGAAGTTCAGGGGGATGATGCCAGAACTTCTTCACCCCCATAGCGGCCCGACAGGCCTCAAGGCAGCCGGTTTCCCCATTCATTTTTCCGATCTCCCGGGTGGATTTTCGAGCCCCGCTCCATCCATCGGCCAGCATAACCGGGAAGTTTATGGAGGCATCTTAGGCATTTCGGATGCCGAAATGGAAAAGCTGACGAGCGAGGGAATCATTTGAAAAAAGGGGGGGTACAGAAATTGAATATTTTTGAAGAAGTCACCTCACCCGAGCTTCTCATCGCCTTCTATTATTCTCCCGACAAAGAATGAGGAGGGAGTCATGAAAAATGGTTCGCTGGGTAGAGTCTATGATCTGTCCGTCCTGTTGATCATCGCCCTCATTCTTTTCAGCCTCCCGGTTTCCACCTTAGCCCAAACCACGCCCCTGAAAGCCATTCTCAATGTTCCCTGGGGACCTCCTATTTAATGGTCATGGGACGGCTGAAGCAGCAATTGTAATTTCGGGTGTCCTCCAGGGAGGTAAACCCCCGATTCATGAATTGACGAAACAGTTACTTGAGGCAACCTAAAATATTTTCGAAAATTTGGCTTAGGTTCCCGAAAAAAATCAATAAACCCTCAAGAGGGGAAGAATCAATTCTCCAGACTTGAATTTAGGCTAAATCAAAGAGCCAAAATGAGTGCGTCGAAGGGGGGTGCTTTAGAAATAAAAAAATGGCAGTTACCAAAAACCAATGGCGGGGTTTACAGGCAAAACTCTAGAAATCTGCGCAATCTTAACAAAAAGGGGGGATCAGTATGAAGAAGCTGGTTATTTTTTGGATTCTGTTTGGTTTTTTAGCAAGCTTGATGATCGCCGGGAATGGAATGGCGGCCGAGAAAATTAAGCTCACCTTGGCCAGAATGACAGCCACGGAAATTCTCCTGCCCTTGGATTTAGCGCTAAACAAGGGGTATTTTGACCAGGAAGGGATCACCCTCGAGCAAAAGACATTTATCAACGGGCCTACCTTGATGATGGCCATGGCCAACGGCGAACTGAGTTTGGGAGCCGGGGTGGGCTTTACCCCTGTGCTCCAAGCGGTATCCCAGGGAGCGGATGCCATGATTGTGGCCTCGGACCTCAAGAACAATGCTCCTGTGGTGGCCGGTGGACACATTAAAACATTTAAGGACCTCGATGGGAAAACGATGGGTACCCCGGGTCTGGGGACGATTCAAAATACTATGTTGAACATGGCCGCAGAGAAATATGGGATCAAGTTCAAAAAACTTCTTCATGGGAAGATAACGGATTTGGCGGTTTTTTTAGAGAAGGGCGAAATCGATGGTCTTACGGGCTGGGAGTGGATCCTAGCGGATTCAGTGAATCGGGTAAAGGGCGCTCATTATGTTCTGGTCCATCCCGTGATCAAGGATGCGGAGAGCTGTGGAACCGTTTTTTACGGGAAGCTCTATCGGGAAAACCCAGACGTGGTGAAACGGTATATGCGGGCCTGGCTCAAAGGGGTGAAATATTTCAATGAGAATCGGTCTGAAGCCATGGCTTTTATGACCAAAGCGATCAACCGGCCAGGAAAAGTCGCCGAAATGGCCCTGGAAGCCGCAACCGTTAATAAACCCGATGTGGATTTTAGCAGTGTCAAATTTGCCGTCCAGGATGCCATCAATACCGGAAAAATCAAAAAGGAGGTAGTCCCGGATATTGACCAATTCATGAACAAATATATCGACCAAAATGTCTTAAAAGAGTTAAAGAAAGAAGTTGGGCTGCCCTGAGAGGTCTTGAAGCCCGGGAGCGGTCCCCCCGTTGATCGCTTCCGTCCATTGCCCTCGGGAGAACCTCTAGGCATCTTAAGGGGGCCTGCTCCCGAACGTATTGGCCAGTCTTTTTGGAAAACCCAAAGCGGAGTTTAGCGAATGGAATCACAGGCGTCGGAAGTTCCCGTACAGCCGCCCCCAATCGCCTCGACCCAGGTTGCCTTCGCCAATCTGCGGAAGGTCTTCTATAATTTTTTGTCCATCGCCATATTCGTCGTCATTTGGAAAATTATCCTGAGCCTTGTTCACGCGACCTATTTTCCTACTCCCGAAGGAATGGTCAAGGCGGCGGTCGAATTGATCCTAAAAGGGGATCTGGAAGGGTATTCCCTGGCCGCCCATGTGTGGGCCAGTTTCACCAAAGTGCTGTTTGGGTTCGGCGTGGCCTTGTTTACGGGAGTCTCCCTGGGGATGATCATGGGGTTGTATCCCATTATTTACTCAGCCGCGAAGATCATCATTGAGCCCCTGCGGTTCATCCCCCCCGTCGGCTGGGTTCCGATGGCCATTGTCCTGCTTTCTGGTTTTTCCCGGTTTGCTTTCATCATTTGGCTGGGGGCGTTCTTCCCCATATTCATCAGCGTCTTGACCAGCATCCCCAAGGTGGACCCCGTGGCCAAAGATGTGGTCAAGGTCTATGGGGGAAAACGGTGGCAAATCATCAAGAAGATCGTGATTCCTTCCGTCATGCCGGAAATACTTGCGGGGGCAAGGATCAGCATCGGGGCTTCTTGGATGTGCATCGTAGCGGCCGAAATGATCGCCGGCGAATCCACGGGATTGGGACGGTTGATCCTGAAGTACGCCGACCTGCTGATGACCAATGAGGTGGTGGCCGGAATGGTATTCATCGGAATCATCGGGTTAGGATGCAACGAGGTCATTTTGCGTATTGAAAAACATCTGTTCAAATGGCGGACGCGAATCACCTTATGACCCTCTGACCCCGGGCTGCGCTTCGGGGTATTCTTTGAAGGAACCGCCGTTCACCCCCTCCCCGTCGAGGGGGAGGGTTGCGGGGGATTCAAAAGGAAGTGACTTCGGAGGGGATGGTGAAAATGGCTGGCAAACGGGTAAGGATCGGAGCCTTCTCCATCGGGCCCCGCTGCGGCCGTTCGTGAGTTGGTTGAGCAAGGGAGAAGAAGATGGCCAAGGCAGAAACCGCGCCGGTGGACGCGAGTCAAATTCGTGAGCTGAAAAATAGAATCGGGAACTCCAGCCGGGTTTCGAAAAGGCTGAGAATCTATACCTACAATATGATCACCATAGGCATATTTCTGATGGCCTGGGCCATCATTCAGAACACCACGACATCGTCCTATTTCCCGACGATCGCCGGAGTCGGAAAAGCGGCTGTGGAACTGGTCACCAAGGGGGACAACCAGGGATTTTCCCTGATCGAGCATGCCTGGGCAAGTTCCTTGCGGGTCTTATGCGGGTTCGGTCTGGCGTTGGTCATGGGGGTGACCTTGGGTCTGCTCATGGGGTTATATCCGTCCATTTACGAGAACTCCAAGGTGATCATCGAGCCCATTCGCTTCATCCCCCCGATTGCCTGGATCCCCATGGCCATGGTCTTGCTCCGGGGTTTCACCCGCTATGTGTTCATCATCTGGGTCGGGGCGTTCTTCCCGATCTTCATCAGCGTGTTGACGAGCATCCCCCGGGTTGAAACGATATTGAAGGATTCCGTGAAGGTCTACGGGGGATCGCGCTGGGATATCCTTAAAAAAATTGTCATTCCCTCGGTGACCCCGGAAATTCTCGCCGGGGCCAGGATTGGTTTGGGCGATTCCTGGATGTGTATCGTGGCTGCCGAAATGATCGGCGGGGAACCGGTCGGAGTGGGACGTCTGATTCTGAAATATGCGGATTTATTAAATATGAATTTCGTCGTTGTGGGGATGATCCTGGTCGGGGTAATCGGTTTCGCCTGCAATGAAGTGGTCCTGCAAATTGAAAGGCGCCTGTTTCGCTGGCGTTCCCAGATAACGCTGTAATTCTCTTTCAGGAGAAAATTGACATGCCCGTCGGCAAACCCAAAATTGAAGTGGATGTGGCCCATCGCTATGACCGTTTGCTGGTTCTCGATCGTATTCAATTTGATGTTTATGAGAATGAGTTCCTCTGCCTTTTAGGACCCAGCGGATGCGGGAAAACAACCATGGCCAATCTTATTGCCGGCCTCCTGAAACCCAGTGCGGGGTTCGTGAAATTGGATGGGGAGCCTGTCAATCCTCAAAAACATAACATTTCTTATGTTTTTCAAGCACGCTCTTGTTTACCCTGGAGGACGGTCAAAGATAATGTAAAAATCGCCCTGGAAATTAAGGGGATATCCGGACCCGTGGCCGAGGAAAAAATAGCGAATGTTTTGCAGATCGTTGGGCTGAAGGGATTCGAGAATTACTTTCCGAACCAGATCTCCGGGGGCATGAAACAAAGAGTGGCCATCGCTCGGGCTTTCTCGGTGGAGAGTGATTTATTGATATTGGATGAGCCTTTTGGTTCGCTGGACGCCCAGACTCGGTATGTAATGCAAACGGAAGTTCTGCGGATATGTGAAAAAATGAAAAGAACCGTAATCTTCATCACGAACAATATTGAAGAATCGGTTTTTTTGGCTGACCGGCTAATCGTTTTTTCCAGCGTTCCGGCGAAAATCATTAAAGAAATAAACGTCAAGCTGCCCAGGCCACGGAATTTGATTCATCCGGAGTTTCTGAGCCTAAGAACTTCGATCAGCAAGCTTGCGGATATATCCCCGGATGTGGCGGGAGGTTCCCGTTGAGTGCCCAGGTTGAAAAAATACGATTTGAGTCTTTTACGAAGTGTTTTGGCGACTTGCTGGTCTTAGATAATATTGATGCAACCATATATGAAAATGAATTTCT
This sequence comes from Syntrophaceae bacterium, assembly GCA_003154025.1. The sequence goes on from PMCE01000517.1 coordinate 22,593, forward strand.
TTGCATCGTTGGTCCCACTGGGTGTGGCAAGACAACCCTTGCGAATTTGGTCTGCGGATTACTGCGCCCGACGAAAGGAAAGGTAACCGTTGATGGAGCAGAAGTGGACCCCCAAAAACACAACATCGCCTTTGTTTTCCAGGAAGTCGCGATTTTACCCTGGCGAACGGTAAAGGATAATGTCAGATTAGGCCTGGAATTAAAAAAATTCCCGCCGAAGGAAATTGAGGCCCGAGTGAAAGAGATGATTGATCTATTGGGTTTACGAGGGTTTGAAAACGCGTTTCCCAATCAGATTTCCGGGGGGATGAAGCAAAGAGTGGATATCGCCCGGGCTTTCTGCGCCGAGACGGACCTGCTGTTTATGGATGAACCGTTTTGTCAGAATGA
>PMCE01000200.1:0-974 GCA_003154025.1 Syntrophaceae bacterium
TTGCATTCTGAAGGGAAATACCAAAAACAAGAGTTTCAGGAAGTAACCGACGAGGGGACAAGGGCGGGATTAGGAGGGAATCATTTCTCCTCCTTCCCTCTTTGAACCTCCTTCTTCTTTGCTTTCCGCTTCTCCTTGGGGCGACCGGATCGGTGAATTTCGGGTAATCGATATCAGTCCCCGTGGCCCAACAGCCCTCCCCCGGGCCCGGCCAGCCTGCCGCGCCGAGGCCAATCTGCCCCAACGACACCCCCCACGATGCTCTTCAGTCATGGACGTTTAGGGCCGCCCCCTTTTACGGAAGAAAATTCGGCCTTGAGCATTCATCCTTGTTCTCCCTCGGGGAGAAAATACTTGCTATATAGCTATGATGCTTAATAAAATAGGGCATAGATCTAACCTTGGAGTCGGGGTAATTCTCCCCAGAGGAGTTCTTGATGGAAAAATGGCCTATGGTCAAAGCGCTTACCTTTGACCTTTTTGGGACGGTCCTGGATCTTGGGGGGAGTCTGACTCCGTTTATCGCCGGCTTTTTAAAAGCCAAAGGCTCAGAGGCGTCTCCTCAGCGCTTTTGGGAGCAGTGGCGGTACCGCCAGCGGATCGAACAATATCAGGACAATATCATGATGCTGGGCCACAGCGGATATTTGGAAACGGCTCGCCGGGCCTTCGTTTACGCCCTCGGCCTCAACGGCGTAGCGGCCTCGCGGGACGAGGTCAGAGAGTTCATGAAAGCCTGGCAGGAACTTTCCCCTTTTCCGGATGTGATTCCCGCTCTTCAGCGTCTGAAGGAGCGTTACCAATTGGTGGCGCTTTCCAACGGGGAACCCCACTTTCTCGATCACCTGGCAAAGAACCGGGTCCAGTGGAAATTCGACCGGGTGATCTCGGTTCAAGTTGCCGGGGCTTTTAAACCGCACCCGGGGGTGTATCTTCGGGCGGCCAGCATTCTCGGCCTTGAGGTAGGCGAATGC
>PMCE01000200.1:1064-2535 GCA_003154025.1 Syntrophaceae bacterium
TTCATCCGCGTCCCAACCAAGAAGGAGGGATACCATGATCATCGGCGTGCCCAAAGAGATCAAGACTCAGGAGTACCGGGTGGCCCTCACTCCAGCGGGAGCCGATGCCCTGATCCATGCCGGCCACCGGGTGATCATCGAAGACGGAGCCGGCAAGGAGAGCGGGTTCTTAAACTCCGATTATCAGAGGGCCGGGGCAATGATTGCCAAGACCCCGGCAGACATCTGGGAAAAATCGGAGATGATCGTAAAGGTGAAGGAACCGCTGGCTTCGGAATATGAGTATTTTCGACCGGGGCTTATCCTGTTCACCTACCTGCACCTGGCAGCGGATAAGAATCTCACTTTAACCCTTATGAAAGAGGGGGTTGTGGCCATTGGGTATGAAACGGTCGAACTATCCAATGGCAGCCTGCCTCTTCTGACCCCCATGAGTGAAATTGCCGGGCGCATGTCCATCCAGGTGGGCATGACCTTCCTGGAGAAACCGCAGAAGGGCAGGGGGGTCCTCCTCGGAGGAGTCCCCGGGGTTCATCCCGGTTCGGTCGTCATTCTCGGCGGAGGGGTGGTGGGAGCCAATGCGCTGAAGCGGGCCGTCGGCCTGGGGACGCGGGTGACAGTCATCGACCGAAGTCTGGAACGGCTCCGGTACCTGGACGACCTTTTCCATGGCCGTATCGAGTCCCTGGCTTCCAACCGGTACAACGTCGCCGAATCCATTGCCCAGGCTGACCTGGTGATCGGCGCGGTGTTAATCACCGGGGCCGTTGCGCCCCACCTGGTTACCGAAGAAATGGTCCGTTCCATGCAGCCGGGAAGCGTGATCGTGGATGTCTCCGTCGATCAGGGGGGATGCATCGAAACCATCGACCACCCCACTACCCACGAAAACCCGGTTTACATCAAACACGGAGTAGTCCACTATGCCGTGGCGAACATGCCGGGGGCCGTGCCCCGTACCTCCACGGTAGCCCTGACGAACGCAACCCTGATTTACGTGGAAGCCCTGGCCCGGAAAGGCTGGAAGGCGGCCATCCGGGAAGACTCCGCCCTGGCGAAAGGGGTCAATATTCTGGACGGGAAAGTCGTTTATTCCGCCGTGGCCCAGGCCCACGGCCTCGGATTCCATCCCCTCGAAGAGGTCCTGTAATCTCCCTCCCCCCCCTCAGGGTAAGCCGCTGTTTTGGCGGGGGAGAGAGGCTCTCCTGGAACCGCGCTCCCCTATTGGAAAATACAGTCTGAATCTTTCCAAAATACGGGGTTTACCTTATTTCCTTCTTCCCATTTTCTGATAAATTAGCGAAAAAGCCTCCTTTGGCTGGGCATCTCCACAGCAGGGGTTCAAGGAGGACTTTGGCCAAAGGAAAACGATTCCAGGTGGCCCCTGCTCCGGGGATGTCTTCAGTCAGAGAATTCGGCTTTGAGGAGGACCCATTGGCACAGAATCAAATGGCGACCAATCAATGGCTGG
>PMCE01000200.1:2568-3386 GCA_003154025.1 Syntrophaceae bacterium
TGCCGGGATTGCCCCGTCGGAAAGAAACTGGCCGTGGCCCGGCCGGTTCCTCGTCCCCATCCTGCCGACAGGGCGTAGATTCTTTAGAATCCTTCATTGCCCGCCTACAATCTGCCGTTCAGGAATCCCCCTGACCCGTCCCCTCTTCCCCAGGGTTAAGACGGGGGAGAGGGAGGGGGATTCCGCCTGCAAATTCCCGCATCAAAAGAATAATACGAAATGAGCCGAGTTGTCGCGCTGTGGCGAGGGTAAAGCCATGGAAATTAATCGATTGGACCCAAAGGAGAAAAAAGGGTTGGTGGTAGTGATTACCGGCGGGGGAAAAGGGAAGACGACTACCGCCTTGGGCATTGGGGTCCGTGCCTGCGGCCACAGGATGAAAGTTTCGATCATCCAGTTCATGAAGGGGGATCTTTATTCCGGAGAGTGGGACGGAGTGAAGAAAATGGACTGTTCCATCGAATTAATCCCCACGGGGAAAGGGTTTTGCGGAATTCAGGGGAACCCCTATCCTTTCCGGGAGCACAGGGAAAACGCTCAAGAAGCCATTCGCCTGGCCCGGGAAAAAATGGAACGGGGAGAATTGGATGTGCTTATCCTGGATGAGATCAACAACGCCCTTCACCTGAAGCTGGTGGACTTGGAACAGGTTTTGGACCTGATCGATCACAAACCCCCTCTATTGCACCTGGTCCTCACCGGGCGGGACGCTCATCCCCAGGTCGTCGAGCTGGCGGATACGGTCAGTGAAATCGTGGAAGTGAAGCACGCCTACCGGAAGGGGATCGAACCGCAGCCGGGGATTGATTACTAAAGAG
>PMCE01000562.1 GCA_003154025.1 Syntrophaceae bacterium
GGCAGGGGGATGTGAAAATGAAATTTAGGCCATTGACAGCCATTCAAATTTTATCTATTTTTCAAACAGCGTTTCCCTCCGGAGTCCATAAATCCGACGACCAAGCATCCGACCATCCGGAGGAGGTCATTAGAAGGTATTTCAAAGAATTGACTTTTGATTCATACATATTTAACGATCTGTCCGGGAGAAAGCCGGATCGCTTTGCACTTAACCAAACCAAAGGAGGGTTACCATGTCCGATCCATCCAAAGTTGTTCTGAAGATTGTCTCGGTGAAGGGAACCTGTGCCGCTGGGCATAAGGTGGGCCAGGAATTCGACCTGAGTAAGGAAATTACTTTGGGGTACACCGAAGATGGGAGAGCGCTCTGCCCGTCGGCCTACTATGCCGCTTTTCCCTCCTGGCGCGTGCTCCGTTTCGGCGGGGAAATGCCCTGGGAAGAAAATAAAAACCTGGCCCATGTGGCGTGCCCGGATCCGGTAAATCCCCTGGTCATGGAATTGAGAAGAATTCGGGATTAGGGAAACCCTCTTACGACTTCTTCTCTACAATGAGCCGACTTTTGAGGCCCAGAAAGGCGCGGGGGAAATTTTATCCGCCCTTCGAATTCTTGAAAGAGTTGAGGCAAACGCCGGGCGCGATTTCTAATGCAAACGCAATTTGTGATTTCATAATTATGCAGCGTGTGATCCCCGATCACGCCTTTACGCGGTGCGTTCGGGGAACGCACCCTGCATTTTCGTAGCCTCCCAAAGTTTTTGCGGTAAGAGTCCCGGATATGGTTCGGATGCCGGAGGCTGCTTGGAGGGCGGCCGGAGGTATGGTTTTAAGATTGGGGGAGAAAGGAATGTTCGAATTAGGTCTATCCGGTCAAATGTTCGACGATCGCACGGTGTGGGACCACCTCGACGCGGCTGGGCTGTTCGGCTACCGATGCGTGGAGCTGAGGAGCACCCATGTGAAACCGGGGATGTCCGAAGAAGAGCTCGGGAAAATCCGCTCGGCCATTAGGGACAGCGGCTTGTACACGAGCTGTCTATCCTGCTTTGTGGGCAACTACGGGGTCTGTTCCGACGAGGAATGCGAGCGGGCCTTCGAAACCTTCAAGCAATATGTGGAGCTTGCATGTTTCCTCGACGCAGAGATGATCCGGATCTGGCCGGCATGGCAGGAGTCTTCTTCCGCGCCCGAGTCCGTCTGGGAAAGGGCGGCTTTCTGGATGAAGAAATCAGCGCGGCATGCCGGCCTCTTCCACAAAAAACTGGTTATGGAGATGCACCACGGGACTTTATGCGATTCGGCCACGGCGAGCCTCCGGCTTCTCAAGATGATCGGCGAGGAAAATGTCGGATTGACTCTGGACCCCGTGAACCTCCACCAGGTGCCCGCGGATTACGGTGAGGAAGGCATAAAGGCCCTTGGAAGGCATATTTTCAACGTCCACGTCAAGGACATCGTTCAGCTCCGGACAGGCGACTATCCCTACAGCTTTCCCTATTCCTACTACGCCAAGCATATCGGCCGCTTCGCCAGGGTCATTCCTCCTTCGCCTCTTCGACCGGAACGATACTACTGCCACCGGCGGATCAATGCCGGGGGAGTGGACTGGGCTCACGTGCTCAAGAGCCTCAAAACTCAAGGCTACCGGGGGAGGCTCATCGTCGAAAGCGTTTCGGAAACCAACCGGCATATGCCCTCAGGAAGGGATCTCGCCGAAGCCTGCTACAAAGACATCATGGATCTGCTCGGAGTCTTGTCTTAAGAAAGGGAAAAGGCGATCAGGCAACACCCCTTTTCAACGCCGAGCCCTGAAAGTTTGTCTTGACCCCTTTTCCCTAAATCTGTATATTCCAACAATATTTCGACGCTGCTTTTCACAGTGGGGAGATGATCTTCATGAGTGGTTTTCCCTCACTCGCCAGCTTTTTCTATCGGGAGGAGAAATCGAGATGCAAAGCTTGGGTATCGTTCTCCGGTGGTCATGGACCTTTCTCGTCTGGAAATGCTTTCCCTGGGTAGTCATCTTGTTGTTTATTCCGGTGAATTCATCCATGGGGGCGGAGGATCCGGCCAAATATCCCTCCAAGCCCATTACCATGATCATCCAGTGGGCTGCGGGCGGGACGACGGACCTTTCCGGGAGAAAGCTGGCCGAATTGGCCGGCAAGATTCTGGGTCAACCCATCATCGTGGAAAACAAGGTTGGGGGCGCGGGGGTCATCGGAATCAATGCCGTGGCCAAGGCTGCACCGGACGGCTATACCATTGGGACCATGACCTACAGCGCCAATGTCATCATCCCCCATCTGCGTTCCGTTCCTTATGACACCAAAGAAGATTTTACCTACATCATGCAGTACGGGGAATACGGCATGATTTTCAGTGTATTGGCCGAATCCCCTTCCAAGACTTTTAAAGATTTCATCCTGGAGGCTCAAAAAAATCCCGGCAAGCTAAAATACGCCAGCCCCGGGCCCTCCAGCGGCCAACATATCTTCATGGAACAGGTTTTTAAAGTGGAAAAAGTGAAGGTCAACCATATTCCCGCAGGAGGGGGGGCAGAGACGACCCGGCAGTTATTAGGAGGCCACTTGGATGCAGCGATTACCCCGGATTTTATCCCTTATATAAAGGCCAAAAAAGTTCGCGGCCTTGCGGCTCAGACCGAAAAGAGGCTGGAGGAGGTTCGTGATATTCCAACTTTCGCGGAGCTGGGCTATAAAGTGGAATCTCCGAACTGGATGGGTCTGGTCGCCCCCAAAGGCCTGGACCCGCGCGTCATGAAGAAACTCTTGGACGCTTTCAAAAAAGCCTATGAGGATCCTTCCTTCCAGGAATTGATGGCCAAATTTTATCTGCCGGCTATCTTCAGGGACCCGGAGTCCTTCAAAGCCCTCGTCCTAAAGGATTTCGAAACGCAGGGAAAGGTTTTGAAGGAACTTGGCTTCTCCAAGTAATCACCGGCTTCTTCAATAAGCGGCCGCCATGCAAAAAGGCGCTATTTTATCCGGCTGGAAGTAAGAGGATCATCAAATCTATCTTTCAGGAGGTCATTTCCATGCCTAAGTATATCGATCTTAGCCTCCCCTTCGATGGGAAGGTTCGGTTCAAGATCGATTTTAACAAAGATCGAAGTTATGAGCGAGATGCAAGGCAGAGCACGTCTTACCGGATATCGGCTCATGCCTATACCCACCTGGATGCTCCCCTGCACATGGTCGGGCCGGACGCTAAGTCCATCACCGATTATCCCGTTGACTATTTCGTCGGGGCCGCCTCCCTCATTGATGTGCCCCGGGGAAAGAATGAACCCATTTCCGGCAGGGATTTGGAGAAGGCCGGGAAACATTGCCAGGATGGGGATATCGTTTTTATCCGCACGGGATGGCTGGAAAAGATGTGGGGGAAAGAAGAATTCCTCGACTCCCCTTACCTGACGGCGGATGCGGCCGAATGGCTGGTGAGCCTGCGGGCCAGAATTGCCGGATATGACTTTGTGGAGGATTTTGTCGTCCGAGATCTGGGGCGGAAGGACGAGGTCCCTTCCTCTGCCTTCACGGTTCACTTGATCCTGCTGCGCAACGGGGTTCTCAATCTCGAATACGCTTACAACCTTTCGCAGATTCCGGTTCCCCGTTTCCAGGTCTTTGCTTTGCCGATAAAACTTCAGGGTTTGGACGGCGCCCCCTGTCGGCCGGTGGCCGTAGTTCCCTGAATGAATTTTTCCCGATGAAGACGGACTCAATAGAGACTACTCGGGATTCGTCCGTAAATAATTTTCCCCTATTTGCAAAGGGGGGTAAGGGGAGATTTGTCAGGGCATCCCGAGGCAAATCCCCCTATGCCCCCCTTTTTCGAAGGGGGATCTAAAAGGAACAGCTTATTTAAGGATAAACTCTCAGAAGCGGGAGGCATAGAAATGAGCGGAACACAAAAGCTTTGCGCGTTGGGGAAGATTTTCCCGGGGGTTGCCGTTTTCTTGGGGATTCTGCTAACTCCTTGTTGGGCAGCCGAGGATCCGGCCAAATTCCCGTCCAAACCCATTACCATGATCGTCCAATACGCTGCGGGAGGAACAACGGATCTCTCCGGCCGGAAAATCGCAGAAATAGCGGGTAAGATCCTGGGGCAACCCATCGTGGTGGAAAACAAGGTGGGGGGAGCGGGAGTCATCGGGGCCACCGCGATGGCCAAGGCCCCCCCGGATGGCTACACCATCGGGACCATTTCAGCCAGTGCCAACAGCCAGGTCCCCCATCTCCGCTCGGTTCCTTACCATCCCATAGATGATTTCACTTTTCTCATGGTGTATGGAAAATATGCCTATGTATGTTGCGTCCTTCCGGATTCACCCTGGAAGACTTTCAAGGATTTTATAAAAGACGCCCAGAAGAATCCGGGAAAGTTTAAATACACCACTCCTGGCCCTCTGAGCGCCCCCCACATTGTCATGGAGCATATCTTTAAGGTGGAAAAGGTCAAGGCCAGCCATATACCCGTGGGCGGGAGCAGCGAGGCGATTCGGCAATTGTTAGGCCGTCATGTGGACATCGCCACTACGCCGGATTTCATGCCCTACATTCGTTCCGAAAAAATGCGCCCCCTGGCCGTGGCGGAAAATGAAAAGAGATATGCCGCCATTCCCGATGTCCCTACCATGGGAGAACTGGGCTACCGGGTGGAACTCCCGAACTGGCTTGGTATCTGCACCCCCAAAGGCGTGGACCCGCGCATCGAGAAAAAGCTCTTCGATGCCTTTAAAAAGGCTTATTCGGACCCTTCGCTCCAGGAATTGATGGGAAATCTGTATCTGCAGATGTTCTTTTTGGATACCGCCGGCTTTACGACCCTTATGAAACAGGAATATGAAAACCAGGGGCGGGTGTTAAGAGAATTGGGCTTCGTTAAGTAAGATGCGTTCATTGAGAATCATGACTCCCCTGACCGTGCCGGTCAATCGATGACGGGAGGTGGAAAGGATGTTGCCGATCCAGGTCTTCAACAAGAAGGATTTCGCCAGCGGCCTTGCCCTTTTGGCATTGGGCCTTTTCCTGGCTTTCCAATCGATCCGCCTTCCCCTCTGGGGCGGTTCCGGGCCGGAAGCCGGTTTTTATCCGCTCACCATTGCGGTGATTATTGTCAGCCTCAGCTTGTTCCTGGTTCTCAAGTCCGGGATTCTTGCCCGGCCCAAGGGGGAAGGAAAGCTCGTCGAGGAAGGGCAGGAAAAGATCCGCCTTTATAAGGTTTTCGCCTATCTGGTTCTGATGCTACTTTACGGAATTCTTGTCGAGCAATTGGGATTTCTGATCACCTCGGTTCTCCTCCTCTTCCTCATCCTGAAGTTCGTGGAAAGGCAGGGCTGGAAGGCAACCCTGCTGGTCGGAGTTACTTCCATCGTTATCAGTTACGCCCTGTTTGTGTACTTCCTGCAGGTGCCCCTGCCTCGCGGGTTCCTGCAGAGNNTTTCGGAAGGGATAGATCAAGATGCTGGAAAATCTGCTCATGGGATTTCAAGTTTCCCTTTCCCTGCAAAACGTATTTTTCTGTTTTGTGGGCTGTATTCTCGGGACCATCATAGGGGTGCTGCCGGGATTGGGGCCAACGGCGACGATTGCCATGCTCCTTACCTTGACTTACAAACTCAACCTGACCTCCGCCATCATCATGCTTTCCGGCATCTATTACGGGGCCCAGTATGGGGGTACGATCACTTCCGTTTTGCTGAGGATTCCGGGCGAGGCTTCCACCGTGGTCACGGTCATCGAAGGATACCAGATGGCCCTGAAGGGGCAAGCCGGAAAAGCTCTGGGCATCGCGGCTTTCGGGTCCTTTATCGCCGGTACCTTCGGGACCATCGGTTTAAGCCTTTTGGCCCCCCCTCTCTCTAATTTCGCCCTCATGTTCGGCCCGCCGGAATACACAGGCCTCATGCTGATGGGGCTGACGCTGGTGATCTATCTGGGTTCGGGCTCCACTCTGAAGGCGATTTTGATGGGCGCCCTGGGCCTGGCCCTGGGAACGATCGGCATGGACCCGGTAACGGCCATTGAAAGGTTCACCTTCGGATCGCAGTCTCTGGTGGAGGGGATCGACCTGGCCATTTTGGCGATGGGTCTCTTCGGAATCAGCGAGATCCTTCTCATGGCCGAGAGCGAGGCGGCGCGATCCGCCCGGGACATTATCCGTTCTGCCGGGAGCCTGAAGGACCTTCTCCCCGACCGGCACGATTGGAGAATCAGCCTGCCGCCGATCACCCGGGGCACGATTTTGGGTTTCTTCCTGGGGATCATACCGGGCGGAGGGGCGGTGATCGGATCCTTCGCCTCCTACGCCTTGGAGAAGAAGCTGTCCAAAGAACCCCAGCGTTTTGGCCGGGGGGCCATCGAAGGGGTTGCCGGCCCCGAATCCGCCAACAACTCCGCCGTCAGCGGGGCCTTCATCCCGCTTCTGACGCTGGGGATTCCGGCGAATGTCGTCATGGCCCTTCTGATGGGGGCCTTCATGCTCCACGGAATCACTCCCGGTCCCTTCATCATCAAAGACCATCCCCAACTATTCTGGGGAGTGATCACCAGCATGTATATCGGCAATATCATCCTGTTGATTTTGAACGTTCCTTTAATCCAGATCTTTGTCAAGATCATCGAAGTCCCTTATGCCATCCTGTCGCCCCTCATCATCTTCATATGCGTCATCGGGGCATTCAGCATCAACAATAATGCCGTGAGTATTGTGATCATGGTCCTCTTCGGGGCGGTGGGATACCTGATGAAGAAATTCGATTATGAGCCTGCTCCCCTCATGCTCGCCTTCGTCCTCGGGCCCCTCCTGGAAAAATCCATTTGCCAAAGCCTGGTCGGTTCGCAGGGAAGTCCCTTGATTTTCTTTACCCGCCCAATTTCGCTGGCATTGGTGAGCGCGGCTTTTTTGATCATTGTTTTGCCGGCGTTTCCAAGAGTCTGGCGGATCCTGCGCCAGAGCGGTTAGCCTTTTCCCTTTTTCCGCGTATGGCCGTTTGAGCGACGCTGGCTCTGAAGCATTTCAATGAGGTTGTCTCAGAACCTTCGCCCTAAATACCCAATACCTGCAAAATCGTGCCTTGGAGGAATCGATGCTTGATCGGATTGATATCAACTGCGATATGGGCGAGAGCTTCGGCGTTTACAGGCTGGGGCGGGACCCGGAAGTCATGGAATATATCTCCTCGGCGAATATCGCTTGCGGTTGGCATGCCGGAGATCCGTTGGTTATGGATGATACCGTTCGGTTAGCCAAGGAAAAGGGGGTTGCGGTGGGAGCGCATCCCGGCTATCCGGACCTCATGGGGTTCGGACGAAGGCGGATGGACCTCAGTTTCAGGGAGATTGAGAATTACGTGATTTATCAAATCGGCGCCCTATACGCCTTCACCAAAGCGCACGGCATCCCTCTACAGCATGTCAAGGCCCATGGAGCGCTGGGAAACTTAGCCTTTGTAGATCTGGAGGCGTCGAAGGCCTTTGCCCGCGCAGTCCTTCGTTTCAGCAAGGAACTCATCCTGGTCGTATACACCGGAACGGTGATGGTCCAAGCCGCCAGAGATACCGGGGTTCGATTCGTGGAAGAGGTGTATGCCGACCGGGTCTATAACCCCGATGGAACGCTGCAATCCCGGAAGATTCCCGGATCGGTGATTCACGACCCTGAAAAAGCTGCCCAGCAAGC
>PMCE01000560.1:0-1493 GCA_003154025.1 Syntrophaceae bacterium
ACATGGAGGAGAGGAAGGTCAAGACCAATGAAAATTAAAGTGGTGCAAGAAATTCGGAATATTCGGGTGACTAGGAAATTCGAAAGCCCGGCTAACCCAAAAAGAAGGGGGAGCTATGAGCAAATTTTTAGATGATTTCATTACTGTTGGCCAGGAGGGCAGACCCGGCTCACTCTTTGAGGGAGAAATGAAAGCGATTGAAATTTCCGCCCGCCTGAGCAAGAACCAGCGGCGGATGTACAAACGCTATGGCATTGTCCCGGCCGGTTTTTATATCTGGCTGCGTGAATCCAGGATCATCCGCAAGGACGAGCCGATTCCCCAAGGCGGTAGCACTACTGAGCAGCTGCTTGATTTTCTAAGGTTTTATCCCTACGAAACCGACCAAGCCAGATCCGCAGGGGAATATATTTTCAGGCGGATCATTCAGGATGATACCGGCCTGCCCGATTCGGCCTTCGGGTTAGGCGACCATATGTTGCATCCGTCTAAGGGCATTAATAAGGGGCGAGGAGCCAGCCGGAACTAATTCCGGAGGATGCTCAAGTTAACCTTAAAAGGGAGGTGATAGGACTGAGTAAATAGCCAGAAGTCACAAGCANNTCCAAAACCGCCCTTTTGGCCAGCGGGCACGGCGGACCGGACCCCCATCATTAATCATTGGGGAAAGAGGAAGCAACCCAAGATGGCGAGCGACCATATAAATAAAGGATGCGGGCTGAAGCTCGGGACCCGGTCGAAAGGGACCCGAGGGACACGTTTTTGGGGCAATTCTTAAAAATTGAAATCGAGGAGGTTAAAGATGGCTTTACCATTAACAGATTTAGGTAACTCGGAGCGTTTTGTCCGAGATCATTCAAGGGACGTAAGGTACTGCACCAAGACAAAGACCTGGTTCGTGTGGGACGGGTCTCCGTGGATCGAAGACCCGAGCGAAAGTAAAATTCAGAACAGAGCGAAGATGACGGTCAGGACGATACCACTGGAAGTTCAGACTGACCCATCACTGAAAGACGAGATCCTAAGCCATGCGGAGAAATCCGAGTCACTCGGCCGCATCAACGCCATGGTGAAGTTGGCCCGGTCGGCCCCGCAAATTCAAATCGAAATCCGCAAGCTCGACGCGGACCCGTGGCTCCTCAACTGCCCCAATGGGACCCTGGACCTTAAGACAGGGAGCTTACTGCCGCACACACGAGAGGATTTCATGACTCTTGTGACGGGGGTGGAATATCGGCCTCAGGCAGACCCTCCGCAGTTCCTCCGGTTTCTCAACGAAATTATGGGCAACAGCGAAAGGATGGTTGATTTCCTGCAGCGGGTCCTTGGCTACGCCCTAACGGGCACCGGCTACGAGCAATGCCTGTTCTTCTTGGTAGGGCATGGTTCCAACGGCAAGACCACCCTGATTGAAGTATTGAGAAAAGTTCTGGGTGGGTACGCCAGGCACACCCCCACGGCGACCCTGATCAGGAACAGCATGACCATTCGGA
>PMCE01000560.1:1498-3194 GCA_003154025.1 Syntrophaceae bacterium
AAGATCCGGTCACGTCCCGGTTCCTCTTCAGGGAGTTCTTCGAGTACAGGCCAAACTTCAAGCTTTTTTTGATCGCCAACCACACCCCCGAAATCAAAGGAACTGATTTTGGTATCTGGAGGCGAATCTATTTGCTCCCATTCCCGGTGACCATTGAAGCCGGGAAAGTTGACAAGCACTTGCCGGCGAAACTGGAGCAGGAGTTGCCGGGCATCCTTGCCTGGCTGGTCAAGGGGTGCCTCAAATGGCAAAAGGAAGGCCTGGAGTTTCCTCCCGAGGTCAGGGAAGCGACCCAGGAATACCGCTCGGAGACCGACATTCTCCCGCAATTCCTGGCTGATTCTTGCACCCTTGATAAGGCGGCGCGGGTGCCCTCAAGGAACCTGTACGAAGCCTATAAGTCTTGGGCGGTGGAAAACACGGATGAGATCCTCACCCCCAAGGCCTTTGGCCTCATGCTGAAGACGGCCGGCTTCAAGGCGTCAAAATCAAACAGCGTAAGGTATTGGAACGGCCTGCGGCTGAAGAGCACCAGCAAGCCAGCGACAGATGCGAAGGTGGAAGAAGCTCAATCTGAAAAGTCGGGATGAGGATAGAAAAATATGGATGCAAGGCGGGGATACCGCACTACATCCTTCCGCGCTGCCCGGCGAACGGGCGATTCGTTGCCGGCGTCGGCGTCGTCTGTGGATTTGGCAATCGAATTAGGATTTAAAGCGGTTTGAACGGATTTCGTCGAACCATGAATGATGCCTAATCTAACTCTAGAAAGGGGGTGATGTCTATGATTTCCTAAATGATTATTTAAAATGTTCTGCTGGCAGTAGCGGGCCAAGTCTGGAGACGGATTTGGCCCTTTTTTTTCAAAAGATTCGCCAATTTTGCGGCGGGATGGGCCGAAACCATCAATTAAGGAGAAACCAATGAGTAAACAATCGGAAAAGGCGGCCAGAAAGTCTGAAAAACTGGCCAAGGACAAGACCTTCACGTCCAGGGAAAACCTGGATATTGAGGAAAATTTGGCAAGCGAATTTAGGAAGCCCGTAATCAGTGGCCCGGGGGTAACCTTAGGCGCCTTGGGCACGGGATCGGACCTACCGGAAGAAGCAGGTGGCGAACCTCCGACACCGCCTCCGCAGGGCAGAGACAGAAAAAGGAGCAGGAAGAAGGAAAAATCGAAGGAGCACGCCCCCTTGCAAGCGTTGCCGGTTCAAGACGCCCCAGGCGCGTTGAAAAATGAAACCTCGACAGAAACATCAGTTGAGGCACTTAAAGAGACCACTGCGGATAAAACGGAGCCCGCAGAGCCCGAGAAGAACTTCGAGACACAGCGGGAGTCCATCGAGGACCTAGATCCAGGGGAAATCCAACCCTTCCAGGCAATCCCCGACTACGTGGAACCGACTACTTCGCTCTATCCAGTCGTGGTCAATACTCCGACGTCCATCACCTGCATCGAAGGATGGNNAGCAGCCCTCCCTGACCTGCCATATCCACCATGTGGCTGACGCCTCGCAGGAGGAGCTGGCGATCCGGAAGGTTGCCAGCCGGACGATGCCGCAAGGGGGGATCTCCAGCTATGCGGAAAAGGCCCGAAACGTCTCCAAGGCCTTTTTAATGCTTAAAGGGAGCAACGAACCCCTTATCCTGTTCGCCCACGGGGGCGCCCGACGGGGAATCGAATTTGCCACCGGAG
>PMCE01000026.1 GCA_003154025.1 Syntrophaceae bacterium
GTAGAATTTCCACCCCTTTTCGGAAGCTTCTCCCTGATCCAGGCCAAGGTACAATTCCTTGACATCGTCGTTTTCCTTCAACTCCTGAGATGTCCCCTTCAGGACGATGCGTCCCGCTTCCATGATATAGCCGTAATCGGCAATATCCAGGGCCATCCGGGCATTCTGTTCGACAAGGAGGATCGTCATGTCCCTTTTACTGACCTTGCGCAGGGTGTCATACACACTGCGGGCCATGATGGGCGACAACCCCAGAGATGGTTCATCCAGCATGAGGAGCTTCGGACGGCGCAGGATGGCCCTTCCTACAGCCAGCATCTGCTGCTCGCCGCCGGAAAGCGTTTCCGCCTGCTGGTCGCCTCGTTCCTTCAGGATAGGGAAGAGATCGTAGATAAAACCCAGGTCGCTCATTACATCCTTGTCATGGCGACCCCAGCAGCCCAGATCAAGATTTTCCTTAACCGTTAATTCCCGGAAAAGACCGCGATCCTCCGGCACGTAAACAATGCCCATCGAAGCGATTTTTTCCGGAGACAGGCCGCTGATCTTCTTGCCGCAAAACTCGATGGTCCCTTTTTTGGGCTGGTCTTTGAGGAGCCCCGCAATCGTCTTGAGGAGTGTCGTTTTCCCCGCCCCGTTGGGCCCCAGCACGGTGAAGATGTCGTTCTGCCTCACCTCCAGGGAAATACCCTGCAGGGCATAGATGCGATCAAAATAAAGGGTTTCAATGCTGGCTATTCTTAAAAGGCTCATTATCCTTCCCCGACATAGGCACGGATCACCTCGGGGTTTCTCTGCACCTCCGTGGGATTGCCTTCAGCTAATTTCTGTCCGAAATTCAAAACCACCAGGCGATCGGCCAGGCGGGAAACAATACGCAAGTCATGCTCGATGAGCAGGATGGCGAAGCCGAATCGTCCGCGCATTTCCGTTACCAGATAGGCCACGCGGTTCTTCTCTTCAACCGTCAACCCCGCCACCGGCTCATCCAGGAGCAGGAGTTTCGGTTCCATGACAATCGCGCGCCCCAGCTCCACCCGTTTCTGCACCCCATAGGGACAATCGATTACCCGGGCCTGCCGGTAGGCCGCAAGATCAAGAAAATCGATGATTTCTTCCACCTTCTCCCGATGGATCAGTTCCTCCTTCCGGATGCGCAGGAAGGCATGGACGATGTTTCGCCGGAATTTCATGTGCCGACCCAGCATGAGATTGTCGAGCACAGACATGTTATTGAAGAGACGGATATTCTGAAATGTTCTGCCAATGCCCCGCTGGGCAATCCTATCGGGGGAGAGCCCGAGCAGGCTCTCCCCGGCAAACAGAATCTCTCCACTGGTCGGATGATAAACTCCGGAAACACAGTTGAAGAGGGTGGTTTTGCCCGCTCCGTTCGGACCGATGATGGCGAGGATTTCTTTTTCCTCCATTGCAAAATCGATTGCCGTCAGGGCCTTGATCCCCCCGAACTGAACGGTCAGTTTATCAACCTTTAACAAGCTCATTGTCTTCAGCGCACCTTAAAAGAGTGGTTTAAAGATCATGAAATCACTGATCGGCACATGCTTGCCGTTTTTCGCCTCACAGATTCGGATGCCATTCAGTCCGTGGCGTTGCGAAGCGGAGAAGGTAATGGGAGCGCCCATCCCTTCGAGTTTCAAATTTTTGATGCTCTCCATCGCCTTGATGAAGTTCTCCCGGGTCAGGTCAGGACCCGCCTTTTTCAAGGCTTCTACAGCCAGCATCATTGACGTGGAACCGACTACACCGAGAAACTCCCGACCCTTCAATGTTGGTTCGTACTTCAGAAGAATTTCGACCACCCTATCCGCCTCCGGTTCTACACCGGGGATAGAAACATTGGCCGCAGTGGCGGGATAGGCGCCTTCCCACGAATCGCCGGCGATCTTGTACATCAGGGGATCACCCAGCGGGTTGGCGGTGAAAATCTTTGGTTTATAACCGATCTTGATCATTTCTTTGATGATTAGTGCCGCCTGAGTCGGCGCTCCATAGATAACTACCGCATCAGCGCCCAATTCCTTAAGTTTCAGGGCATGGCCACCCACGGCCCGATCCGTCATTTCGAAGGTTACGAAACCGGAGAATTTTCCTTTATCGCCCAGTGTCTTCATCGCTTTCTGAATGCCGATTTCGGCTGATTTCCCCCAGTCGTCGTTCTGGCCGAACAGGGCCAGGGATTTGATCCCCAGTTTGGTGACGGCATAGTTGGTGATGGCTTCGGCCTCGTCGAAGTAGTCCGGATAAGCGATAAAAATGTGTCGCCGCTCTGCGGCGGGAACATTTACCCACATGCGGGGGTTGGCGTGGACATACACGACCGGCACCTTGCTGGTCACCAGAAAATCCTTGCTGGCATTGGACGTAGCCGATCCAATCACACTCACAAATGCGAAAACATCGTTTTTCATTTCCGTCAGATTGCCTAATGCCCGGCTCGGATTGTAACCGTCATCTTTGGCCACGAACTTGATCTTGCGGCCATTAATACCGCCCTGATCATTGATGT
>PMCE01000328.1 GCA_003154025.1 Syntrophaceae bacterium
GATTGGACTTGGAGGACTGCTGGTGCAGGATATCGAGCTTCAACTGGTTCGGCCACCAGTCTCGGGTCGTCGTGCCGCCGCCGGCAGTGTGCTTGTGAGCCCTGCCCGTTACTGGGCTTTTATTGTCTTCATTCATAATGTTTACTCCTTTCGTTGTGTGAATTGTTGAATAGCGCTGCTATGAATATATGTATTATACGGTTTCCTTATAAGACCCCGAATCTTGCCTACTGTCGGCATAAGACACCGCCGAGAATAACGATGAAAGCCTTTGAAACTAACCCGTTATTCGTCCTGACCCAGGGTATGCCGGTGTCTTATATGGTTTCGGCCTAAGCCCCCTTACTTTGGGATAACGACGAGGCCAAAATCCCCAAATTCGTCAATTAGGAGAATAACGTAAATCGTGCCACTTTATGCACTTGGCCAAAATTCAAGGAATGAAAAGTATATCCAAACCTCGATTTCCAACTGAAATCTACACCTTCTGGCAAAATCTTTCAACCGAAGGTTTCAGGAAGTAATGCTTTTCTGCTCTTCTTTACACACAGTGTCCAGAAAACTTCGTCCAATGACAGTTTATTCTACTGTTTTCTGGGAGTCAGACTTACCTGTGCGAGAAATATTTCCTCTGGAAGACAGTTATTTGGCCAGTTTAATCATTTTCTCCGATCCAGGTAGCAAGAAATCCTGAATTCAGGCCATTCAAAACCTCGTGTAAGTGCGATAATTGGTAACTCCTTGGCGCATAAATTATTGGCTTCCTCCCTGTGGTCTCCCTCGGCCACTGCAGACCTTGAGGTAAGACCTTTTTTTCAGCTGCCCAGCAGGCCAGGGCGACAGCCAGCAGGAGGTCGTCGTGGGTGCCCTCCCTCCAGGCACCGTAAGAGTCGTGTCCTGCTTGGGAAATCCGTACCTGGAAATTGGTCATTTTTTCCAGAAGAGTCTGGGCCTCGGGGAGGAGGGTGGGTATCTTCAAGCGCTTCGACTGCAGAAGCACCCGAATGGTGGATACGAGATCTCTTTTGGGTACATTTGTGTTCCGGCCGCGCGCGCATGGTGTTAGTTTGTTGGAGATGTTGTGGTAATATGAAACAAGGGAATTACAGCCTGTATTATAAGGAGCAGCCATGGGAGGAAAACAAACCTGGACGATTTGGTCGTTTCTATTTTGTTTCATCGGCAACGGAATTCTGATCGCCTTTTTTCTGGCATCCAATAGCGTTCTGGGAAATGTTGCGACTTCAGTGAAGGTGGGCGTGGGTGGAGTTTTGACTTTGATTCTATGGCTGCTGGTTTTTTCTCTTGGCCGCCGTCTGCCCCGGCAGGTTCCTATTGAGACCGGCCCTTCCACAGTCCCCGAAGGAAGGCCATCCCCCGACGCAGCTGTCCAGATTCTTGCAGCCCTTCAAAGGGACGGGCGACTGATCGATTTTCTTCAGGAAGACCTGAGCCATTATGAGGACTCGCAGATCGGCGCGGCCGTGCGCACCATCCATACGGGATGTAAAGAGGCTCTGAAGGAGCATATGGAGATCAGGCCAGTCTTTGTGGAGAAAGAAGGGGCCACAGTGACAGTTCCTCCCGGTTTTGACGCCAAGGCCATTCGCCTGACTGGAAACGTGACCGGGGATCCTCCCTTTCGGGGAATTCTTCGCCACCGGGGGTGGCAGGTGGAACGCATCCGGCTCCCCCAATCGGTGGAGCAGAAAAACCACTGGATCCTGGCTCCCGCCGAAGTTGAAGTCGAATGACTCCAAGGAGGAAGGTTTTGATCGACCCTCAATACATCATCGGCATCGATTTGGGTACGACCCACTCCGTCCTGGCTTATACGGCAGCCCAGACACCAGAGGATGAGGAGCCCCGCATTCAGGTCCTCCCCATCCCTCAGGTTGTCAATTCCGAAGAAGTCATTGCCCAGCCGCTATTACCTTCTTTCCTATTTCTACCAGGGCCGCATGACGCCCCCCCGGGCGCACTGGCCCTGCCATGGAATCCCAAGGCGGATCAAGCGGTAGGCGAATTTGCCCGCCGGCGAGGCACCGAGCTCCCCAACCGGCTCGTCTCATCGGCCAAATCATGGCTGTGCCACGCTGGCGTGAACCGCACCGAGCCCATTCTTCCCTGGGACAGTCCCCCGGACGGACGGAAGGTATCCCCAGTGGAAGCTTCTGCCCTGTATCTGAAGCACCTGCGGGATGCCTGGAACCATGAGATGGCCAAAGGGAAGGGCAAAACCCGCTTCGAGGATCAGGATCTTTACCTGATGGTACCTGCGTCCTTCGACGCCGTAGCCCGGGAGCTGACGGTCAAAGCGGCCGAAGCTGCCGGCCTGGAGAAGATGACCCTCCTGGAGGAGCCCCAGGCTGCATTTTACGCGTGGATCCACCGGGAGAAAGAAAACTGGCGCAAGAAGGTGCGGGTTGGAGAATCCATCCTGGTCTGTGATGTAGGAGGCGGGACCACGGATTTCAGCCTGATCCAGGTGACGGAAGAAAAAGGCGAACTGACCCTTCGGCGCGTGGCCGTGGGCGACCACTTGCTGCTCGGGGGCGACAATATGGACCTGGCCCTAGCCTATGCGGTGCAGGCCAAGCTGGCGCAGAAAGGGGTAAAACTCGACACATGGCAGTTCCGAGGGCTCTGGTATAGCAGCCGGATGGCCAAAGAACGCCTCCTGGCCGACCCCGCTCTCCAATCCGAGCCCGTAGTCATTTTAGGGCGGGGGACTTCCCTAATCGGAGGGACCATCCGAACCGAGCTCACCCGAACCGAGGTGCAAAACGTCATCCTCGACGGATTCTTCCCCTCCTGCCAGAGCACGGATTACCCCCAGGAAAAGCCCAGGGTGGGCATGAGGGAGATGGGGCTTCCTTATGAATCGGACCCGGCTGTGACCCGCCATCTGGCTCGTTTTCTAGGGCGCCAAGCCCGGCGCAGCCTCGCGGCGGGGGAAGGGGAGGTCCCTTTCCCCACCGCCGTTCTCTTTAACGGCGGGGTGATGAAAGCCGACTTGATCCGGCAGCGGGTTTTGGCCGTGCTGAACGGATGGTCAGAGACTCAGGATTTGCGTGAGCTCGAATCGGACGATCTCGACTTGGCCGTCGCACGGGGAGGTGCCTATTACGGTCTGGCCCGCCGCGGACGGGGGGTCCGCATTCGGGGAGGGGCAGCCCGCCCCTATTATATCGGAATCGAAAGCGCCCTCCCTGCGGTTCCCGGTTTTGTCACCCCCATGAAGGCCCTCTGCGTGGTGCCCTACGGAATGGAAGAAGGGACGGAAGCGGAAATCCGCCAGAAGGAATTCGGGCTGGTGGTGGGGGAACCGGCGGTCTTCCACCTGCTGGCCTCTACGGTCCGCAAAAAGGATCAGATGGGGGAGATCGTCGAGGACTGGCGGGGTGAAATCGAAGAAGTGACTACTATGGAGATGGTGCTTCCCCCGGGTGCAGGGCGAGAGGAAAAGGGAGAGGTCGTTCCAGTGTGGCTGCAAAGCAAGATGACCGAGATCGGGACCCTTGAGCTTTGGTGTGTATCCCGAGAGGATAAGCAGAGGTGGAAGCTCGAGTTCAATCTGCGGGAGCGGGGAGATTAGGGATGAACAGTCTCCCGGCCGGGGAGACCCGATATGCGATCGGGATTGACCTCGGCACCACCAATTCTGCCGTTGCCTACGTAGACCTGAAAGCGCCGTCTCCTCGACATATTTCCTTCCTGGAGATTCCCCAGCTGGTTGTGTCCGGAGAGATGGGAAGGCGTTCTGTCTTGCCTTCCTTTCTTTATCTCCCTGGCATTTATGAGCTTCCCTCCGGAAGCACGGCGCTTCCTTGGGATTCGGGTCGAGATTACGTCGTAGGGGTATTTGCCCGGGAACAGGGCGCCCTAGTTCCCGGGAGATTGGTATCTTCGGCCAAGTCTTGGCTGTGCCACGGAGGGGTGGATCGGAGTGCCCCCATTCTGCCCTGGGGGGCAGGCGGGGATGTGCGCAAGGTTTCTTCCGTGGAAGCCAGCGCCCGCTACCTCCAGCACATTCGGGAGGCCTGGAATGAAACCGTGGGCCAAAAAGAAGGATGCCGGCTGGAAGAGCAGATGGTCATCTTGACCGTGCCCGCCTCCTTCGACGAGGTGGCTCGGGAGCTGACGGTCAATGCCGCCACTCAAGGAGGACTTTCCCGGGTTCTGCTGCTGGAAGAACCCCTGGCAGCTTTTTACGCCTGGGTTTTCCGGCATGAACGGGACTGGCAGGACACCATGCAGGAGGGTCAGTTGGTCCTGGTTTGCGACATCGGGGGGGGCACCACTGATTTTACGATCCTTGCGGTCCGGCGCGGTGAAAAAGGGCTGCGCTTCGACCGCCTTGCCGTGGGGGAGCATCTGATGCTCGGGGGAGACAATATGGATCTGGCCCTGGCCAGGCGGATCGAAAGCCAGATCTCCGGGGGAGGGGAGCGACGGCTCGATTCCAAAACCTGGCACCAGCTCTGGCACCGCTGCCGTCAGGCCAAAGAGACCCTTCTCGCCCCGGAGGGTGAAGGTTCCCAAACAAAATCCGTCGATATTACCCTGGTGGGATCCGGAGGTAGGGTGATCGGCGGCATGTTGAAGAGTACCCTGACAACCGCGCAGGTGGAGGAGCAGATCATTGAAGGATTCTTCCCCTTTGTTCCCCTGGAAGATCTACCGGAAGGGGTCCGCCGGCGAGGACTGACGGAATGGGGGCTACCCTATGTACAGGATCCGGCGGTTACCCGTCACCTAGCCGCTTTCTGGTGCAGGTTCCTTCCTTTACTGAAGAAAGAGACCGGCCGCTCCTCCTTGTTCCCGGAATTTCTTCTCTTTAACGGAGGGGCCCTGACCCCGCAGTCGATCCGTCGCCGCCTCAAGGAGGTCCTGCAGAGATGGTTTTATCAGGAGGCCGGGAAGGGGTGGGCTCCGGTTGAGCTTGAGAATCCGCGGCCGGAAATGGCCGTGGCCGAAGGGGCCGCTTACTACGGCCTCGTGCGGATGGGTGAGGGCGTTCGGATCGGGGCTGGCAGCCCTCGGACCTACTTTGTGGAGGTTGCGGACGGGGGATCGGGGGTTGGAGGGAAGAGGGCGGTATGTCTGATCCCGCGAGGGACCGAAGAAGGCTTCACGGGCGAGCTGGTCCAACCGCCGTTCCAGGTGCTTACCAACCGGCCCGTGTCTTTTCAAATCTTCAGTTCCAGCACCCGTCTGGGAGATGGGATGGGAGAGGTGGTACGGCTGGAGGAAAACGAAGCGATCCCTTTGCCCCCGGTGCGCACCGTCCTGCGCTATGGAAAAAAGGGAGCCGCCCAGACCCTCCCGATCCAGCTCCAGGTTCACCTCTCGGAAATCGGAATCCTGGAACTCTTTTGTAAGGCCAGGCAGACACCCCATCGCTGGCAGCTCCAATTCGATATCCGCCAGGAAGGCGAGCCGCAGGAGGCGTTCCCCGGTGAGACTCTGGATACGGGTCTGATCGATCTGGCGTGCGCTAGGATCGAATCCGTGTTCAGGGCAGGGGACCCCCATTCTCCGGAGGTCTTGATAAAGGACCTCGTTTCCNNCGGAGCGCCAGTCCTCACCATGAGGCCCGCTGGCTGAATTTATGCGGGTTTTGCCTCCGTCCCGGTTTCGGCGACCCCCTAGACGAATGGCGGATGATGGAGGCCTGGAAATTGTATCCCCAAGGCCTCCACTTTCCCAGTGAGGGCCAAGGACGGTCAGAGTGGTGGATCTTCTGGCGTCGAATCGCCGGGGGGCTCAGCGCAGGCCAACAGTGGCAGATATATCAGAATATCTCTCCTGGGCTGCAGCCGGCGGGACCTGGAAAAAAGAAAACCTCCGCCAATGTCTGGCGGGGGCATGAAGAGCTGGAGATATGGATGATGCTGGCGAACTTGGAAAGGCTCCCGGCAAAGGTCAAAGAGGATCTGGGTACCCTGCTTCTGGAAAAAATCAGGAAGGGGAAAACCATACCTCAGAAGCTTTGGGCTCTCGGACGGTTCGGGGCCAGAATCTCTTTTTATGGTCCTATGGACCAGGTCATCCCCAGCCGCACTGCGGGCCAGTGGCTGAATACTTTGCTTTCCATGCCCCTGTCGGCTACCCCGGCTCTGGGTCAGGCTTTAGTTCAATTGGCCCGATACACGGGAGATCGGGAAAGAGATCTCCCGCTGGAGGACCGGAACCGTCTGTCCCAATGGCTTGGACAACTTCCTCAAGGGGGACGCCTTCGGGATGTCCTCTCCGATCCGGAAATTTTGTTGCAAAAGGAAGAGCAGCAGCAGATTTTCGGCGAATCCCTGCCTCCCGGCCTCATCCTCTCCGGTTAATGGCCTCGTTTGCCAAGTCCGCTTTTACGAATGGACCAGGAGCGGACAAATGCTCCACACGCTGTTTGTTTTGTTGAAAGGGGATTGCGATCTGAAGGATAAAAGATTGCTGGAAATCTTCCCCGGAGCCTGTGAGCATTACACCTAATGTTTAGTCTAGGGGTACCTTG
>PMCE01000145.1 GCA_003154025.1 Syntrophaceae bacterium
ATCCACCTCTCCCGCACCCATGAAAGGAATGATTTTGACCTTGTGCCGCCAGGAGCGGCCGGCAAAGGCCGACTCGACCATTCCCCGAAACCATTCGTTGACCCCGGCCACGACCAGGGGGGCGGAAATTCCCCGGTTCACCAAACATTCAAAGGCTTCCGGAACCACTTTAAAATTTTCCCTCGCATCGCCCGTGAAAAAAACCAGAATATAGCCTTCTGGAACGCCCAATTTAAGCCGCACGTCTTCCACCCGGACCTTCCGGCTTAAGCGGCTGAAATCATTTCCCGGCGCGCAGGGGGCATAACGGACCCTTGATGGATCGACTCCCATGTCGGAANNCCCGCCGCAAGGTAGGAGGAAGGAGATGGCGGTCGATCCGGTACCGAATCCATTTCCTGACCGAGCCCTTCGGGTTACCCGCTCTTTCTTGTGCTTCCCGGATCTTGGCCGGCACATTGTGGCAGATCATCAGGTAGGGGGGGCCGTTCAAGAACAGGCTCGTTTCATAAGGGATCAAAACCACATCGGGCCGGGTAATCCGCGCCAACCTAGGCAGCGTCCACAAGCAGAAGCCCAGCTGGTTCACGAAAGGCACAAACCGATACTCGATGTTCCCCGCCTGAGGAAGGATGGAGGGGGGGACACCTTGGGGAATCAATACAATGAAGGACAGGTATGGATCCAGAGTAGACATATGACCCAGGATGTTGGACAGGTATTTCCCCACCCCCTTCATCTTCATCCCCAGCTGGGTGCCATCAGTCAAAACCCGGGTCACCCCCTTCATAGAGCCTCCGCCATACGGGTTCCCAAGAAGCCTTCTAGGTCTTCGCGCCCCTCCCCTGGGGAGCGGACGAAATATTCGCAGGTTTCGCCTTTTTTCCCCGGAGGGTTCTCCAGCCACGCCCGGATCTGCCGTTCCAATTCCGGGAGGTCATCTGCCAGGAAAACGCCCGGAAGGCCGGTCAGGTCTCGGTTCCAGCCGAAATCGATCCACCCCGGGAGGGTCACCGGGATGCCGCTGGCCAGGCAGTTCATCATCACGGTGGAACGAAACATGAGGGCTACATCGGTCCCGGCCAATACCTCCTCGAGGGGCTCGGTCTTGCTTACGCGAAGGTTCGGCGTAAGCGCCCCCCCATAGCGACGCCACCGGCGGATGAACTCCGACGGGTTCTCCCGAGGGTGAGCCCTCACGGTTATGGTCGATTTTCCTTCTTCCAGAAGGCGACGGAAAATCCTGATGAACTCGTCCACCAAGGCCGAATAGTTATAGAAAGGGGAGAGAGACAGAGGCCAGGAAAAGAAGGTCAGGGAACGGGGGCGGGCCGGTCGGCGTCTCTCGACGGGCGCAAGGAAGCCGGGGGGGTTGTATACCAGGATTTTTTTGCGCTCTTCCAAAGGCCACATTCTTTTCCAGAATTCCCCGGGCACGACCAGCCCATCGGAAAGGATCGGGGTCCGGATGTACAGATGCCCTCCCAATGCTCCATGCATCACTTGAAGAACGGGAATTCGGCGGGCCCGGGCGATCTGAGCAAACCATCCTTCGATCCCCCACTGGCTGGCCATGGCTACCAAGCGGGGCCGGGCGCCTTCCAGGTAGGCCTCCCAACACCGGGTCAGGCGCGAGAGCAGGACCCCTTCGCCCGATTTCCAGGCCTGAAAGGCTCTGCTATGGTCCAGCCAGGAGTCCCCTCTGTCTTCTTCCTCCTCCTTTACCCCCGAGCCGGAGGTCGATGGGGACCCATATTGCCAGAGCCAGGAGTATGATTCCTCGCCCGGCGGGAAGCCGCTGCGGGCGGATTCGTTCGTCAACACCCAATTCACCGGTCCGGGCATCGAGTCCAACAAATGTGCCAATACCCGGGTATTGTTCCGATAGGAGGAAAAAAAGGCAATCCCCCGGGGGAAGATTTTCGGGTGGGGCAGCCAATTTCCCAAGCCAACCCGGAACCGGCAGGTTTTATCCAGCCACTCCACCGCGTCATAAGCCTGGGATCGCCAGTCCCCGGTCAGGCGGAACTCCCGAAAACGGGACCCCAGGCGGGCCAGGAATGGAGTTCCGAGCCCGGAAGGTTTCGGGGCGAAGGTCATCGGGGACAATCTTTTGAATCCCAGCGTGGGGTAATCTTTCCAGGACCAGAGGAGAAGGCCGGCGTGGGTTTCCTCCAGGGCTCCGTCAACACACAGATGTTCAAGATTCCACTTCTCCCTCAGGCCGTCCGCAAACCTTCCCGTCATTCTCATCAAATGCAGCCGGTAGGCTTCACGATAGAGGGGCTCGGTCAAGTAGCTCCGCCAACGATGATCCTTGTATTGCGGTCCCTTCTTCACCTCCTCCATGGTTAGCCCATAGGCTTCCCTGCTCCAATCCCCGTCCGAGCGGATGATATCTNNGTAACAAGGGGCCTTCAGCGTCCGGGATAGCCGGGATTGAGTGACCGGGGCCATCCAGAAAAAGGCTATGATCGCCCGATAAGTGTCCCAGTTCCGGCCCTCCACGGACCGGAGGTCAAAGTGGTCATCGAGCAACAAGATCCTCTC
>PMCE01000021.1:0-1116 GCA_003154025.1 Syntrophaceae bacterium
AACAAGCGCCGGAGCTTTCTCCTGCAGGAACTGGTTCGCGCGTCCGACGCGGTCTTGAAGCTGAAATCCTCCGCCGACGCCCTCCAGGTCGTCCTGGACAAACCGCCCCTGGTCCTGCAGAGGCCCTGGGAGGTATTTGAGGAGTTTAAGAAATTAGCGGTCGGCGATCAACAATCAGCATCCGGCTGACCGCCTTCACCTTTCCTGTAGGGGCGATCACGCGAAGCGCGTGATGGTCGCCCGAGTGTGTAGGGGCGCGCTGCCGCGCGACTGCGTTAAAATTTCTGAAATCTTTTTGCCGGTTGCCGGCCGTTGATTGGGGTTTTTATATTCCGCAATCCGAAATCCGCATTTGATCGCTGTCTTTGGAGGTCCCATGGGCCGCACGGTTTTACCCTTCAGTCAGGTTTTGGCGCGGGAGTACGAGGAATGGAAGAAATTCCGCCGGGCCCTGCGCAAGGAAGACCAGGAGGCCTTCGACCGCCTCTTCGACCGGGCCAAGCTGCACGTCCATGCGGCGGTCTACATCTCCCACCCCTGGCCGATGGAGTCGATTCTCCTTTCCATATGCCTGGAGCACGAAAAACTCCTGGCAGAGATTCTCGATAAATTGAAAGAGACAAAATCGGAAGAATCCCCTTTACCTGTATCCTCCCCCCCGAAGACGGAGGAGAAGGCTTCGTCGCGAGCTCAGCCGAACAGTGAGGGTGAGGGGGCGTAATGTAGGGGCGACCCGATGTGGTCGCCCATGCCGTAGGGGCTAGTAGGGGCGCACGGCGTGCACCCGCGATAGAGAACCAAGAAAGTGGAAACCGAAGGCTGGCTCCTCGACGTTTATCCCCTCCATGACCGCATGGTCCTGTGGGTGCGCACGACGGAAGGAAAACTCTTCCGCTTCGAAGACCCCTACTGCTTCCCCATCTACGCCGCGGGAAAGCGGGGGATTCTGGAGAAACTGGCCGAGGGGGCGGTGCAGAAAGGGTTTGCCGGCGGCACCTTCTGGGACCGGAAGGTGGAATTCTGGAGCGGAGAGGAGATCGAAGTCCTCGCCCTGGAGGTCTCCGACTACGACCGCCTTCCCGCCCTCCTGCGCAAGCTGCCCTCCCTCGAAGAGAC
>PMCE01000021.1:1125-2969 GCA_003154025.1 Syntrophaceae bacterium
GCGGTGCCGGACCTGTCCATCATGGAAATCTCCGTAGAGGGAAGCCATCTCCTGCCCCTGGGGCAAGGGAACACCCTGTCGGTCCGCTGCGACGGAAAGACGCTGGTCTTTGAACCGGGGTCGCAGGAAGACCTTCTCCGGGAACTGGGCCTCCTTCTCCATCGCCACGACCCGGACCTGGTCCTCACCGATCACGGAGACTCCTTCATCATCCCCTCACTCCTCCGGCTCTCCCACAAATGGCGCATCCCCCTGCCCCTCGACCGGGAACCCACCCCCATCCGCCGGGCCATCGTGAACCAGGGGCGCTCTTATTTCACCTACGGGCAGATCGTTTATAACGCTCCGGACTATCCCTTCTTCGGCCGGCTGCACATCGACCGGGAGAACTCCTTTTTCTATTCGGCCACCGGGTTTGAAGGAATCATCGAAGCGGCGCGGCTCTCCAAGATGCCCATCCAGCGCCTGGCCCGGCGCGGTTCGGGTACGGCCATCAGCTCCATGCAGCTCGACCGCGCCATCCAGGACCGGATCCTCGTACCCTGGCGCAAGGGCGAGCCGGAGAAGTTCAAGACCGCCCTGGACCTCCTGGTGGCGGACAAGGGAGGGCTCACCTTCCAGCCGGTGATGGGCATGCACGACAACGTGGCCGAGATCGACTACTCCTCCATGTACCCCACGATCATGGTGCGGCACAACATCTCCGCCGAAACCATCCTGTGCAACTGCTGCCCCCAGCCTAAAGTCCCCGAGTCCGGGTACAACATCTGCGAGAAGCGGGAAGGGCTCATCCCCCGGACCCTGCGCCCCATCCTGGAGAGGCGGAGGTATTTCCGGGCGAAGAAAAAGACGGCCGTGGGGTTTGAAAAAGAGATTTACTCCCGGAAGCAGACGGCGCTCAAGTGGCTCCTGGTGGTCTGCTTCGGCTACCTGGGGTACCGGAACGCCCGCTTCGGAAGAATCGAAGCGCATGAGGCGGTCACGGCTTACGGGCGGGAGAAGCTGCTCCAGGCCAAGGAGATCAGCGAGGCCCGCGGGTTCCGGGTGCTCCATGCCCTGACCGATGCCGTCTGGATCACCAAACCGGGCATGACCAAACCTGAAGTCCTGGACCTCTGCGCGGAGATCGGGAAGGCGGCCGACGTTTCCATCGAGCTGGAGGGGATCTACAAGTGGGTCGTCTTCCTGCCCTCCAAGGTGAGGAAAGATGTCCCCGTGGCGACCCGCTACTTCGGGACTTTCGAGAACGGCGAGTTGAAAGCCCGGGGCCTGGCTTTCCGCCGGGACGATACGCCTCCGCTCGTGAAAGAAGCCCAGGAGGAGATGCTCCGCCTCCTCAGCACCAGCGGGAACAGCCGGGAGTACCGGGAGAAGAGCGGAGAAGTGCGCGAAGTCCTGGAGAGCTACCTGACCCGCCTGGAGACCGGGGATTTGAAGAACGAAGAGTTGCTCGTGGCCAAGAGCGTGCGCCAGAAAGTAAACGAGTACAAGGTGGACAACCTGACCTCCCTGGCCCTCAAACAGCTGGACGAGGCCGGCATCGAGATCCATCCGGGAGAGAAGATCCACTACCTGATCCGCGACTCCAAGTCCAAGATCAAAGAAGCCCGCGTCCGCGCCTACCCTTTCGTGGGTGCGGGTGACGACTACGACGAGGAGAAATACCGCGACCTCCTCGAAAAGGCGGCCGAAGAAGTCATCCTCCGGGATTCAAATCCCTTTCCCGGCCTATAAACCCTCTCCCCCGGCGGGAGAGGGAAGGGTGAGGGGGATTATTGTTATACCGTTTGACGTTTAACGCAATCCGTTATATCATTGAAATAGATGATCAAGTCCTTCAAGGA
>PMCE01000376.1:0-2884 GCA_003154025.1 Syntrophaceae bacterium
GCCCAGGAGATGGGCTTGGTGATTCATCCGGAGGGGGTGAGGCAACAGATGGAAGGGGCCCTCACCATGGGCCTGGGTTATTCTCTAACGGAGGAGGTCCATTTCAAGGGCGGACAGATCTTGGACCGCAACTTCGATACCTACGAGATTCCCCGCTTTTCCTGGGTGCCGCGGATCGAAACCGTCTTGCTCGAAAATCCGGAAGGGCCGGCCCAGGGAGGCGGGGAACCGCCGATCGTCTGTGTGGGAGGAAGTATTGCCAACGCCATCTTCGATGCCACCGGCGCCAGGCTATTCGACCTTCCCATGACCGCCGAGCGGGTTAAAAAAGCTCTGGCCGGAAAGTGATTGCCGGCCCTGCTGGCGGACTTACAGAGTTTGACAGTTCCCGGATGCTAGCGTCGTGGCCCGNNGCCCGAGCCTGGCACCCGAGCGAAAGTCACCTTTCGGTGGCTCCAGACTCAATTTACTTTGGGCGGTTCATGTATTTTCAAGCCTCCAGATGTGCCGGAGGTCATGACTATGACCCGGATCAACAATCTGTTTACCGGGCGCCTAGCCTCCATAACCGGCAATGAAGGCTTTTTCCAGAAAAAGGCATTTCAAGTAGTAGCTCTCGGGAAAGGAAAGAAGGACGGGGTGATCCGCGCCCTGGCCCCGCTTCTCGACAATGCGAAGGGAGGCCCTGGCATCCTTGGCGCAATCTCTCAGGATGTCCAGGAACCTGGGTTCCGAAAGGTTGAAAGAGCAGGAGGAAGTCACCAGAATTCCCCCCGGCTTCAGGAGACGGATGCCCCTCAGATTCAGCTCCTTGTAGCCCCGCGAGGCAGCGGCCACATCCCCCCGGCTCTTGGCGAAAGCGGGAGGGTCGAGGTTGATCCCGTCGTATTGGCTTCTCCGCTCCACCTCTTCCTTCAGAAAGTCAAAGACGTTTTCCCGCCGGAATTCAACGTTCGCCAGGCCGTTGAGCCGGGCATTTTCCGCCGCCTGCTCTATCGCTTCCTGGGAGGAGTCGATGCCGATCACCCGCTGGGCGGCACGGGCCGCATGGAGGGCGAAGAGTCCCTGGTAGCAAAAGGCGTCGAGGACCGTTCCGCGAAGGTACCGGCCTGCCTGGAGGCGATTCTCCCTTTGGTCCAAGTAAGCCCCGGTCTTGTGGCCCGTCCATGGGACGACCCAGTAGCGAATGTCTCCCTCATGAACTTCGATCTTTCTGGGAAGTTCGCCCATGAGCATCTTCTTCTCCTGGGGGAGTCCTTCCAGACTCCGGACCGAAAGGTCATTGCGGAGAATGATGGATTGCGGCTGGAACAACTCGTCGAGGAGGGCGGCAAAGAGCGAGGTCAACTGGTCGGCCCCCTGGGAGAGGGTCTGCATCACCAGATGGTCCCCGTACCGGTCGACGATCAGGGAGGGAACTCCGTCCGATTCCCCGTACACGAGCCGATAGGCATTGGTGTTTTGCACGACCGCCTGCCGAAACTGGGCTGCCCTCTGGAATATTCTTTTCCAGAAATCCCGGTCGATCGGATCGCGACTCCGGGAGACCAGGCGAAAAGCGATCTTCGAGCGATCACTGTAAAAACCTTGAGCGAGAAACTCCCCATTCCTCCTCTCGAGGGTAACGACGCTGCCCGGGGCCGCATCCTGAATTCTCTCCAGGTCGTCGCGGAAAATCCAGGGATGGCCCTTCTGGAACCAGGAGAAACCTTTGGATGTGAGAGTGAGAAGACCCATATCCTTAAATGCGGAATGCGGAATTCGGAATGCGGAATGGAAACTGGAAAGAAGAAAGGCCTCTCATGTCATCCATCCTTGGGATTCAGGCCCGGCAATCTATTTTTCTCGCCCTGCAATCCGCACTGGGGTTCAATCGCAGCTATCTTGCCTTTCATTCCGAATTCCACATTCCGAATTCCGCATTTTTATTGGTGTTGCTTTCCAACGGCTTTTCTAATATTCTATCTAAAAAGGCGCGGAAGGGGGAATTTTTTTGGCCAATTCAAAGAGTAAGCACAAGAGGATGCAGCATCGTTTCAAACAGAAGCTGAAACAGAGAGACAAGAGGAAAAAAGCCTCGCTGAAGGCGGCCGTCCCGGCGGCTGCCCCGCAGACCTAACCGGCCTTTTCCCGTCTTTCGGCCAGCAGCCGATGGGCAGCCTCCTGGACTGCCAGGTGGAGGTCCTCAAACCCGGCAATTTCCCGCAGGTCGCTGATCAATAAGAATTTGAGAAGGTGGACGGCGATCGAAGGCGGGGAGTAGGGATTGCAGACGAGGGCCTTTTTCACCCGGTAACGGGCGACCCACTTTGGGCTGCGGAAAATTTCCTCAAGAACCTGTGGAGAAGTGGGCTTGAGGGAGGCGATCTTCAGGATCTCCGTCTCCGTGAGGCGGCCATTGAGGAGCAGATCACGGATTACTTCGGGCTCCTGTTCCTTGAGAAGTTTCCGGATGACGTTCATCTTGGGGGACTTGGCCAAGGATTTTCGATGGCCGAGAGTGAGGTCTTTTAAGAACGGGTCTTCCGGTCCGTCGGGGTTGACGGGCGGGAGCTTGTGGGGGGGGAGGTCCAGGAGCATCTGCAAGATCTCAACGTAATCCTTCTGCCGGGCCACCGCCCGGAGGCGAAAGATTTTTTCCCGGTCGAAAGCCGGGAAACGGAGGAGTTCCGGAAGGGCATGATAGGCCTTCAGATAGGACGGATCCCGGTCCTTGGCCCTCTGGCAGATTTGATTCAGAAAAGCGGCCATCTCCTTCATCTCCATCCCGCTCAGCTTGGCCTCCAGGGAGGCAGCCCGGAGCTTCCTCCCGGGAATTCCCGCGAGTTGAAGGACCAGTTTTTTAGTATTCTCTTCCATTCCCGACGACTTATCCATCCATCCG
>PMCE01000376.1:2976-7865 GCA_003154025.1 Syntrophaceae bacterium
GGCCTTGGAGGCATCCAGATGGAGGGAAAGGGTGGAACGGAGCTGCAAGTGGCCCGGACCCCCAACCTCGATCAATTGGCCGAGGTCTCTTCCTGCGGCCTGCTGGACCCCATCGGGCCGGGAATCACCCCCGGCAGCGGGCCCGCGCATTTTGCCCTCTTCGGCTATGACCCGGTCCAGTACAACATCGGCCGGGGCATCCTGGAGGCGACGGGGATCGACTTTCCCCTTACCGAAAAGGACGTGGTGGCCCGGATAAATTTCGCCACCGTGGATTCGGCGGGGAAAGTGGTTGACCGCAGAGCCGGCCGCATCTCCACCGATACCAACGAGCGCATATGCCAGAAGATCAGCAAGGGTCTAAAACCGGGGGCGGGCCTGGAAGTGATCGTGAAGACGGTGAAAGAACACCGGGGGATTTTAGTGCTGCGAGGGGAGGGGCTCCGCGGAGAAATTCAGGATACGGACCCGGAAAAAGAAGGACTGCCCCCGCTGGAAGCCAAGGCCCTGGTTCCCGAAGCGAAAGCAACGGCCGCGCGGGTTCAGGACATCCTTTCCCAGATGGGAAGAATCCTGGCCGACGAACCCAAGGCCAACATGGTCCTCCTGCGCGGGTTTGCCAAGCACACCCGCTACCCTTCCATGAAGGAACGCTACGGGCTGAACTCTCTGGCCATCGCAGCCTATCCCATGTACCGGGGGATCAGCCGTCTGGTGGGGATGACGGTTCTGTCCGCGGTCTCCAGCCTCGAAGAACAATTCCAGGCCCTGGCCGATCATTTTCCCAAGTATGATTTCTTCTTCCTCCACGTGAAGCAGACCGACTCGCGGGGGGAGGACGGAAATTTCGACGCCAAGGTGGCGGTGATCGAAGAGGTGGATCGGTACATCCCCAGGCTGAAGGCGCTGAACCCCGATGTGCTCGTGGTAACAGGGGATCATTCGACTCCGGCTAAACTGGCCGGCCACAGCTGGCATCCCCTTCCGGTCATCCTGCATTCGCCCTATTGCCTGATTGACACGGTCAAGAAGTTTGACGAAGTGAGCTGCATCCGGGGAGCCGTGGGGAGGATGCCTTCCGTGGATCTCATGCCTCTGGTGTTGGCCAATGCTCGCCGGTTGAATAAATTCGGAGCTTGAAAAACATTTACCACAAAGGCACGGAGGACACAGAGAAAAAATAAGCACCAAATTCCAAGCACTAAATTCCAAATAGAATCCAAAAACCAAATTCGAAATTTCAAACCCGGCGAAAGCGGGGTGGGTTCCTTGTTTTGGTCATTGGGAAATTGGAGTTTGTTTGGAATTTGGAATTTTTGATCATTTATGTTTGGGAAACAGGACAAAAAGGCAGAGAAGAGTGATTATCAGAGGGAGCGGCTGGCCATGGTGGAAGAACAGCTTCGACGGCGGGGGATCTCCGACCCGAGAGTGCTGGAAGCCATGGGCAAGGTTCCGCGCCATCTGTTCGTCCCCGGGGATTACCAGGAATCGGCCTACGATGATCGCCCCCTGCCGATCGGCGAAGGGCAGACCATTTCTCAACCCTACATGGTAGCGATCATGACCCAATCCCTGGAGTTGAAAGGCCGGGAGAGGGTCCTGGAGATCGGCACCGGGTCCGGGTACCAGGCGGCCGTCCTGGCGGGGCTGTCCCGGGAAGTCTACACCATGGAGAGAATCCCGGGCCTTACCCAGAACGCCCAGAAAATCCTGCGCGAGCAGGGCTACACGAACATCTTCTTCCGCACCGGAGACGGGAGCAAGGGATGGCCGGAGGAGGCTCCCTTCGACGGGATCATTGTAACGGCAGGGGCCCCGGAAATTCCCCAGAATTTCAAATCCCAACTAGCCGACGGGGGAAGGCTGGTCATCCCCACCGGGACCCGGTATACCCAGACCCTGTTTAAACTGACCCGGGAAGGAGATCAATTCATCGAAGAAGATATCACCGGATGCGTCTTCGTTCCCCTGGTGGGAGATTACGGTTGGGAAGAAAGGTGAAGTACAAACCGCCGACGGCGGACCGCCCACCTACAGCCTCNNTTGACAGTTTTTCAGATCCTGTGTTACCTTTTTCTCATGTGGTAGGCCGAGAAATGCAAGAAAGGACAGGGAACCATGAAAAAGACGGGGTTTTGGTTCTGTTCGGTTTTTCTGGTCCTTAT
This sequence comes from Syntrophaceae bacterium, assembly GCA_003154025.1. Next base: position 5,145 of record PMCE01000376.1, read on the forward strand.
TTTTTCCGGGACGCCATTGCAGGCTCAACAGACGAGCGATGTCTCCGAGCGGATGGGCAATGGAGTCATTAACTGGTCCCAGGGAGTGGTCACGGCCAAAGGAAGCGGAGCCCCCCCCACGGGGATCACCAATATCGCTCAAGCCCGGCTCATGGCCGAGCGTGCGGCCAAAGCCGACGCCCTCCGGAACCTTCTGGAGACGGTGAAAGGGGTGCGCGTCGATTCGGAGACGACGGTGGAGTCGTTTACCACCAAGAGCGACCGCGTGCTGACCCGGGTAAGCGGAATCGTAATCGGGGCCCGGGTCGTGGATACGCGCTACCTGAGCGACGGAGGGGTTGAAGTCACGGTGGCGGTCAACATGACCGGCGAACTCCTGGCGATCATGCTCCAGGAACTGCCGCCCCTCACCCGCCCCCTTATGCCCGCTCCGCCTCTCCCGAGGCCCGTTCCTGTTCCGACCAAGGAGACCAGGCTTCCCCCTCCGCCCCCGCCTCCTGCTCCGCCGGTCAAGGATATCAAACCGCCGCCTCCACCACTCCCGCCTCCGCCGGCCAAGGAGATCAAATTGCCCCCTCCCCCGGCTCCGGTGACCAAACTTCCACCCCCTCCGCCCCCACCTGCTCCGGTTCAGGAGACCAAGGTTCCTCCTCCTCCGGTTGCGGAGACGAAGGCCACCCCTCCCCCGGCACCGCAAGCGCCGGCCAAAGAAGAAGAGAAGCTGGACCTGAAAAAGCTGGAATACAGCGGGCTGATCATCGACGCCCGGAAGCTGGGCCTGCGGCCGGCTTTGGTCCCCAAGATCCTGAATGAGAGGGGAGAGCTGGTGTACAGCACCCAGAGCGTGACCCAGCAGGAGATCGTCCGGATGGGGTTGGTCGGATACGCCAAGGATGTAAACGCCGCCTCCAAAAACCAGCGGGTGACCGCCGATCCGGTGGTCGTCAACGGGCTGGGAGCCACGGGGGAGAAGAAGACCGACGTGGTCATCTCCAACCGCGACGCGCAGATGATTCTCACCACCTCTCCCTACACCGGGTATCTGAAAAACGGCCGGGTCATGGTGGTTTATGATTGAGGCGGGGGGAAATATGAGAAAGACCCGGATGCTGCGGATCGGTGGATGGGTGATGGCTGCGATCCTGGGAGCCGGATGGTTCTCCCCGGCCTTCCCCTCGACCAAGGTCCTTACCGGCAAGCATACCGTGGTCTACGACATCGTGAACCCCACGGGCGTGGAGTTCATCCCGAATTACTCCAACGGCTCCTACAGCCAGAAGGTCCTGCAGGAAGACGAGTTCAGCAAACGGATTCTGATCGAAATCAACCTGGCCGCCCTCAATTCCACGGCCCCTTTTCCCGTATCGTCCCAGCAATTGCCCAATCAGGCGCGGGCTTTCCTCGTTCCGGAGAAAGACATTCCGGCGAACGAAGCGAATATTCTGGCCCAGGCCAAAACCCTCACCCAAGGAAGCCGGACGGTCCCGGAAGCGGTGACGGCCATCTTCAACTGGATCGTGGACAACTTCACCTATGATGCCGGCCGCAATACGCCCCAGGACGGCCGGTCGGTCTTTTACAGCAAGCGGGGCTCGTGCGTGGGGTATACCAATCTCTCCATCGGCATGCTCCGCAGCCTGGGAATCCCCGCCCGGTACGCTCACGGCTACCTGCCGCCGGGGTATGACTGGGGGATCTCCAAAAAATACTGGGGCGTTCAGATCAGCGGGGGCGGGTACCACGCCTGGGTGGAGGTGTATTACCCGGATTCAGGCTGGTGCTTCTCCGACCTCCTCCATTCCAAGAACTTCGTCGATCCGTTCCACGTCCTGCGGTACATCGACGGGATCAACCTGAATCCCCGAAACGTCCAGGGAGGAAGCCTGGATGTGGAAGACGCCACCACCTTCACCATCTTTCAGGAAGAGAATGCCACCCTGGCCGTGGATCAACTCCCCGCACCCCGGAAGGATTTTCTGGCCCGCCAGACGGGCTCCCAGCAATTCGGGACGATCCACGGGCGGATCAAAGACTCCTCCGGGAAACCCGTTGCCAAGGGAAGCCTGGTTTTGTGGGAAGGAGCACAGGGAAAGATCATCCCCTTCGAGAATGGAATCTACTCGCTCATGGGCCTGGAAGACGGCACCTACCGGGTGACCATCCGGGCCGACGGTTATGGAGAAGCGGAAAAGAACCTTCAAGCCAAGAAAGGGGAAGTGAAAGAGGTGGACCTGGTCATCTCCTCCCGGGGAACGTCCCCTTCGTCTCCCGCCCCCCCGAGTAAGACCGCTCCGAGGACCAAACCATGAAAAAAGGGAGAGCCTTCTCCCTTCTATCCGGCGGGCTCGACAGCCTCCTGGCGACCCGGCTCATCATGGAACAAGGGATCGAGGTCGTCGGCCTTCATTTCATCACCCCCTTTTTCGGCTACCATCGGAAAGGCCAGGAAGCCCGCTATCAGGAACGCTGGCGAAATCTGTACGGGATCGAGGCCCGCATCGTCGATGTGAGCCAGGAGTACTTTCAAGTCCTGAGGAATCCCCCCCATGGGTACGGAAAGAACTTCAACCCCTGTATCGACTGCAAGGTCTTCCTCTTCTCCAAGGCTCGGGGAATGATGGAAGAAGAAAAGGCGGACTTCCTGATCTCGGGGGAAGTCCTGGGCCAGCGGCCCATGTCCCAACGGCGGGATACCATGCGGATCGTGGAGAGGGACTCGGG
>PMCE01000287.1 GCA_003154025.1 Syntrophaceae bacterium
CTCAACTGGTCAGCTTCCGATAAATCTTGGGAAGCTCCCGGGGCAAGGCCGAGGTCTCTTCGATGATCAGATAACGGGAAGGAGGCATCATTTTCCGAAGGTAATCATGCCCCGCCCGGTCCACGGTGATGCAGAAAGTGTGGATCTGCTTGCGGGCCGCCTCCTCCAGGGCGGTCATCGTATCCTGAAGAGCGTACTCCTTGTCCCCCCGTTCTTCCCCGTAATCGTAATCCTGCGGATAACCGTCGCTGATCAGGATCAGGTTCTTGACCTTGGACTCCCGGCCGGCCATCTTCTCCACCGCATGGCGGATGGCCGTCCCCATGCGGGTGGAGCGCTGGGGTTTGATCTTCTCGATCCGCCCTTTCACCCGATCCCCGTATCCCTCCTGGAAGTCTTTGATGACGTAGAATTCCACCTCTTTCCGCCCATACCCGGAAAACCCGTAAATGGCGTATTCATCCCCGATCTCTTTCAGGGCTTCAGCCATCACCACCAGGGATTCTTTTTCGATGTCGATGATTTTCTTCTCCTTCTCGGGGGAAGGAAAGCCGGGGTTTCGGTCCTTTCCATCCACATGTTCATCCGTGGAGGCGCTCATGTCCAAGAGAAAAAGAGTGGAAAAATCGCGGTCCTTCCGGTTTTTTTCGATATAAATCTTTTCCGAGGGCGACTGGCCGGCCCTCCGGTCGATGGAAGCTTCGATGGCCGCGTTGAGATCGATCTCTTCCCCCCGCTCCAGGTTGGGAATTTTTTTGAACCGCTCCGGTTTGAGCATCTGGAACTGCCGGCGAACCTCCTCCACCAGGTCGGAGTACGACTCCAGGGTCCGATCGACGAACCCGGACGACCCGGTTTCAACCTCCTTTTCCCTCAGGCGACACCATCTCACCCGGTAATCCCCGATCTGGCAGTCCCATTCGTCGTAAAAGTGATCATCATCCCCCGTTTCCCCGGCAACTTCTTCCAGGAGAGACCGCATTTCCCCTTTCAGCTTTTCTTTGGCCCGGCGAGCGGCTTCCCGCAGCCCGATCGGTTTTTTCAGCCCCTTTAAATCCGTGATGAAGAGCCCCTGGAACTCATCCCCTTCCTCCCCTTCGGAGACTTCGATTTCCATCCCGCTTTCCAGCAGGGCCTTTAAGAGCTCGGGAGATAAAGGAATCCCCATCTCCATTTTCTGGAGCAGATTTTCCACTTCCCGCAGGCGAAGTTTCTTCCCCACGAGCTCGGGCCGCAGTTCCCCCCAATGGGGGAGCGGCGGAAGATTCTGGTAGGGTTCTTCTCCCGGAAGAAGGCGGGGGGCCAGATCCATTCCCCCCGAGGAGGACAGGGGCAGGTTCACGGTAGGCAAAGCTTCTATCTCCCATCCGGAGACCGGTTTGATATTTGGAACATGGCTCAAGCGCTGGTAGAGGAAGACCGTTGCCCGGGCAGATTCCCTGACGCTCGCCCCGGGCTTCATAAGATCCGAGAGGCGGGAGTTTAAATCATCCCCCTGCGACAGGAGGGCCAAAAATTGAGGCTTCATGGCATCGCCAAGCAGGGCCCAGCGAAGAATGGATTCCATAAGCGCCTGCTGCAGCGGAAGGGAGGATACGGCCGGCCGCCCCATCATGGCCAGGGGCAGGAACCGATCCATATCTTTCTTCAGCCCCCGATACTGGCGTTGCAGACAATGGTCTACCCTCGCCCCCTCCAGGACATGAAAGAGGTCCCGGGCCAATTCCTTCCGGGGGAAGAGATGAAAAAAGGCTTCCAGCGGAGAAACTTCTTTCCCCTTGTCCGCTATCCCGCGGAGGCATGCCTCTATAAAATCCGGGGGGAAGAGATCCTGAATGGCGGAGAGGCGAAGGGTAAAGGTCCCGAATTCCACGTATCCCGCCTGATGGGCCGTAGCCAGTTTGAAGGCCAGGGAGTTCAACTCCCGGGTGGCATAATCCTTCACCACCCCAGGCAAATAGATGGTCTCTCCATCGGTGCAGGGCAAAGGGCCGAAGGGCTGCCGGCTCCCCCCTTTGTATTCCTGAAGAGGACGCAGGCCGAAGCTTCTGCCGGTGAGGGCCTGGGCGAAGATCTTCATGGGACGGGAGACCTCTTCCAGGGTTACGGCGACCCCGTTCTCCTGGGCCCGGTCTTGGGAACGCCTGGATTCCAGCCCGAAATAAGCCAGGGCCGCAGGCAGGCTTTGGGGGATGAGGGAAAGCCCCTCTTCAAACCAGGAGGAGAAGCTGTCTTTGGGGATTTCTCTGGAAACTCTCGAAAGGTGAACGAAGAATTGACACGAAACCGAAGGGTCGAGGCCGGCCAGTTCCAGTCCCCGATGAAGAAAAAAAGGGATTTCCTTTTCCGGAAGGGACGCCAGGATCTCCCGGCTCTTCTCCAGAAAATCGATGAGCGTCTCGCGGGAATGGGCGGCCAGGATCATGGCCCAGGGAATCAGGATCGGCCGGATGACCGGGGAAAGGGAGCCGATGACACTTGGCCCGATGCGCAAGAAAGCAACCGCCAGCTTGCTGGATCTTTCGGCCACCACCCAGCCGATTTTGAGGAGCTGCTCCCTTTCCTTCTGCTCCAGCCCGGGAAGAGCCTCCAGCGCGCCGACCAAGGCCCGCTCGACCTTCTCCAGATCCCAGCGGACCCGTCTTCTCAGTTCTCGTGCAAACTCATTCCATGCTTCTACTTCTTTTTCATCCATACAATTCTAAACTTTTTCCCCACAGAGGCACAGAGAGCACAGAGAATTCTTAGGCAAAGACCATCCTTGCCTAAATCAGGCGACGAGAAGTCGTTCTTCTGTCATTCCGGCGAAAGCCGGAATCCAGTTATTTCCATCCCGCTCTTGGCGAGATGGATGACGGCCAAGAGAATTCTTACGAGACCATCAAGGGCAGATAACTCTTGTTTTGAATCTTTTAACTCTAGG
>PMCE01000015.1 GCA_003154025.1 Syntrophaceae bacterium
CAAAATTCAAGAAATGAAAAGTATATCCAAACCTCGACTGGCAATTGAAATCTACACCATCTGTCAAAAATTGTCACTCGAAGAGTACACGGAAGAAACATGGCATTGGTCGCGCCTGCGATGCCCTAAAACAGGCAACCCGATTGGCCTTGACCTATCAAGTCGTTCCCGAAAATCTGATCATTTCTATCGATAATTCGGGGGACCCTTTATCCCTGCCTTACAATCTTAAAGGGATTCCGTTCCCGCGAGCATATTCACTTCAGACCGTAATTTGACAAAGCTACCACTTACATGGGAGGCCGGCACACCCAGAGGATTCCCATAGCGGTATCTCGAACAAAGAAGCCCGATCATAAATACCTGTTTGCAGGGAGGAATCAAAGAGGGGGGCAAGCCGGTCATTCTTAAAGGACGGCAAGATGGGATTCTCCTCCGTTGAAGGTTGCACCTGCAAAAAATCAGCATCATGGTATCTTGGATTATGGGGATTACGGTTAATACCGCACAAAAAAGGCAGGGCCATTCCTCCCTGTCGGTCTATCCCGCGAAAACATGCCCATCCATTCGGTGCCGGAGAAAGGCTCTATTTCTTCTCCACCACCTCAAAAGAATCCAGGATCTGCTTAACCGCCTGGTGGTCGTTAACTCCTTCCTTTTCTAAAACCATGTAGAGGATGAAAATCTGAAACGGTTCGGCGAAGGCGTACACCCATCCCTGCTCCGTTTTCACCCCCTTGCGGTCATAGGTGGCAAAACTTTTCGCCGAATAGGGGACACCTTTCAAGGGATAAGACTGGGTCGCCGAAGTGGTCGCTTTCGTGCCTTTCCCAAGGTCCTTTCCCAGCTCCTCCCTGAAGCTTTCCTCTGCTGCGGAAGTCAGCCACTCGATTTTGTTTTGATCGGATGTTACATGCCTTCCAGCAGGAGAAAAATCGATCTGGACGTTCGAATGGGTCTCCGGGTTAAAGAGAAACACCTGGGATTCCTCCAAGCCTCCCTCCTCAAAACCCAAATCCAGCATAAACTTTGGGTATTTGGTGGTTATCTTCCAATGAGCAGGAGTGGAGACGTTGAAGGGATATCGAATCCCGGTGAACTGATTCCCATCGATCTTCCCCACTGGGACCTTCATGTCCAGCTTGACTGCCTCGCGGACAACAGGGGGACCGGCGCATCCTGCCAGGAAGAGAAATAGGAAGATTCCGATTGCGACCCGCGAGCTTTTCTTCCGGTTCGTCTCGCACCTCCTCGATGTGATAAATTGAAAAAAGCATATATCCTTTAAGATTGGCTGCCCCGCTTGCCGACGTTAGTTTTTCTTCGATGCCATGAGACCCGCGATTTCCTTCTCCAAAGAGAGGCCCCATTCGGTCTTTTCCGACTGGAGAGACTTTTGGACAAACGATTGGGCCTTTTTCCAGTTGCTCTGGGCCGGCCCTTCGCGCCCCGTCTCTCGCTGGATCAGCCCCATCTTCAAGTGATTGTCCGCCATGAGGAGATTGGGGAAGAAAAGGATATCGGTTCCTTCATAGAGGGTATATTCGGCCATATCCTCGGGCAGGTACTGAAGAAGTTTGATAAAAAAATCGTTTGATGCCCGGTACGATTTCAGGGCTTCGGTGTAGGCTTTCTCCCGGAACTGCTTTTCGGCATCGGCCTTCTGCTGCACGCCCCCGCGGTAGAAATCCCGCGCGTCCTTGGCGTCTTCCCATACGATCCGCAACCCTTCATTTTCTGCCNNAGCAGAAGGCCCAAAATCAAAGCGGTGAAAAATCGGTTCCCGTTCATCTCACCTCTCCTTGAGCAGTTGATCAATGACGCTGGTGCCTTGCAGGCTGTTCCAATCCACGACCCCCATAGTCCGATACCGCACCTTCCCGTCCCTGCCGATCAGGTAACTGGTCGGATGGACCCACACCCCGAAGACCCGTTCCACTCTCCCGGTCCGGTCAAGGAGCACGGGGACCTGCAGCGATTCCTTCTCCAGAAATCCGCGAACCACTTCCGGGTTCTCTTTGCTGTTGATACGGTAAAAGATTAAACCCTGCGGTTGGTAGGCGGCATTCATCTTGGCCAAGGAGGGACCCTCCTTTCGGCACTCCGGTCACCAGGTGGCCCAGAAGTTCAGGAGAATGACCCGGCCGAGAAGATCCCGTGTCTCCACCCGCTTTCCCTGGAGATTTTCCAGGGAAAAAGCGGGTACGGCCTGGAGCTTGCTGTAGGCCTGAAAAATCGCCTGCCCGGAGGCGCTTTCTGCCCCCGGCAAACAGAAAAGACCGCCGCAAGTCAACGCCGTGATGAAAATCTTTCTCCATGCTTTCCTCATCTCTACCGGTTCTTCCTTTCTATTCTGTGTTTCGCCCGCTCCTTTCACTTCGGGTGGGCGATTTTCCGCACATAAACATCGTAACGAAAGTTCGGGCTATTGGTGGGATTGTGGCAAACACGGCATCCGTGCTCCTCCGCAGGCTCCAGGTCTTTCCGGGGGTTGGGATGGGCCTCCGCCGGCCCGTGGCATGCTTCGCACTGGACGTTTTCGAATCGGGCGCGAGGATCTTGGAAAGATCCATACCCCGTTGTATGGCAGGGGAGGCAAGTGGGGTCAGAGGCTTTATTCCTTTCTACCAATGTCGAGAAGGCCCGGGCATGGGCCGTTTGCTGCCAGTGCTCGTACTCTCGAGAGTGGCAGGGCATGCAACTCTTTTCCCCCATGAAGGCGAGGAACTCGGGAACGGAGATCTGGGAGGAGAAATCGGCCTTTACCTGGGCAAGGACGTCGGCTGTTTCCGGGGGCTGGAGCGCACACTGCAATTGGTCCTTGTACTGGGCGACCCAGGCCTGAACATCGGGCTTCTCCTGGTAACCCGTCTTCATGGGAATCACCCGGTATTGGGAGAAGAGCCTCCCCATCTTCTTAAAAAGATCAACCTGCCCGAAGTACTCCCCCCGCGACCCGGCGAGGAAGATTTGCGAACGCTTCACCAGCACCGGGTCAGAATGCGCCGTCGTAAGATGACCGTTGATAACAAAGTGAACCCCATCGACCGTTTCCGCAAGCGTCTTCTGCTCATCCGCTTCCATATGAGCCAGGGCTATGATGACCCGGCACTCCTTACGTAACGCGCCGACCATTTTCATCGCTGCCTCGAGAGGGTCCGTAATCTGGAATTTTTCTCCGTCCCCCGGCGCCGTCGGGGAGAACCGGTTGGAGATCAGGCCGAAAAGGCCCACCTTCATCCCCTGGATTTCTTCGATCATATAGGGTTTGAATACAGGCTCCTTCGACCGGGGATGGATGAGGTTCGCCGCCAGGAACGGGAATTTGGCCTGCTGGCTCATTTTTATAAGCTGATCTAACCCCAAGGCCAAGTCGAGCTCTCCGGGGGTAAATGCGGTATACCCCATGGCATTGTAGGTCTTCATGTAAAGGTCCGCCTTGAGACTGCCGATTTGCTTTGCGTTTGGGTTCCGCACCGATTCGCTGGAAAAGAGCAGATCCCCTGTGTCCACCAGAATGACGTTGCTTCTTTCACGTCTTATTCCCTCTATGAAGGACGCTCGCCTGGCCAGACCGCCAAGCTGTTTCGCTTGTCAGCCGCAGGACTCCACCTCGCCTTGGAGATTGGAAGAGAAGATGAGTGAGAGGGCGTGGCTAGAATCGGCCGGGGCAGATGCAGGCTGTCCCCAAAGGGGGAGCGGAATGGCGATGATCAAGAGAATTCCCAGAACAAGACTTTTCACAAATTCCTCCCTATCGCAACAAATCCGAGCCTAAGCTCAGAAATAGATGATCTCGAAAACCGCCCCTTCAAATCAGCCCGTAGGCTTTGAGTTGCCTGGCGGTGCTCGATACGAATACTTTGAAAAAGACCATAGTGGGTATGGCCAGCAAAACCCCTGGAACCTTGAACAGGATGCCGCCGCCCACGACCCCGATCACCACCGCGAGCGGGTGAAGCTTGACCGCTCCGCCCAGGACAAGCGGTTCGTAAATTACGTTCTTGAGCACTTCGGCCAGCCCCACCGCGGCAATCACCCAGATTGCGAAATTCCCTTGGTTAACCATCGGCAGCAGCGGATGAATTTCCTCCGCCAGGAGCGCATATGCCAGCCCGCTCAGCCCGGCGACAGCGGAGCCTAGGTACGGAACTACATTTGTCGCCCCGGTGAAGATCCCCATAACGATTGCCCAAGGAGGGGCAACGCCCACGATAGCGAAAAGCACCGTCACACTCATGCCTAGCAGGGCGCACTCCTTGAAGATGCCGCGCAGGTAGCTACCCACCGCACGGTCGAGATCCTCCTGGACCCTTAAGGCCGGTTCGAACAGGCGGTTGGGGACCGCGTTGAGGAGGCCGCGCTTGATCTCGCCGGTATCCCGCAGCAGGAATAGGAAGATCAGGGGTGCGATGATCCAGGTGGAAAGGATGTGGCCCAGCGTTGCGATAGGCGTCTTCAAGGCCGGTGTCGGCTTCTGGGCAACAGCCGGAGGCGCTGCTCCAGCCGCCCCGGTTTGGGGGAGTGCTGCCGGCTCGGGCACCTTGAGCGCCTGGAGGTTTACGCGGTAGTAATCGAGCAAACGCTCGGACCCGGCCGCCGCCTCGCGGCCACGAAGGTGCGAGGCTAGGAACTGGGTGCGCTCTTCCGGCGTAAGAGCCAGAATCCGGTTGGTCCGATCCACGATAGGGTCCAGTTCGTCGTGCGCCAATCGGTAGACCCAATTGCCTCTGGTCAGCGATGGGTCAAGCCCCATCAGGTTCTTGTACCCTTCGTTGA
>PMCE01000065.1:0-8670 GCA_003154025.1 Syntrophaceae bacterium
AGGATCAGAAATGGTCCTGCTTTTTTATGTGTTTCAATGTTTATTTCAATTGGTAATGATCAGGTCTCACATCAGGCTGCTGTTGCACATAAGTAGGTGACATCTGCGAGGACTTTGCCAAAATTGCCTTATCGGTTCCGGTTTCGGCCTTTGATTCTTCTCGGTTTTTTCCCCGGGTTTCAAAGTTTTTCTACTTGCCAAGAATCGCTTTGCTTTATCAGGATACGCTGGAAAATTCGCCCTTACCGCCTGAAGTCGATAGGTGGGTTCCAAGATATTACTTTGGGGATTGCCGGGGAGGACGTTTGAGGCCGAGAATTATCAATTGAACTCCTTGGTCTTGGCGACGTGAATCAAGAAAATCTGTTCAAGAAAATCTTGACCCGAGGACTTCCTTATTGGGGAGATTTTGGGCCGTCCCCATGCTATGTTTCTTCCTGAAGTCTTCAAATTGCAGAGTCTGACAGATGGCTTGCATTTCAACCCGAAATCAGCAATCTGCGAGGGCAGGATTTGGATTTTAAAAATGAGATTATCAATGTAGCAGACCCCAAGCATAAGAACCCACGAAAAGTCTTTATGACCAAAGCGGTCAAGGAAATGTTCAAGAAGAGCCTTCCAGAAAGCCCAAACGAACTTATTTTTAAAGACCGATGGCATGGGGAGGAGATTGAAAGTGTTTCCCGGGCCTATCAGAGGGGCGTTGACCGTCTGGGGTTCAACAAAGGGATTGTGTACCGTAGGCAGAAGGTTGTCTTCCATACCCTCCGTCATACTTCTGGAAGCTGGTTGGCGATTCAGGGAACCCCTCTTCACACAATCGCCGAGCTTATGGGCCACAAGACCCTAAGCATGACCCAAAGATATGCCCACCTTATTCCTGATGTGAAGAAGCAGGCCACGCTGGCTCTTGAGACAAGTTTTGAGGCAAGCCGGAATGGGAAGAAGATCATTCCCTTGGCCACGGCTAAAGAACCCCCGGTAATGCAGCAAGGGTAATTTGCCACCCTTATCTTAGCCAGGGAGGGGGCGGCAATCTCGTAATGTCCTAAAGTCCGATGATCCTTGCGCAGGATGAGATCAGGTCGAGTCTTCCACGCCCCCGGTATTATGGTAAAATGTGGGTGGGAATTACCCTAGCTTAGAGGAACGCTGATGAGAATTTACAGATATGCTTCGTCAATGTTGTTTGCGCTGTGTTTAGCATTACTTTTATTCTCTTGTGGAGGAGATACAACCCATATACCTTTGAGTATAACGCCGCAAAATCCGGCTATTCCCCAGCAAACCACCCAGCAGTTTGCAGCAGCGACCACATCTTCTGACGGGACGACCCAGGATGTGACTTTGCAGGTAGCCTGGAGTTCCTCCAATCACTCGGTGGCCACAGTGGACAGCAGAGGTCTTGCCACGGCCATCGGACCGGGTACCACAACAATTACCGCCAGCTCAGGGAATGTTTCAGGGAGCACAACCCTCACGGTGACAACGGCCACCGTGTCTTCCATAGCTGTAACTCCCCACGATGCAAGCATAGGGGTGGGAGCGACCCAGCCCTTTACAGCTATGGCCACATTGTCTGACGGGTCAACCCAGGATGTAACTTCGACGGCGACTTGGAGTTCCTCCGATCACTCGGTGGCCACAGTGGACAAGACCGGTGTTGCCACTGGGGTCGCAAAAGGAAATACGATAATTGCCGCCCAATGGGGGAATCCCTCTGGGACCGCAAACCTCGAGGTGGGAGCGGCAACCGTGTCTTCCTTGTCCATAACCCCAACGAATCCAAGTATAAGGGTAGGGGCGACTCAGGCCTTTGGAGCTACAGGCACATTATCTGACGGGACAACCCAGGATGTAACTTCGACGGCGACCTGGAGTTCATCCGATACCACGGTAGCAACCATAACCAGTGGCGGTGTTGCCACGGGGGTCGCAGCAGGAACTGCAACAATTAGCGCCATTTCGGGGAGTTCTTCTGCGAGCACAACCCTCACAGTTATGGCGAGATGACGCAATTATAGTGGGGATCTTTAGGCAGAACCTTGCTACCTTTCTTCCGACAAGTGTAGAGCTTAGGGTAACGCCTAAAGAGACTGAAGGGGCGATTTATCTAGAGCGAAAAGGGACGAATTCAGGGTCAAGATGGCTTTGCTTTTCTTGCTCCTTTCTATCCGTAATTCTCAATCCCGGCAAGTTGCTCTGAGTGTAGACTCATAGGTGTACCCCGCAATTCGTAGGGGTCCGACCCGCTCTATAGGACATCCGAATCCAGAGCTAAATCAACACCTCATCCATCCATCCTAGTTTGACCAACTGAATCCGGTTCAAGTCGCTGACCCCGAGGTTATATTTCTTGTCGGCCACGATGAGATGGCTGGGGGAAGTATCCAAGGCCCGGTCTTCGCCGAAAAAGGCCGTCCGCTTTACCTGGAGCAGATGAGCCCCTATGGTATCCACCGCCACGGGATCGGTTCCCACGATCAGCCCTCCATAGGGCCAAACGTAGCGGGTGTCGAAAAAGCTGGCTCCCCTTCCATAGAATTGCGGAGTGAGGACGCATTGGATATTCAGCCGGGTTTTCCCTTTCACCATGGGATGGCTCCAAATGCTGCCCAGGGCCGCGCAGGCTTCCGGATGGTAGGAGGAACGATCGGGGACATACTGGATGTAATTCTTCACGCAGCTACCGATCCCGGCCCAGTGATGAGTCCTCAGCGGCCGCACATTGACCAGCGCCGTGGCTTTTTGGAAGACCGGGTTTTCCAGGACTCCCTTATCGGCGATGCTGATATTTTCTTCCGCCACCCCCACATCCAGCAGCCGGCGTTTGATGGCGCCCTCCAAGGCTTTGGGAGTCGGCAGCTTCGGCCACTCATTACTCTTCACCCCCACCACATCCGAACTCTTGATGAGCTTCCGCCAGGCCTCCATGGGGTCGGCGGTCCCCAGGAGAGTCTTCACCGCTTCATCCAGCATGGATTCCAGGATCCCCTGCATCTTGTCCGGCTGCGCCAGCACATCGGCATTCCGGATGAGGACGACTTTGGCGGTCGTCTGCGCGTGGGCTTCTCCCAGGATTCCGGGTCCCAGCGCAGCGGCCACGGCGGTCCCTGCGGCACCGCGAAGAAAATCTCTGCGGGTGATAATCTTTTTTCCCATCGAACTCAGCTCCTTTCTTTTTGATAGGCCCCAGTGAAACGCATAGACAAAATATCTTTCCCCTTCATCCTTTATATTTGATCAAAACGAGGCACGCCATTTTCCCCCCTTTTCTTTAGGACCAGACTTCCTTGGGCATGGGCAGTCCTTTATAGTCTTCATCCGTAAGGGGTTGATCCGGAGTCACTTCCATGCGCTGGAGAAAGAGATAGAGCTGGCGTAGATGCTGGGCAGCATGCCAAGTCGTCCGTTCCAGCAGCTCATGGGCGGTTTGAGGGCCATAATAAGTCGTGACGCCCCCCCTACAACCTTCCGGACGTGCCAGCCACTCGGCCACCCGGTTCCGAACCTTCTGCCCGTAAAGGGCGATGGCCGGGCCGTCGGGAATTTCGGGAGGGGCCCCCTCTTGAAGCCACTCCTTGGGAAGGGTTCTTTGCTCCATGGCCTCCCGATACGCAAGGCTGAGCCGGAAGACATGATACCCAAGGTCGCGGACAGTCCTGGCGCGGTCCGGGGCGACCATCCCCAGGTGTTGCGGTGGCACCTGTCGGATAACGCGTTGAGCGGCCTCCAGAATCCTGTCCAGACGCCGGGCGAGTTCGCTCGGAGAGAGACGCTCGGGCTGGGAATATTCTACCCCCACAAATTGAGCCAGNNCCCATGACGAAAGCAACTCTTTCGTCTTCGCACAGGAGCTTCAACCCGGACGGTAGTACACGCGCGTCAGCATCCTCAACCTCCTTTTCCGCCGAGGCGGAACATGGGCGGCAGCATTCTTTGAAGGCTATTCTTTTCCCTCGACAAGAGTTCCCTCACAAAGGGAACTGCACGGATTCTCTCGTCCGGACCGCTTTCTCGATGGCCAGCGTGACCTCCAGGGTCGTACGGGCCTCCGCGGGCGTGGCCAACGCACAGTCCCGGCCGGTGGCGAGGTGATCCAGCCAGGCCCGGGTCTCGTCGGCAACGGGCCCCCAGAAATCCCCCAGGGCCCAATCTCCCGCCGAAGTACTGCTTAGAAAGGCCATATTTATGCTATGGCCGGGAACATAACCATGGGGGAAGCCCCGTTCCGTGTAAAGGATCTGATCCTTTCTCTCCTCATCGAAGAGCAACACCCCCTCAGTGCCCAGAATCTCCAGCCGGGGGCTCTGCCCGAGGGTAGGGTATTTCTCCGGCAGGGCGTAATCCACGCCCAGGCTTACGACGGCCCCGTCGGCAAAGGTCAGGATGGCCCAGGTCAAATCATCCGCGTCGTAGCCCGCTGCTTGAAAGACCCCCTTTTGTCCGCGGGCCACCACCTCGGCCGGCGCGTTGCCTTTCAGATACCAACAGACCAAGTCAACATAGTAGGTCAAAACATCCAGCACGGGCGTGGCATGGGGCGAGCGCTTGAGAATCTGGAAGGCTTGAGCCCGGGAGTTATAGACTCTCGCCGAGCCCCCCAGGATTTGCCCCAAGCGGCCTTGAAGGACCTGCTCTTTGGCCAGGAGATAGCCTCGCTTGAATCGTTGGCTGTATCCCACCCGGAGACTCGTTCCCGTTTTCTGAACAGCGGCTATGATTTCATCGGCATCTTCCAGGCGCAGAGAAATCGGCTTTTCCACCAGCACGGGTTTCTTGAGATCCAAGGCCTGGAGAACGGGAAGGGTGTGCTCGTGCTCGCTGGTGGAGACGATCACCGCGTTCACTTCGGGATGGGACATCACTTCCAGATTATTGTCGGAAACAACCTGGGCTTTTACTTTTTCACCCAGAGTCTGGGCGCGCGAAAGGTCCAAGTCTGAAACCGCGAGGAAACGGACCGCGGGATGAGAGGCGGCCAAGCTTGCCCGCAGGGTCCCGATCCGACCCGATCCGACCACCGCAACGCCCAGGTCCTTTCGTTCCTTCAATCGCTGCTCGCCCTTTTCCCCCACTCCGTCGCCCCTCTTCCCTGAATTCTCTCGAATAAGCGGAGGTCCCTCTCTTGCTTAATAAGTATTATACCCCTCTCAATCCTCGGGTGCCCGCCCAAAAAAAGCTTTCTCCCGGATTACTCCATGTCCAGGGGATAAATGGGGCGGCGGATCTTGCGGTAAGTGAATCGCTTGAGGTCCCGGGAGGCCAGGCCGCCGCTGTCGGCCAGCATGACCTTCCGGGAGATGGGCTCGAAGGCGGCCCGGAAGTGGTGCCAGGATTTGACCGCTACCGTCGAGCAGGTCCGCGGGTCGATTCCCTGGCTCTGAAAGACCTGGAAGTCGTACACCTGCATGTTGTGGGTCGTAATCAACACCCTGACCCCGCCGCAGCGAACCACGGCGGTGGGCCCCATGGAGAGCCGCACTCCTTTGCTCATCGGCCCCTGGGCGATAAAGACCCCATCGGTGACCTTTTCAACGGTCCCCTGAATCATCAAGGACGGGCCATACGTCTGAGGGTCGATTTTCGCCCCTAGAGCGATTTTCACTTCCCTGCCGATTCCGGCGGAGATGCATTTCTGAGCGGCTTCCGGGTCTGGCACGCAGCCGAAGGCGGCGTTGTTCAGGTTCGCCCGAATCATGGCTTCCAGCAATCTCACCGAATCGCCGTACCCCCCGGACCCGGGGTTGTCGGTGAAATCCGCCAAGATGAGCGGCCTGCCCTCCCCGGTTTCCTTTCCGGCCTCGTCCATGGCCTCTTGCAGGCTAAAGAGAGGAACCGTTATTTCGCGGCGNNTGATAGTGACCGAAGGACCGGCATCGGGGATATCGGACCAGACAAACCCGGCGCAGATGGTGATGGCCAATATATCCGGGTTTTTCTGACGTAGATGATCCGCACGGGCCAGAATTCTGGACATGGGCCCACCCTGGGTCCTCCCGTAATCCAGGCCTTCCAGAACAGGGCCCTGCCAGGTCAGGGAGCGGGGTCGGATCTCCCCGTTCATGGTGCGTTGGAGCAAATCAGCCGCCTCCATGCCCCTTTCGTATTGATCGATATGCGGGTATGTCCGGTAGGCTATGACGATGTTGGCCAAACGAGCCATGGTATCCGAGACGTTGGCATGGATGTCCAGACTGATAGCGATGGGGATCTCCGGCCCGAGCTTCTCCCGCAAACGGCGGAGAAGGTCTCCTTCAGCGTCATCCCGGTCTTCGGTGGCCATGGCCCCGTGGAGGGAAAGGAGAACCCCGTCGAAGGGCCCTTCTTGGCAGGCTTCGATCACCGCTTCGCTCAGATGGGCCCAATCTTCGGCCGGGGTCTTTCCGCCAGGGGTGGCGGCAGCGGCGATGGGCTGCACCAGCTTCCACCCGTATTTTCTGGCCGCGTCGAGGTGGGCTCCGATTTCCGTTCGAGTACCGGACAGGGCTTTGGCAATCTCCTCTCGCCGGTAATACCGGCGCGCTTTATACAGCGCAAGGGTTGTGGGCAGGATGCTGAAAGTGTTGGTCTCGTGGCTGACCTCGGCGGAAAGAATTCGACGATTCATTTCATTTTCTCCTTGCGGCGCGGCAAAGCCGCAACCAAAAAATTTATCGGACACAGATGAACTTAGGGCGGCGTAGCCGCAACCAAAAGTGCCTAGAGTGCCTAAAGTGCGCTAAAGTGCCTAAAGTTAAAAGATTCAAAAAGTTATCTGAACTTGCCCGCGGTATGCTTAACAAAAATTTCAGAATTTGCAAGTAAGTAGAACAGATAAATACAGATGATATTCTCCCTAGACAAGTGGCCCGATCCCCGAACGCGCCGATAAATGGGATGCGGATGAACACGGATAAAGATCTATGAAAAACCCCAACAAGTTGCATGGTAGGGGCGGTTCGCGAACCCGCCCGACCCAANNAATGCGCAATCTCTTCAATCCGCAATCCACAATCCGCAATTTAGTAAAGGTGACAGGCCACATACCCTTCTTCATCTTTCTTCTCCGGGGGGACTCTTTCGCTGCATTCCGGCCTGGCATAGACGCAGCGCGGGTGGAAAGGGCAGCCGGGCGGCGGGTCCAGGGGGTTCGGAAAGCCGGCTCCCAGATGGATCTCGGGGACTCCCAGGCCGGGCTCGGGAGTCAGGACCGACTCCAGCAAAGCCTTGGTGTAAGGATGGCGGGGGTTTTTGAAAATCCGGTCGGTGTCGGCCTCCTCCACGATCATGCCTAAATACATTACCGCGACCCGAGTGGCCAGGTGCTCGACCACCGCCAGGTTGTGGCTGATGAGAAGGTAGGTGAGCCCTAATTCTCTCCGCAGGGAAATCAGAAGGTTCAGGATCTGGGCCTGCACCGACACATCGAGAGAGGAGGTCGGTTCATCGCAGATGACCACTTCCGGCCGCATGATGAGCGCCCGGGCCACGGCCACCCGCTGGCGCTGACCGCCGGAGAGCTGGCCGGGATAACTGTAGAGAACCCTTTTGGGAAGACCCACGAAGTCCAGGATCTCCTCCACTTTGCTTCGCCACGAGGAGGAATCACCTACTCGATGAACTCGCAGGGGAAGCGAAACGATGGCCCCGATGGTCTTGCGGGGATTCAGCGAAGAATAAGGATCCTGGAAAATGGGCTGAATCCTCCGGGAGATGATTTTCCGGCCTTCTCTGCCCATGTCCTTTCCATCCATCAGGATCTCACCGCTGCTCGGGGCAAGGAGTCCTAGAAGAATCCGCGCCAGGGTCGTCTTGCCACAGCCAGACTCTCCCACCAGTCCCAGGACGTCCCCTTTTTGAATGCGGAGGGAAACTCCGTTCACCGCCTGGAGGGTCTGCTTCCCCCTGAAGAGGCCGCCGGTTACCGTGAAGGTCCGCCGTATGTTTACCAATTCTAGAACCGGTGGTTGGGTTTCCGCCATTTTTTGCCTATACCCTTTGTGCTACACCCTACGCTCTATGCGTCCTTTTTCGCTTTCTCCGGTTCCCGAAGGCACCGGTAGCCATGGGTTTCGCTGACCATGCGCATTTCCGAATCCTCGCGGGCGCAGGCCTCCGACGCCCAGGAGCAGCGGTTGCGGAAGGTGCAGCCTTCCAGGGTTCCTACCGGCGTGGGCACCATCCCGGGGATCGACCCCAGAAAATCTCCCCGCCGGGTTTTGCCGGGAATGGGAATACAATCCAGGAGGCCGTGGGTGTAGGGGTGCAGCGGCTGGCCGAAAACATCTTTTACCGTGCCCGTTTCCATCATCTGCCCGGCATACATGACCGCCACCCGGTCCGTGACGCGGGCCACGATCCCGAGATCGTGGGTAATGAGAATCATAGCCATGCGGAACTCCCGCTGAAGGTCGCGCAGGAGATGAAGGATCTGCGCCTGGATGGTGACGTCCAGGGCCGTGGTGGGTTCATCGGCGATGATCAGTTCCGGGTCGCACATGAGGGCCATGGCGATCATCACCCGCTGCCGGAGCCCTCCGGAAAGCTGGTGGGGGTATTGTCCCAGGCGGCTTTTGGCCGCCGAGATCCCCACCTTCTCCAGGAGGAAGATGGCCCGGTTTCGGGCCTCGGCCCGGCCCGCCTGGCGGTGCCGGAACATGGCTTCCATGAGCTGGTTGCCGATGGTAT
>PMCE01000065.1:8787-8919 GCA_003154025.1 Syntrophaceae bacterium
CGCCAGGGCGGTCATGGACTTGCCGCATCCTGACTCTCCCACCAAGCCCAGGGTCTCCCCTTTCTGGACCGTAAAGCTGATCCCCCTTACCGCATGCAGGTCTCCCGCCGGAATGGGGATGTCAACGTGGAG
>PMCE01000302.1:0-438 GCA_003154025.1 Syntrophaceae bacterium
TGGGGTTGGACAAGAAATGAATGCACCAAGTCCTCAGGTTCTTACCCAATTTTCCGGCAGTCCCAGTTCAACCTCCAGGGGCATTGGTTTCAGATATTCCTGACCACTCTTTACTCAAGAGGTGCAATAAATTTCTCCCCAATATCGTTTTTACCCTTGTATTTAGAGAGCCACAGTGATTTTCCCAGCGGTCACAGGACTTCACCTACGGTGATCTTTGCCCCCCCACCCTGGCCCTCCCCCTCGGAGGGGTGTATAGACGGGAGTCAAGGGGGGGAGGGGAGGGCGGGGGTGATGTCTTCAATGTTTTTTTTGCAGCACTTAGGTTTACTTTAAAATGTTGGGAGAGATTATCTTTTTGGTCCCGCTGAATGGCCCCGGGAAGCGATTGTTATATAACCTGGTAGAATTGCGTCAAGGTTGTACTGGCGTTGCCAA
>PMCE01000302.1:553-2529 GCA_003154025.1 Syntrophaceae bacterium
CCGTCCACGGGGAATTCTCCCGCTTATTTTCGTAAATGGTGTCGGCAGAGCGCTGTTGCACCGAAAGATAGATCGTCGGGATTCCCGGAGCAATTTTCTGTACCTCCTGCAGAACGCGCCAATCGAAGCACAAGATGCTGACGCGTCCTTCCATCCCCTCTTTTTGGATCAACTCGACCACCTTATTAGCAGAAGCTTCGGGGTTAAGCGTTTCCCCGGTTTTGAAGGGCGAATATTTGATTTCGACAAAAAAACGAACCTGTTCATTACTGGTTTTCTTGACTATCGCAAACAGATCAGCGAGCCGGGGGATGCGTGTCCCGTCCATCGGCTTCTGCTCCGGGAAGTCTTTGGCATACCTGGTATTTGGCTTCAGGCGCCCCACATCATATTGCTGCAACTCATCAAAGGTTAATGATTGAATCAAGGGACCAGGATTTTCCAGCCATTTCCCAGTTTTGTCGCGGGTGATATCCGGGTTCAATTTTTGTTCATGGGAGATTACAACCACGCCATCCTTGGTAATGGCGGTGTCGAGTTCCAGCGCAGTTACGCCTATGGACAGCGCAGTTGCAAAGGCGGGCAAAGTATTTTCCGGCGCCAAACCGCGAGCGCCGCGATGTCCCCCCAGATCAAACGCCAGTGCCGAGCCATTCAGTAACAGGCAACTCAGAAATACCACACCAATCAGAATTCTCATGGTCCTCATGCCCGCCCCCCCCATTCCTAAACCGGAGTTAAGGGAGAAAACATCAATCCCTGGCCCTTATCTATTTATCTTCCAAGGACTTCGTTTGGTCCGACCCCGAAGACGTTGCTTAGGCCGTCTTTTCCATAGCACACTTGGCGCGTTTACGCAATTCTTCCGGCTGCACGTCCTCCTTGTGAGTGGCGAGTGACCAGGAATGGCCGAACGGGTCCGTTACCTGGCCAAATCGGTCTCCCCAAAACATGTCACTCACCGGCATGGCGATCTTGGCGCCCGCAGCAACGGCCTGTTTAAAAACCTCGTCCACATCCTTGACGTAAAGAAAAATGTTAACGGCCGTGCCACCTAAGGCCTGCGGCGAGCGGCAGCAGCCCTGCGGCATCTCATCGGACAGCATGATGATCGAGTCGCCGACCTTAAGTTAAGCGTGGCCGATCTTTTCCTCGGGGCCATCCATCCGAAACAGTCCTTCCGCCCCAAAAGCCCGCTTGTAAAAATCAATAGCCCGGGGGCCATCATTCACTGTCAAAACCGGGGTCACGGAATGAAACCCTTTAGGAATTTCTTTAATTCAGCTTGCCATTTTATAGCCTTCCTTTCAACGGATCTCTTCTCCCTTCCCTTAAAAAAAAGGAGGAAGTTAGTGCACGAAATCCGTCCCTTATTCCCATCCCCGGCAGAGAGCAAGAACGAATGCATCGTCTCGCTCTCCGGGAAAAACCTCCGCCAATTCACGGGCCCATGGAAGGGGAAAACGGTTCCATCATGGGCTCTTCTTCCAGGGGCTCATCTACCCCTTTGAAAAGCTCTCCCCCTTCTGACCAATAAGGCTGCTGGCCAAAATACCTGTAGACGTATTCAGCCCGATTCTGGTCCAGATCACTTCTTTTAAATGGGGGAGCGGCTGCCAGTCTTTCCTTACTAATGTCCAGAAACAAACGGTTATCGACTTGGTCATATCTCAAGGCGCTGAAAGGAATAGCGGTCTCTTTTTCATTGATTCGCAAAAACCCGCCATGGGAAAGGATGACCAAGGCAACTCTTCCCTGCTCATCCACGACCAGGTCAGAGATCCTTCCCAGGATTTCCCCCTGCGAGTTCTTAACGTGGACTCCGATGATTTCATCACCGGTA
Organism: Syntrophaceae bacterium; assembly: GCA_003154025.1. The sequence goes on from PMCE01000302.1 coordinate 2,397, forward strand.
AAGGCTCTGCCTAGGCCGCCGGCCATTTGTTCTCCGGCATTTGCGCCGGCCACAAATAGGGCCAAGCTCAGAGCAGCAACCAGCGCTGTCGATTGAAATTTCACCATTTTTTCTCCCTCCTTTCATATCCTTA
>PMCE01000470.1 GCA_003154025.1 Syntrophaceae bacterium
TTTTTCTCCCTCCTTTCATATCCTTAATATTTTAGATGCAGATTTCTCGATTTTGGCCATTTTCCCGGAATTGGGAATCTTAAGCGGTGCTAATGCGAAGGGAGAACCGCAAAGCCTATTCTCAATAACAATTTCTAAAGGACGAAATGGGGTAAAGATTCGGCTGGGAGAGGGGTAATTAAGAGGGGTAATTAAGAATTGACCGGACCCGCGGAATAGTGTAGATTCTGTCTCATAATTCTCGGAAAAGGGAAAGATGTACTTTGCCCAGGGATGTCGTTTGGCGATCGATGGAAAAGAGGGTAGGGGGGCCCCAAATAGATTTTTGTCATCGGAACGGGGTTAGTGAAAGGAGGTGAGGAATAAACGATTCAGGTCGAGGGTATGTCTTGGGGATAGGATCGGAAGAAGGGCGGGAAGCAGAAAATTCAGGTTCGTGGGCAGGCTTTGCGCAGAGGATTTCGGGAGCTAAAAAGGAGAGATCATGATGAAAGCGATAAGAATAGCATTCATAACGACGCTTGCGGTTACCGTGTTATTCGGGTTTGGAGCACCTTTTGCTTCAGGCCAAGTCCTCCGAATCGCCTTAGACGCGGGAGATATTTCAGACCTCAACCCCCACATCGGCCATGCTACCCAGGACCGGGCCGTCCTGCATTTGATCTTCACCGGGCTGGTCCGTTACCAGACCGGCGATATCGGCAAGTTTGAGCCGGACTTGGCCGAGAAGTGGGACGTTTCCAAAGACGGCCGAACCTGGACCTTCCATCTTCGCCACGGAGTGATGGTCCACCCGTGGAAGAGCAATCCCGGCTACGAGTTGACCTCCGAGGACGTCGTCTATTCGTTCAAGTCAGCCGCAGATCCCAAACGGTCGGCCTGGGCGGGTGAATATGCGGGAATGACTTTCGAGGCGGTTGACAAGTACACGGTGCGGTTGACTTTGCAAAAACCGCTATCGTCGCTGTTGCTCCTCCCCAAGGTGGCTGATTACGCGGGCGGGCTCATTATACCCAAGAAGCCGGCGGAAGAGCTGGGAGAAGGCTTCAGGACGCAGCCCGTGGGAACGGGCCCGTTCATTTTCAGCAAATATCTCCCCAAGGAAAAGGTCGTCACGGTGCGCAACGAGAAATTCTACCGCGGCGCGCCCAAGCTGGCCGGGGTAGAGGTTTTCTTCATGCCGGACCTGAGCACCCGGAAGTTTGCCATGCAGAGCAAAGAGATCGACGTAATCGAAGGCCCGCCTTCGCAGCCCTGGGTGGAGGAAATGCAGGCGTTGCCGGGGATTAAAGTGAATGTCTTTGGCCCTGGCGAGGCCGGGGTGCTCCACTTCAATGCGGCCAAGAAGCCCTTCGACGATATCCGGGTTCGACGCGCGGTCGCCTATGCTCTCTCCCGGGATGAAGTCGTAACGACCATTGGCAAATCCATCGCCGGGCCGGTGTATTCTGAAATTCCCCCCCCGCAACCGGGATGGCTCACTCGTGAGGAACTCGTTCAACGCGGCCAGAAGGACAAGAAAGACTACCTCTATGATTTCGACCGGAATAAGGCCAAGAAGCTCCTGGCCGAAGCCGGCTTTCCCAAGGGGATCACCACGGAAATCAGCATGACGGAGCGGGGAGAATACCAGGTGCCCATGCAGAATATCGTGGCCCAGCTCCGGGAAGCCGGGATCGAGCTCAAGCTCAAAGTGGTCGATCATGCCACCTACCACAGCAACATCCGGAAAGATCTGAACACCATCATCCTCTTCAACTGTTGGAGGCCGACGGCCGACGTGCGTCTGACGCACTTCTATCATTCGGATTCGATCGTCGTAACCGGCAAGAAGCCCATTACCAACTTCTCCCATGTAGGGGCCATCGACGTGGACGGGGACAAAAAGGTGGACAATGTGGATTCCATGATCGAATCGGCCCGGGAGATGCTGGACGCCGAGAAACAGCTGGCCCGGTGGAAGGAAGTGCAGTTCAAGGTCAACGACTGGTGCCTCTCCTATCCTGTGTTTATCAAGAAATTCACCTTTGCGCGGCAGGACTACGTGGATTGGGGATATGACCTGAAGTCGACTCTGATCCTCTCCCCGCAGATCAACGAGCTGACCAAGATGACGAAGTAGGGAGTCTTTCCAGGGGAGGCACGGGCTTGCGGCAGGAAGCCCATGCCTCCCCGCCGCATGAACCAAGGGGTAAAGTTCGATGTTTGCCTACGCTCTTCGGCGAGTCTTGATCGCCATACCCACTCTTCTCGTCGTGCTGACGATTACCTTCATACTTATAAGGATAGCCCCCGGCGACCCGGCTGAAGTGAGGCTCGGAGATTACGCTTCCAAGGAAGCGGTGGATGCCCTGCGCCTGGAAATGGGGCTCAACAGGCCGATCTGGGTACAATACCTTGACACCCTGAAAGGTCTGGTCCAGGGAGATTTCGGCAGGTCCATGGTGAACGGGCGTCCCATCGCTATCGACCTGGTGCGCAGCCTCCCTTATACGTTGGAGCTCACCCTGGCGGGAATCATCTTCGGGGCGCTGCTGGGAATCCCCACGGGAGTGTATACCGCCCTGAAGCGGAACACCCTTGCCGATTACCTGGGGAGAACTTTGTCTCTCGGCGGGCTATCGTTTCCCACCTTTTACCTGGGGATCCTGCTGATGCTGGTATTTGCCATTAAAATACCCATCTTCCCGGTTGTAGGCGGCGGAACCCTCGATGACCTTTCCAAAAATCTTTACCACCTCTTTCTCCCCGGCCTGACTTTGGGATTGATTATGACGGCTTATGTCACCCGAATGACGCGTTCCTCGGTGCTGAACATCCTCAATGAAGACTATGTAAGGACGGCAAGGGCGAAAGGTCTGGCGGAGCGGAAGGTAATTTATAAACATCTGCTGCGCAACGCCTTGCTCCCCATTACCGCCCTGATCGGGGTCTATGCCATCGTGATGATCGGGGGTTCGGTCATGGTCGAGATCGTCTTCTCCCGTCCGGGTTTGGGCAGGATGATGATCGGGGCGTTGAAGCAGCGTGATTATACGACCCTGCAGGCGGTCATGATTACTTTCACGAGTTTTGTGGTCCTGATTAATCTCCTGACGGATTTGATGTATGGGCTCATCGACCCCCGGGTAAGGTTTAAATAGGTCTTTAAGAAATGGGAACCGGAATGAAACCACCCAGCATGCGGGGAAAAATGGTGAGGATCTTTTTTAAGAATCGAACCTCCATCATCGGCGCATGCATTTCGTTGACCATACTCTTGATCGCCATCCTGGCTCCCTGGATCTCGCCCTACGATCCCCTGAAACAGAACGTTTATTATCGTCTCACTCCCCCGGAGATAAGTCACCCCCTGGGCACGGATGAGTACGGAAGGGATGTTCTCTCCAGGATCTTCACCGGTGCGCAGAT
>PMCE01000212.1:0-550 GCA_003154025.1 Syntrophaceae bacterium
ATTCCACTTTCACGTCAAAGAAATCACGCAGGCCATCCCCTATGAGGTTGAAGCTGAGGACGGTCAGGAAGATGGCCAGCCCCGGGAAGAGAGAAGCCCACCAGCTCCCGGGAAGGGAATGCCTTCCTTCAGCCACCATGATCCCCCACTCCGGAGTGGGGGGCGAAGCCCCCGCCCCCAGGTAGCTGATGGAGGTTCCCACGAGGATGGCATAGCCTGCGTCCAGGGTCAGCTTGACCAAGAGACTGGACGTCATGTTGGGAAGGATCTCCCGGAACATGATGTAAGGGGAGGAAGATCCCAGAGACCGGCTGACGGTGACGAAATCCTCCTGCTTCAAAGACAGCGTCTCCCCGTAGGCCAGACGGCAGAAGCTGCGCCACCAGACCAGGGCGATGGCGATCATGCTGTTCTCCAGGCTGGGCCTCAGCAGGACGCATACGGCCATGGCCATGACCAGGGCCGGGATCGAGCTGAAGACATCGGTGACCCGCATGATGATCTCGTCCACGGCCCCGCCGTAGTAGCCGGCGATGATCCCCAGGGGCAC
>PMCE01000212.1:615-3976 GCA_003154025.1 Syntrophaceae bacterium
GGATAGGGGGCGATCCACGGCGCCAGGAGGGCCGCCAGGGTGATGAGCGCCAGGAAGATCAATCCGGCCATGGACAGGGGATTCTTGCGGAAACGAACCCAGCTGCGGGCCAGACCTTCTTTCCTCTTGGGCAGAGCGGCCTCGTTCATCGCTTCACCCGGATCCTGGGGTCCAGGACTTCGTAGAGAATATCGATAGCCAGGTTGACGGCCACGAAGGCCAGACAAATGACCAGGGTCACTCCCACGACCCCGTTGAAGTCGTTGGCGATGATGGCATCGGCCCCGAACCGGGCCATCCCCGGCCAGGCAAAGACCTTCTCCACCACGAAGGCGCTCCCCAGCATCAGGGGAATGAGGAACCCGATGGTGGTCAGGGAAGAGGAGAAGGCGTTGCGCAGCATGTATTTGTAGCGGACGATCAGCTCGTTCATCCCCGTGGCCTTGTTGACCATGATGTAGTCCTTGGTGGACTCGTCGATCATGTTGGCCCGGATGAGGCGGGTGATATTGGCCAGGGGCCCGAGGCTGAGAATCACGGCCGGCCCGATGGCGTGGACCAGGCTGTCCTTAAAGGCCGCCCCGTTCAGGGTGAGCAGGCTGTCCAGAAGGAAGAAGCCGGTGATGTCCTCCGGAGAACTCCCGCCGATTCTCCCGGTCAAAGGGGTCAAGGCCAGGAGGGACCCGAAGATAAGCTGGAACATCAGCCCCGACCAGAAATGGGGGAAGGAGACCCCGAAAAGGGCCAGGAGCCGGTTGAAGTGATCCCACCCTCCCCCCCGGTTCATGGCCGCCGTGACCCCCAGGGGGATGGAAAATATCAGGGCCAGGAGCATGGCCACCAGGACGAGCTCCAGGGTGGCGGGGAATTTCTCTTTGATCACCTCCATGACGTCCCGCTTCTCGATGAGCGACATCCCCAGCTTGCCGTTCCAGAAGATCTCCTGGACGTACATGGCATATTGCACATGGAGGGGGCGATCCAGGGCCATCTCATGGCGCATCTTCTCCATGTCTTCTTTGGTGGCGTTGGGACCCAGGGCCAGACCGATGGGATCGCCCGGCAGCACGCGCACCAGGGCGAACATGAGCATGGACACCCCGATGACCACGAAAACCATGTAGAGGAGACGGCGGAGGTAGTACATCAGCTAAAACAAATCCCAAGCATCAAATCCCAAATTCCAAACAAAGCCGAATACCCAATTCCCGAAAATCCGCCTATTCGATTTTTGGGATTTGGGATTTGGATCTTATCCTTATCAAGGATGGTTCTTCTTGTACAGCTCGTCATTTACATCCATGGAGAAACGGTGGAACCACATTTCAAAGAACTGCGCCCCGGTCGGATAAATGTACCCTTTGAGGTACCGCCAGAAGGGGGTCGAGCGTTGGTCATAATGGGTAACCAGGGCCGGCGCATCCTCATAGATCAGTTTCTGGGCTTCCACGTAAAACTCATGCTGCTTTTCGGTTTCCCCCACCGTATCGGCTTTCCCGATCAACTCGGTCACTTTGGGGTTCTGGTAATAGATCCCCCCGGTAGGATAGGCCGTTCCCCACCCCTTGGGGGTGAAGAAGATCAGCCAGTACTCCGGGTGGGGGACAACGGCGGATTGGTAGCAAACGACCATGGGGTAGGCCGTCTCCGGTTTCTGCTGGGCGGCGCAGATATCCGTCCAGCGAGCCGCCTTTACACTTCCTTTCAGACCGATTTCCGCCAGGTTGCTCATGGCCAGCAAGGCCACTTTCTTGAACCGTTCGCTGCCGGCCACCGCGGCGATCTCGATGTTGAACTGCGCCAGTTGGGCCGGGGTGTACTTGGATTTCTGGAGCCACTCCTTGGCTTTTTTCAGGTCCCTTGAATAATAGGGGATGGCGTCGCTGTGTCCCAGAATCCCGGGGGGAACCGGCCCGGTCGCGCGCTTGCCCCCGCCCAGGATGGCGTTGATCTCGGTGTCATAATCAAAGACGTAGGAGACGGCCTTGCGCACGTTGATGTCGTCGAAAGGGGGTTTCTTGTCGTTCATGACCAGGAACCAGGTCGTCTGGGCGATGTCATCCCGGATCACGAAGTTGGGGTTGTTCCTCCAACCCTGGATGGTCTTTACGGGAAGGGACCAAATCCCCATGTCCAGCTCGCCTTTTTCAAACTTGGCGGCGATGGTGACAATCTCCGGGATCATGAGGAAGGTAATCCGGTCGATCGAGTTAATCCCCCAACTAGCCAGCGAGTAATCTTTGAATTTCTCCAGAACCAGCCGGTCCCCGTGCTTCATGGAAACNNCTTCTTGTTGAGAATGCGGAAGATGGTCAGCCGCGCCAAAAAAGAGGGGTCGGTTTCGGTCAGGTTCAGGGCGACCGTATACTTGTCGATCACCTTGGTGGACCCCGGTTTGACCATTTTGAACTGAGCGCCCACGGGGCCGCTCCGGGTCACCAATGCTTCCATCGAAAAGGCCACGTCTTCGGCCGTAATTTCCGACCCGTCATGGAACTTCACTCCTTTTTTCAGGCGGAAGGTGTAGGTCTTCCGATCCGGGGAGATGGTCCAGGATTCGGCGATCCAGGGCTTGAACCTCTTCTTGGGATCGGGGTCCGGGAAAACCAGGGTATCGTAAATATTCACCAACGCCACCCATTCCCAGTTGTTGGTCGACTTCATGGGATCCAGGGAAGCGATTTCCATCTCGCCGGCAAAGCGCATCTCGACGGGCTTGGGATCTGCCGCGTAAACCTGCCAGGACGCCCAAAAAATCCCCAGGCTGATCACCATCAGCCCGATCATCTTTTTTTTCATTTTACCGCCCTCCTCTCAGTCCGAATTCTTCTTTATCCGGAGTAGGTATGTAGACTTGGGAATAATTTACCCGAACCGTCAAGCACCAAATCTCAAGCATCAAATCACAAACAAATTCCAAATCACAAATTCCAAATTCCAAATAATGTCAAATTCCCCAAGTCTCAATTTAGGTTAATGGAAAATTTGAGCTTGGAAATTATTTGGAATTTGGAATTTGGGTATTGGAATTTGAGCCTTACGGCCCCCCGTTCCCCGTCGATTCAAGACTTCCTGCTCATCCAGTACCGGGCGATCTCTTCCGCCGTGGCAAACCACACCCGAGGGAATTTCTTGATGTAGGTGAGCAGCCGGTCCAGGAGCATGATGTTTCCGGGCTTGCCGATAATCTGGGGATGGAACATGGTGGTGTAGCACAGCCCGAACTTATAAAAGCCGTCAAAGGCCATCGTCCATATTTCATACCCGGTCTGAGGGCTTAACATGCGGCCATGGTAGGGAGCGACCCCCGGATAATCGGCGAAGAGATGGAAATCATCCGTTTCATAGTAGGACGGGACGA
>PMCE01000312.1 GCA_003154025.1 Syntrophaceae bacterium
GCCGGCAAGACCACGGTCTCCGAGCGCATCCTGTACTATTCCGGCCGCTCGCACAAGATGGGAGAAGTTCACGACGGAGAAGCGACCATGGACTGGATGCGCCAGGAACAGGAGCGGGGCATCACCATCACCTCGGCCGTGACCAGCTTCTCCTGGAGGGGGCATGAGATTCACCTCATCGATACCCCCGGCCACGTGGACTTCACCATGGAAGTGGAAAGGAGCCTGCGGGTCCTGGACGGGGCCATCGCCGTCTTCGACGCGGTGAGCGGAGTGGAGCCCCAGTCGGAGACGGTCTGGCATCAGGCGGACAAGTACCGGGTTCCCCGTCTCACCTTCATCAACAAGATGGACCGGGTCGGGGCGGATTTTTATGCCTCGGTGGAGAGCATGAGAGAAAAATTGGGCGCCCACCCGGCCGTGATCCAGCTCCCCCTCGGCGCCGAAGACCGATTCCAGGGGGTCATCGACCTGGTGAAGATGAAGGCCACCATCTGGGACGAGGAGAGCCTGGGTGCCACCTTTAGGGAAGTGGAGATTCCTTCCGACATGGAAACCGAAGCCCGGAGATACCGGGAAAAGCTCCTGGAGACCCTGGCCGAAAAAGATGATCCCTTCATGGAAAAGTACCTGGGCGGTCAGGAGATCGGCGTGGAAGACATTCAACGGGTCTTGCGGGCGGCCACTTTGAAATCCGAGCTGGTTCCCGTCCTCTGCGGAGCGGCCNNTGCGCAACAAGGGGATCCAGCCGCTCCTGGACGCCATCGTGGAATACCTGCCATCCCCCCTGGAGGTCCCGCCGGTTCGGGGTTTCAACCCCAAGACGGACGAGCCCGAATCCCGCCGCAGCTCAGACCAAGAACCCTTTTCCGCCTTGGCCTTCAAAATCATGACCGATGAGGGGCGGAAGCTGACTTACTTCCGGGTTTATTCCGGAGTTCTCCGGGCGGAACAGGAAGTCTACAACTCCACCAAAGGCAAGCGGGAACGGGTCGCCCGCATCTTCCGGATGCACGCCAACAAGAAGGAACGGATTGCGGAAGCAAGGGCCGGGGACATCGTCGGGGCCGCCGGTTTGAAGGAGACCACCACCGGGGACACGCTCTGCGCCGAAGACCATCCCATCACCCTGGAGCGGATCGACTTCTACGAGCCCGTGACCTCCGTGGCCATCGAGCCGAAATCCCGGCAGGACCAGGAAAAAATGGACTTCTTCCTCCAGAAGCTGGTGGAGGAAGATCCCACCTTCCGGGTGAAATCCGATGAAGACACGGGGCAGACCGTCATCTCCGGCATGGGGGAACTTCATCTGGAAGTGATCGTGCGGCGGCTGCAGGATGATTTCAACGTTTCGGTCAACGTGGGCAAACCCCAGGTCGTCTACCGGGAGACCATCACCGAAGCCGTGGAGGCGGAGGGAAAGTTCGAGCGGGAGATCGAGGGGGTGATGAATTTCGCCCATGTCCGTCTTCGCCTGGAACCCCGCCCGAGGGGATCGGGGGCGGAGTACGACGGGACGGGCTCGGATGGAAGCATCCCTTCCGAATTCCTGCCGGCCGTCGAAAGCGGGGTCGGGGAGTCCATGGGAAACGGCACCCTGGCCGGCTATCCCCTGGTAGATGTAAAAGTGACCTTACTCGGCGGGACCTTCCGCGAGGGGCAGTCCACGGTCCTTGCTTATCATGTGGCTTCGGCCATGGCCTTCCGGGATGGGTGCCAGAAAGGGCACCCCGTGCTTCTGGAGCCCATCATGAAGGCCGAAGTGGTCGTTCCCGAGGAGTTCGTGGGGGAAGTGATCGGCGACCTGGGCGCGCGGAAAGCCAGGATCGAACAGATCCAGGCGAAGGGAAAGGTGAGCATGGTGGAAGCCTTCGTCTCCCTGAAAGAGATGTTCGGGTATTCCACGGACCTTAGATCCCTGACCCAGGGCCGGGGAACCTTCACCATGCAGTTCCACCGGTTCGACTGGATGGCGGGAAAGAAGTGAAAGTGTAAGTGAAAGTGAAAGGAAGAGCAACGGGCTGCATTTTCGGTTTTCCTTTCACTTTCACTTACACTTTCACTATTGGGTGATAGCATGTTCTGGCGTTTAGATTGCCGCTATTTCATCGGGGACCGGCCCTGCAAATTCAAACGGGTCTGTGAGGGATGCGACCGGTACGATCCCATGGGCCGCCGCATCCTCATCGTGAAGCTGGGGGCCATCGGGGATGTTCTGCGCACTACTCCCCTGCTCAGTGCGCTGAAGAGGATCTATCCCCAGAGCCATATCACCTGGGTGGTGGACAAGGAAGGGCAGCCGCTCCTGAAGAACAATCCCTACATCGACCGGCTCCTCACCTTTGATTTGGCCTCCCTCCTCCCTCTTGAGGTGGAGACCTTCGACCTGGTTATCGGCCTGGAAAAGGAGCCCCGGGGCGCGGCGATCGTTTCCCTGGTAACGGCGAAGGAGAAGAGAGGATTTGCCCTCGGGCCGGAGGGAAATCCATTCCCCCTCAACCAGGCCAGCGAATATGCCTTTTTCCTCGGCCTATCCGATGAGCTGAAGTTTTACCAGAACCGGAAGACCTACCCGGAGCTGATCTTCGAAATCGCGCAGATCGACTACCAAAAGGATGAATATCTTTTCTTCCTGTCCCCCGAGGATGCGGCCTTCGCACAGAAATTTGCCCGGAAGGCGGGTTTGAAAAAAGGGGACCGGGTGATCGGGTTGAACACCGGCGCGGGCGGGGTCTTCGCCAACAAAGCCTGGACCGAGGAGAGATACCTGGAACTCATCCGGAAGCTGAAGAAGCAACCGAAAACCAAGGTCCTTCTCCTGGGGGGGCCGGCGGAGATAGAGCGGAACCGGAGAATCCTGAGAAACGCCGGGGGCGCGGTGATTGATGCGGGATGTAAGAACACCCTGGGGCAATTTGCCGCCCTGATCGACCTCTGCGACCTGGTGGTCACGGGCGATACGACGGCCATGCACCTGGCCATCGGTTTGAAGAAGAAGGTTCTCGCCCTCTTCGGGCCGACCTGCGCCCAGGAGATCGAGCTCTACGGAAGGGGGGAAAAAGTGATCTCTTCCCTTTCCTGCGCTCCCTGCTACCGGAGAAAGTGCGAAACCTCCCCAACCTGCATGGAAGCCATCACCGCCGAGGAGGTGATGGACAAAATCGAAGGCCTGAAGCCCAGATGATTTCCTTCCTCCGCCGGCACCTGAATTTTATCATCGGGCTGGCCATCAGCGCACTGGCGGTCTACCTCTCCATAGAGCGGGTGGACTTCAAGGTGCTGTGGGCCTCCTTCCAGTCGGCAAACTATTATTTCCTGATTCCTGCCGGCCTCATTCAATTCCTGGTTTTCTTCATGAAGGCAGCCGGGTGGCGTTACCTACTCTGGCCGGCGAAGCCGGAGATCCGTATTCAATCCACCGTCTCCGTGCTGATCATCGGTTTAATGGTCAACAATCTATTCCCCGCCAAGATGGGGGAACTGGCCCGGGCCTATCTGCTCGGGGAGAAGGAAGGGCTTCCCAAGACCCTTTGCTTCTCCACGATCATGGTGGAACATCTGCTGGATATCCTAGTGCTGCTGATTTATCTGCTCGTGCTCATGCCCCTGGTCTCCCTTCCTCCCTGGCTCCGAACGAGCGGGACGCTGGTCGGCGTCTCGGCGTTGGGTTTGATCGTGGGTCTTTTTTTCGTGGTCCGCCGGGAAGAGAAATTTCTGGGCTGGATCGGCCGGCTTCTGGTCCGGATCCCCCCTCGCTTCCGGGAAAAAATACTGGGGCTCCTGGAGAGCCTTTTGCAGGGGATGCGAGTGGTCACGGGGCGCTATATTCTGTATGCCTTTGGGTGCCTTGTGGCCATGTGGACCACGGTATTCGTGATGGCTTACCTGCAAATGGCCGCCTTCGGTCTCTTCCTTCCCTTTACCGCTCCCATCATGGTGATCATCTTTTCCGCCTTCGGAAAGATCATCCCTTCTTCCCCCGGGGGCATCGGNNGCCCTGGGCTGCGCCATTCTCATGCACGGGTTCGGGTATCTGGTGGAAGTGGCGACGGGGCTTGGAGTGCTTTTCTTCAGCCGCCTATCCCTTTCCGGGATTACCCGGCGGGCCGAGGAAAACGCATGAGAGCCATGGCCATGATCCCCACCTACAACGAGGCCCCGAACATCGAGCCTCTTCTGCGTGAGATCCTCGGCCAGGGGCCGGACGTCGGCGCGGTGGTGGTGGACGACAATTCCCCGGACGGGAC
>PMCE01000507.1 GCA_003154025.1 Syntrophaceae bacterium
TCTTCAGGTCCGCCAGCCAGAAACAAAGGTAGGCGATGGAGACCATGGCCACGCCGGCGGCGATCACACCAAGGATGATGGAGTAGAATTTAAGCTGCTCGGCGACGACAGGGTAGCCGAGGATTTCGGCGGCAGATACGTTGGAGGCCCATGCAACCAGAACCATGGAGGCCATTATCACTATTGTTGATTTTTTCATTTTGTTCCCCTCCTTCATCTTAACTTCCTTCCTCTATCCTTTACCCTCATAATGAGCAAGGGCCGTGCCATCATCCACCGGAAAATATCCATGGCCGGGAAAATATTGTAATTATTTAATTTTATTGCCCTATTTTAAAAATAATTATTCCATCGGACCATGATAGGAGGGGATAAGAACGGCAAAATGGCAAATGAATGAATATTCATTCGGCAAATAATTCGAAATTTGACAAAATGTACTTTCTTAGCATCAAAATATTTGACATAATGGCAAGCAATAGTTTGAAGGCGTACTATTTTATTTTTTCCTATACTTTTTGAATGGTTTTAACATCTTGGCAGGAAAAGAATCCGAAGCTAAAGGGTTTGAGATTTTCCCTTCCCTTTGCTATATTGAAACCGGGAGCCAGACAGGTGATACCCTTCAGAGACTGGAAAATCCGCACCAAGCTGATCGCCTTTACCCTTGTTCTCTCCCTCGTTCCCATGGGGGTGGCGGCCATGCTATCCCTGAACAAGTTTACCGAGGACCTGAAGCAGGCCTATGAATCCGACCTCGAGCATATCGTGACCAATATCTACGCCATGTGCAAGGCGCAGCAAGAACTCCTCCAGGATAAGCTGACCTCGGACCTACGCCTTGCCCACCATATCTTCTATCAATATAGTCGGACCGTAACCGTTTCCCCCGACCGAACCGTCGAGTTCCTGGCTGAAAACCAGCTCACCAACGAGATTACCCGAGTCCGAGTTCCCCTCTGGTCCATCGGCGGGGTGGCGATCACCAAAGAATACACTATCGTGGACCGGGTCCAGCAGCTGGTCGGCGGGACCTGCACGGTTTTCCAGCGCATCGGAGGAGACCGGCTCCTGCGTATCTCCACCAACGTGTTACGGGCCGACGGAATCCGGGCGGTGGGAACGTACCTCCCAGCCAACAGCGAGGTCACCCGGACGATTCTCAAGGGAGAGACCTACCGGGGCCGGGCTTTCGTGGTGAATGACTGGTATATCACCGCATATGAACCGATCCTCGATAAGAACCGCAGGATCATCGGAGCCCTCTACGTGGGCACCCCGGAACAGAAAGCCCTAACCATCCGAACGGCTATTAAATCCATAAAGATCGGGAAAACCGGCTACGCTTTCATAATGGACAGTTCGGGAAGACTGGTGGTCCACCCGGCCAAAGAAGGGGAGGCCATCCTGGAGGCGAAAGACTCAGCCGGGTTCGAATACATAAGAGAGATGGTCCGCCTGGCTCCCTTGTTAAAGGAAAAGGAGGTCGGGACTCTTCGCTACCCCTGGGCGAATGTCGAATTGGGCGAAAAGACCGCCCGCATGAAGATCAACAAGTACCAGTATTTCCGGGATTGGGACTGGATCATTGCCGCGGGGAGCTACGAAGAGGAGATCTTTGAAGGGGTGGCCCGGACCAAATTCTTCATCACCCTGGTGGCCCTGGGAACCGTCGCCCTGGCCATTTTTCTCACGGTCATGCTTTCCCGCGTGATCACCCGTCCCCTGCAAGAGCTGACCGAGGTAACTGCGAGGATGGCCGGCGGGGATCTGACGCAGAAAGTCAACCTGAGCACCAGTGATGAAATCGGGACCCTCTCCAAATCCTTCAACCGCATGGCCGATCAGGTTCTCAACTACACCCGGAACCTGGAAGAGATCGTTCACGCCCGCACCCTGGAGATACAGGAGAAAGAGGAAAAATACCGAAACCTTTCCCAAATGCTCAACAGCGTGCTGGAGAGCTCCACGGAGTACTCGATCATCGCCACCGACCCCGGCGGAGTCATCCTGGAGTATAACAGCGGGTCGGTGAATCTCTTTGGGTGGACGAAAGAAGAAGTGATCGGAAAGATGCGCATCGGGCGGACTTTCGGCGAAGACGACCGTTCGCGGGTGATCGTCCAGCAGATCTCCCAAAACGTGGAAACAGAAGGAATGATGGAGTACGAACTGGAGCGGGTTCGAAGAGACGGGACCCTTTTTACGGCCCACGCCATCGTTACGACCCTGAAGGACGATTCGGGAAAGACCCTCGGGTTTGTGGAGATCGCCCGGGATATCACCGAGAAATTGGCCCTGGAAAAAGAACTCTGGAAAACCAAGGACCAGCTGGAAAACATCGTCCAGAGCTCCGTGGATGCCATCGTGACGACGGACCCGAAGGGGAAAATTACCTTCGTCAACCGGGCTATGGAAGAGATGGTGGGAAGCTCCCGGGGAGAGATGATCGGCCATCCCATCTATCAGTATTATCAGGACGGGATTTCCGAGGCCCGAAAGATCATGTCCATCCTGCGGGAGAAGGGGAGCCTGAAGAACCATGAAACCACCGCCCTCAAGGCGGGAGGAACGGTTCCGATCCTCACTTCGGCTTCCCTCCTCCGGGACGAAACCGGACGGACTATCGGAACCCTCGGCGTCTTCAAAGACCTCACGGAGCAGAAGAAGCTGGAGGAGGAGCTGAAGAAGACCCAGGCTCACCTGATCCAGGTGGGGAAGATGCGGGCCCTGGGCGACCTGGTGGCGGGCGTGGCCCATGAGCTGAACAATCCCCTCATGGCCGCGGATACGTTCGTCCACGTCATGCGGGAAAGGCTGGACAAGGACGATGAGAACCGGAAGCGGCTCGATTTGCTTCAAAGATGCCACGAGAGGATCGCGAAGATCATCAATCATCTACGGGATTTCTCCCGCCAGTCCAAGCTGGACTTCCGGCCGATGGACATTGCCGAGCCGGTCGAGAACGCCCTGATGATTACCGGCCAGCAGATGATCAACCATGGAATCCGGATCATAAAAAACTTTCAGCCTGACTTGCCCAAGATCCGGGGGGATTCCAACCAGCTGGAGCAGGTATTCCTGAACCTCATTTCCAACGCCCGCGACGCCATGGAAAAGGCGGATCGGAAAAAGGAACTGACGATTGCGGCCTCCCTCCTGCGCCATAACGGGTGGAATGATGTGGAAGTGATCGTGCAGGATACGGGGGTAGGAATTCCCGAAGAAAATGTGGAGAAAGTGTTCGAGCCTTTTTTCAGCACCAAGGAGGTAGGAAAAGGGACGGGCCTTGGACTTGCCATCTGTTACGGGATCATCGAGGCCCACGGCGGACGAATTGAGGTGGAAAGCAGGGTAAATGAAGGAACCACTTTCCGGGTGCGCCTGCCGGTCTTGTCTTCCCACCTGCGGACGGCTTTGGAATGGATGGTGGAAGGGTAATCGGAAGCGGGAGGGGGGCATTTTCCGAGTGCGGCGCGGGTTCAATTCGATCATTCGAAGGGATGGGTAGGCATGGCCAAGAGAGTTCTGGTCGTAGACGATGATGATCTGGTTCTAATCGCCATTCAAGAACTGCTCACCCCCCTGGGGTTTGCGGTGACCGCTCTGTCCAACGGGCCGGAGGCTCTGGAGAAGGTTTCCGGGGGCCAGTTCGACCTGGTGATCCTGGATGTGAGCATGCCGGAGATGACCGGCTTTGAGGTCTGCCAGAGGATCCGGCAGATGGGCTCCTACGCCGAGACGCCCATCCTCATGCTGACCGCCAGGAGCGGGGAGGAGGATCGGCAGCGAGGCATGGAAGCAGGGGCCAACCTGTATCTGCCCAAGCCCATTTCTCCAAAAAGATTGATTACCCTGGTGGAAGAAGCGTTGAAATGATTTCAGATTGCAGATGAAAGAGAAATATCTTATCGTTTCGGCGCTACAATCTGAAATCTAACAGAAGACGATTTTATGAATCTGCAACCTGGAATCTTAAATCTGAAATCTCATGGGAGGTGTCTGAATGGAACGTGTGGTGGAAAGCGCGAATAATTTGCTCAAAGGATGGAAAGGCGAAACTTACACCTTCGGGTTTGACGTGCTGGGCAAAGCGGGGGACTGCGCCGCTCGGTATGGCAAAAGGGCCCTGGTGATCGTGGCCGATCTGGGCCAGGGCTGGATGGCGGGGACCCTGCAGACCGTCATGGATGCCCTGCGGTCAAAAGGGATAGAAGCCGAAGTCATCGTCGGAGCCGGGCCCAACGCTCCGCGGGAAGATGTATACCGGCTGGCCCTCCATGTAGCTCGCACGAAGCCCGAAGTCATCGTGGCCGTCGGGGGGGGCAGCACCATCGATGCCGCCAAAGCGGCCAACGTCCTGGCCACGTTTTCCCCGGAAGACGTGAAAAAGGCTTTGCAGGCGGGGGAATCCGCGGCCAGCACCGTGGATCCTTACTTTGGGGTGGGAATGGTCAGCAAGGTAAAGGGGGCCAGCGGGAAAACCCTCCTGCCGCTGATTGCCGTGCAGACGGCGGCGAGTTCGGGAGCTCACCTGACCAAGTATTCCAACATCACCGACCTGGTGACCGGCCAGAAGAAACTCATCGTCGACGAAGCCATCGTGCCGCAGGCCTCGGTCTTTGATTATCGAGTTACCCTGGGAGCTCCCATGGATCTGACCCTCGACGGGGGACTTGATGGCATCGCCCATGCCTGGGAGGTGTTCATGGGGGCCGCCGGCCAGGCCTACTACGAGAAGATGAAAGAGGTAGCCAGGGCCTGCCTGGCGCTGATCGTGTACGGACTGCCGAAGGTTCAAAAAGATCCCCGGGATCGGGATGCCCGGCTCAGCCTGGGCTTGGGCACGGACCTGGGCGGGTACTCCATCATGATCGGGGGTACGAGCGGTCCCCACCTGGGGAGTTTTTCCCTGATCGATATCCTGAGCCACGGCCGGGCCTGCGCCATCTTGAACCCTTACTATACGGTCCTTTTCGCTCNNGGGTTCCCGGCCACGCTGGCCGATGCAGGTGTCTCCAAGGCCCATATCAAACGGATGATCACCGCGGCGAAAGATCCCCAACTGAAGATGAAGCTCCAGAACATGCCCACGCCCATGGAAACCGAACGGGGAGACGTGGACAAGCTGATGAAACCCACCTTGGATGCGGCCTTCACCGGGGACCTGGAGTTGATACCGGCAGTGGGATAAGCCTAATGCGGAATTCGGAATGGCGAATGCGGAATGTGGGGGCGCGCGGCGCGCGCCCTTGAAATGCTGTCTGTGATTTGCGTTTGAAGGAGAGTTTTTCGATATGCGAGCTGATTTACTATCCACCTTGGAGAAAGTAAAAACCAAGGGATGGAAGAAGGTACGGGTAGAGTTTACCGGCGGGCCTTTGATGGTATCCGTACCGCCGGATAGCGTGGAACTGACCATGGGGAAGGCCGAGGTCTTGAAGAACCCGGCGAAGGAGATTCAGAAAGCCCTGGACCAGCCCTGCGGGGGCCCGACTGTGGAAGAGATCGTCCGGGCAAAAGGAAAATCAGCGGAGGATTTAAAAGTAGCCATCACCATTTCCGACATCACCCGGCCCGTTCCCTACCAGGGGAAGGCGGGAATTCTTCCCCCTCTCCTTAAGAAGCTGCATGGTTTGGGAATTCGGCGGGAGAATGTCCGGATCATCGTGGGCACCGGAACACATCGGGCCAGCACCACGCAAGAAAAAACAGAGATGCTCGGAAAGAAAATCGTCTCTTCCTATGAGGTTTTGGACCATGACTGCGAAAATGAGTCCATTCTTGTTTCGGTGGGCAGAACCCCTACGGGAACGGACGTCTACTTGAATCGCTTGTTTCACGAGGCTGATTTGAAGATCGCCACGGGCCTGACGGAGAGCCATTTCATGGCTGGAGCCTCCGGCGGAAGGAAGGCCGTCTGCCCGGGGCTGGTGAACCTCCGCACCATCCAGAAGTTCCACAGTCCTGAGTTTCTCGAATCCCCCTGCGCCACCAACCTGGTCTTCGAGGGGAATCCATGCCACGAAGAAGCCCTGGCCGTGGCCAAGGCGGTGGGCGTTGATTTCACCATCACGGTGACTCTGGATAAGGAGATGCGCATGACCGGGGTCTTCGCCGGAGACCTGGAGAAGGTCCTGGAGATGGCCGTGGAGAAGATCAAGACCTACGTGGCCATCCCGGCGGAAGAGGAGTTTGACATCGTCCTGACCCACGGCGGGTATGTGGGGCGCAACCATTACCAGACCGCCAAGGCGGCAGTGGGGGCTGTCCCCGCGGTGAAGGAGAAGGGGATCATCATCATTGCCGCCGACAACCGCGACCCGGAACCCATCGGCGGGCCGGAGTACAAGACCCTTTGCCACCTCCTAAAACTTCAAGGCCCCGACGGATACGTAGAGGTCTTGAAATCCCCATCCTGGAGGTTCACCAAGGACCAGTGGGAGCCCGAGGTATGGGGAAGAGTCCTGAGAAAAGTCGGCGAGGAGGGGATGATCTACTGCACCTCCGATATCCCGGAGGCTGTTTTCTCCATGCTTCCGGGGGTGAGCGGATATGACTTCCTGACTGCCGCTGGCAAGAGAAAAAGCCGGACCAGGAAAGTGGAAGAAATGGTGCAGAACGCGGTCTTCTATTCTTACCAGGCCTACAAAGAGAAGGGCATTTCTCCGCGCATGGCCTTTGTCCGGGAAGGCCCCTACGCCGTGCCGGTGAAAAAATAGGTACGAGTTTGGGGTACGAGCCCCAAGAATAAGGCGGGGCTCTCGGCTAATTTAGACCGAATTCTGAAAAAGTCTCGACTCTTCTAGAATTCGGTCTAAAAAAATCCCAAAATCAAAGAGGCTGCCCTTCCCATTTCCACCGATTAATGGCTATCCTTCCTTCCCTGAATCCCCTGATCTTCACCCAGTCCATAGCTCTCGTAAATGAGAGAGGAGTCCAAACGGGGTCGAAGGGACCTTTCTTGTTTTAGATTGGGATATGTCGTGGATGAGAGCCAGGCAAGGAGAAGCGGAGGAGAAGATTACCCCTACTCTTCAGCGAAAGGTCGTCTTATGGATCCGGATTGTTCATTACAGGAAGAGATGCCGCATTCCGATTCAATAAATGATATTTATATCGAACCTTCTTCGATAACCGGGAAAGAAATGGAGATTATTTTTAAAGCAATTATTTCTTTTTCGGAATGGCCCAATAAAAATAAGAGAAATTTAAGACCCCGGTGAGGATCAGACAGCCAAACATAACTGGATAACTAAACTTTTCAAGAACAATGCCCATGAGCATCGGCCCCAGACCAGCTCCCAAATCAGCCAGGGCGGTAAACGTGCCCATGGCTGGACCTCTTTCCAGACCGGCATTCTCAATGACATGAATAGTCAGGAACGGATAAAGAAAGGCCCATCCCGTTCCTAACATCACCGCAATCAGGATAAACATTCCAAGACTATTGGCGAAGGGAAGGATGATTAAGGCAATAATAATAATAGATAGGCAATACGTAATTACCTTCTTTCGATCATAGGCATCCAATATTCTTCCCCCCAAAACACGCCCCAACATGAGGGTAGCGGCCAGGAAGATGAAGAAAATTCCTGGATTTGAAACTCCATGCTTCAGGGCATATAGAGGGAAAAAAGCGGCTATACTCCCCCAGATAAAGTTAAGCATGAAAGCGATAATGGCCGGTGGAAGCGCTCCCCGGTTCAGGAAGGATTGGGGTTTCCGGAATTTCTGGTCGGATGCGATTAATTCCCTCTTCCCCAATTTCAACGTCAGATAGAAGGAGCATAACGATAAGCCCGTACAAACCAGGAAAAGAATGGAAAAATTAAAGCTATTGATGAGGAACATGCCGAGGTACGGACCAAGAGCAAAAGCCAGATTGAAAGATAAAAAATAATAACTGATCAGCCGACCACGATGAGCTTCAGGAAGCATACTTGCTAACAAGGTAAAGGAGGCGGTCGCAAAAAAGGCCGATCCAATCCCATGAACAACCCGCACGATCAGGAGGGGCCAGAAGGGAGGGGCTATAAGATAGGCCAGGCAGGAGAGCACATAGAGAAGCGTCCCAGCGATCATGAAGTCTCTTTCCGGGATAGTCAAAAGAGCTTTCCCTACGAAGGGACGAAGGATCAATGAGGAGACGCTGAAAATTCCAACAAGAAAACCAATCTCCGCCTCTTTGGCTCCGAATCGTAAGAGATAAATTGGGATGACCGGGATAAGAATGCAGAAGACAGATGAGAAAGTAAATTGAGCGAGGAAACTGAGGAGGAAACCGCGGCTTAATATTTTTGGCGCTGTCATCTCTTGTTTTCTATCTGGTCCCTTGGATAATTAAGCCCGTTATGCAAATCTTTCGCTGCCAGAAGTGCGGACGAGTCATGTTACCGGTTTAAATTCGTCCGAAGGGCGTTTTGTTCTTCCTGATAAGGAAACCGGAATGATGATGGGGGGGGGTAAAAAAAGAGGCACATTCCGTTAGGGGAATGTGCCTCCGGAGAAAGATCTTGAAGACGGCTAGCCCCTCTTCTCTTCTCCCAGACTTAGACTTAATTACTTCTTCTCTGGGGGTGGGGTCACCGTTGTGGTGGTGGTTGTCGTTGTCTCCGCCTTCTTTTCCGTCTTCTTTTCCGTCTTCTTTTTCTCAGCGGCCACGGCGATACCGGTAGCCATCATCTTGTCGCCGTCCTTTTTGTAGATCACGGTCACTTTGGCGCCGTCTTTCACTTCGCCCTTGACCTTGGTATCGGCCACGATATCAAAGGACATCTCTTTGTCCTTCGGGCCCTTCACCTTGATCATCTTGCCGGCCTCATAACCTGCCACCATTCCCGTGAACTTCATGTCCTTGGGGGGCTTGGCCGTTTTGGTCGTTGTCGTGGTGGTTGTCGTTGTCTTCTCCTGGGCCATCACGCCTCCCACAAAGGCCACCATGGCAATCAGAGCTACCATAACGATCAGCATCCTTTTCATCTTTTTCGCCTCCCTTCCTCTAAGATTATTTTACGCAACGAGATTATTTACCCATTTACCTTCTTACTTCTTTTCCGGTGGCTTGGCGGCCTCAGTGGTCGTCGTTGTGGTGGTTGCCGCTGGCTTCTCCTCTGGCTTCTTCTCTGGCTCAGCGGGCTTGGCTTGCTCCGTGGTGGTCGTTGTGGTCGTAGAAGCAGGTTTCGCTGGCTCTTCCTTCTTGGCACAGCCCGCCGCTACCATCAGCGACGTGGCGAACAGCAGACATACGAACAAAGCGATCAGTTTGCGCATTTCTTTTTCACCTCCTTTTCTTTAAGATCCCCTAACTCCCCACCCATAAGGAAGGGAAAGCCCGAATACAAATCATTCGCTGCTTAAGATTATTTGTTCTTCTTTTCTCCCTCCTTGAGCTGCGTCTTGAATAGGTCCAGGTCCTTTTGCATATTTTGGATTTCGTTATGAAGGGAAGCAATCTCAAGATGTAACTGGGCGACTCGCACATACATCTTGGAATTTTCAGTTTTTAGGGCCATGAGTTCTTTTCTCAGTTTCTCATTCTCAGCGTTAACGTCTATGATCTCTCCCTGTAATATCTCGTTCTCCGATTTTAAACTACTGCATCCTGCAGCGACCAGCAGGACAATATAAAAACAGGCCCAAAAAGCCGAAGAGATCTGGAAATTATTTAATTTCATTTCACTTCATACGCAGATGAGTTACCCCATAGACCTCAAAGCAAGATAGGTACCAAGGCAAAATTCAATGGCTGGAAATTCTCGATGAAATAAAAAATGTAATAGTATCGGAAGGTTGAAAACGATTTGGAAAATACCTTTCGGCGGGAAAACGGATTTAAGATCGATGATTTCTTAACATATATGCCCCACTTTTGGGGGTCTTTTTAAAAAATAAAATCATTTTAAATAGTTATAGATTGTGACAGTATTGCCAAGTGAGGCAAATTGCTACATTCACCGTTTGATTGGAAGCCCGAAACGGGTAGCCATTCGGGGCGCCCTTCTCCCATTGTTCTTTGCAGAAACAACCTTTCCGGTCGGAGTAAATAGAGTTTCGGCCTCTGGTCCCGTTAGGTTCACAAACGGGGCCGGGAAGCATAGGCAAGTTTTCTTTTGGCCTCGCCAGGTTTGTCATAGAAATGATCCCGGCGCAGTTCGCCCAAGAAGCTGCGGAATATCATCCAGCCGCCAAATCTTCTAAGATTGTTCCGCGACCCGGGATACCATTTCCACCATCCCCTTCTGATATCGTGGAGGTACAAGAAGACTACCGGGAAGGAAAGAATATTCAAGCCGACATGAAACATATGCCGAAGGCGATAGAACGTGCGCCTGAAAATATTCTCGCCCGTCATGCCCTGGCCGGTACATACGGTATGATGGGCCGAGAAGAGGAGGCCCGCGCTGAAGCTGCCGAAGTTCTCAGGATAAATCCTAAATTTTAACTGGATAGCTATGCGAAGCTACACCCACATAAAAATTAATCGGAAACAGATAAGTATATTAATGCATTGCGCAATGCGGGACTGAGGTGACAGGCGTAAATATCACAGGGCGCCGGCAATGGAAAACGTCCCGAACGATGGTAGGAGGCCGGCACTTGGGAAGGGCAAGCGGATTTCCAGATTCGTTTAAGTTCAAAATGGCGGCAGAAAATAATGGGAATCCCAACATCTTGCACATGACCCTCATCGAACAAAAGTTGCGATAGCGTGCCATGATCAAAACTCTCAGAAAAGGCCGCAGTAATGCATAAATGGTTTGAATAACGATAAATTTTTGACTTTTAAAATGCCTTAACAAGGGCAGCAAAGCCAAATTTCCTTTAAGGCTAAAATCATCAAACCACATAACGGCTTTTTGTCAGCTGCTTCGTTCATATTCCCTCCTTTTCATCATCCCAGACTACTTATGGTTAGATTGATTATAGGGAAAAGGTGATGAAATGATAGCGGGGCTAAATATTGTGTCACACGGATTTCAGGGGTCATCTCAAAACGTAATAACTGCACTACCAAGTCATTGATCGCTACCATATCTTGTGGTGACTTTCGATTCATTAGAAAGGGCCATTCACCCTCTTTCTGCTTTTCCCGGCCGGTCGAGGGCGAGACGATAGGCCTTGACGGTGATACTCGGGTCCGGATGGAAATCCAGGTCGGGGAAACGAACGAACCCCATTCGCTCGTACATACGCATCGCCACCTGCATCATGTCGGTCGTATGCAGGTTCAGGCAGACAACCCCCAACCGGCGCGCACGGCGAATGCACTCCTTCATGAGCGCGGTGCCGATGCCCTGACCCCGGGCCTCGGGTGCGACGGCCAGAAGGCGCACCTCCGGGCATGCGAGAGGGCCCTCATCAGGGGTGGAGAAAGCGGTTCCCGGGGGGTACAGGAGAACCGACCCGAGAATGACTCCTTCGTTTTCCGCCACCATGTGTTGGGCCGGCGCTGGGTCCGTCAGCGTAGCCAGGATGTTCTCCCGGTAACCTTCCCATCGGGGAGGGGGCATAACGGCGGCGTATTGCTGAAAAGCAGCAAGGGTTACCCTGCGGGCGACTTCGCGATCTTCGTTGCGAGCATCCCGTATCTTCAGCTTATTTTTCTTTGCCATATTTCGATGGGGCATGACGACGCGATTTGTTGCCACGGCGCACCTCCGATCCTTTTTTCTCTATAACTCTAATTCTTCGCTGTGTCCACTAAATCCGGGGAGGCAAAACTTTAGGGGAAAAATATTCAGAATTTGAGGGAATAATGTGGCAAGCAGGAAAGCTCCCCAAAAACCCCTTTTCCACCCTTTGGGACAAAAAAGAGAAGGAGACCCGGTTAGACTCTCTGCCACCACCGCAGGATACGGCGCACCTTCCTTGACGGGCAGACGACATGAATTTAGAATAGTTTAGAATAGTTTAGGAATGGAAAAAGGATTCGCGATCCATGGATCGAAGGCAGGATAGCTTAACCCATTTTCACCCCCTGATCACCAGATGGTTTACGGACCATGTCGGCCGGCCCACTGATGTCCAGCAGGAGGCCTGGCCGAGGATCGCCGCGAGGGAACACCTCCTCATATCCGCGCCTACCGGAACCGGCAAGACCCTAGCCGCCTTCCTGTGGGCTCTCAACCGATTGATCACGGGCGCCTTGCCGACCGGGCATCTGGGCGTCCTTTACGTCTCCCCGCTGAAGGCCCTGAATTATGATATCCAGCGCAATCTGCTGAAGCCTTTGAGCGAGCTCCGGAAGATTTTCGAAGAATCGGGGGAAGGTTTCCCCGACATCCGGGTGCTCACCCGGACCGGAGACACTCCCCAGAGCGAAAGACGGCAGATGCTGCGTCATCCGCCGGAGATTCTGATCACCACCCCCGAGAGCCTGAACCTCCTTTTGAGTTCCCCTGTTGCCCGGTC
>PMCE01000099.1:0-12487 GCA_003154025.1 Syntrophaceae bacterium
GGGCGCATGGTCCAGAGCTGGCTGCGGTACATCGTGGGATAGACGCCCCGGGTGAATGGATAGGTCCCGGGCTCCCCCAGGTCCCGTTGATAATCAAACCCGGACAGGTCTTCCGGGCCGTAGGAGACCTTAACCGGCTCGCCAAAACTCGTGAAGGCTTCCCGTACTTTGGCCTTCTTCTCTTCTTTTTTCGCCGGAGCTTTTTCCTTTTTCTCCGAACCCTCGGGAGCGCTCATTCTCTTCCTCCTGTCACTCGGTGACTTTCCCCAATAATAAATAGCCTCTGACCCGGAAGGGTCCAGGAATCGTTAATTCTCTTCTTTTGAGAGGCGACCTTAGAGGCCCATTCATTCTATATTTTCCAAATTGGTATTGTCAACTTTTGGCTTTGTTCGAAAGGTGGGCGATTCGTCGTGTGGATGGTCGAGATGGAAGGTCCTGGAATTTGCCAGAAGATCTTGTCTAGCCGACCCCTCTCTGAAATCCCCCCCGAATCCCCTGAAGCGGTGAAAAAATTCAGGCAGCGGTTATTTGGGAGACCGGGGATACCCGGGGAAGGGGCAAGTTCACGCCGCCAAAACAGGCGCTGGTTTCTCCGTGGGCGGCCCGGTTTTTAATTCACCGGAACCGGTGCGAGAATCATCCTGTTCTTATAAAAATATTCCCAAGTCGCCGGCGTCGCTCGGCGGAAGTCGGGGAAGTGCTTCACGGTCATTCATCTCCCGCCGGGTTTTGGCGGCGTGAACTTGTCCCTTCCCCGGCCAACGAGAAAGGCTTTTGCCTCCCCCCTATTGAATTTTTTCACAGCCTCAGGATTCTCAGGTAATGGCCGCCATCTCGGTTAGACTGCGAAGGGAATCCAACCTTTCCAACGATTCGATGGTCTCCATCAGTTTCCGGGCCTGTTCCGGGGTCAGAACCCGGTGAACGCAGTCATGGAATTTTTCGGCGAGGTCTTCCCGGGTCAGGGGGTTGCGGGGCCCGCCCCGGTAATGCTCTTCGGATTTTCCCCGAAGAACCCTTCCGTCCTTCAGCTGTACCTCGATCAGGCTCACGATTTTATCGCTCCCCAGGGCATCGATCTCCGGGTCGATGACGGTTTCCACCTTATCCATCATCTCCTGAACGGAGGGGGTTTGGACGAACTCGTCGGTAAACTCCCCCATGCCGGCCTTCCGCCGGATGATCATGCTGGCCATCTGGAAGGGAACGCAGAACTTGCCCTGCAGGCCGGTCTGGGCCTTCTTGTACCGGAGCGGACCCTTGGGGGGCAAAAGATTGGAGCCGGTGGATACCTTCACGCGCACCACATCCGCGGGCTGAAGATTATTCCGCACGACCAGGGTTTTCATCGCGTCCATCGCCGGATGGCCCACCACTCCGCAGGGGTAGGGTTTGATGGAAACTCCGGGTTCAACGATGGAGAGCGGCCGCCCAAGCCTTCCGTGAATCCGCTCCGGATAGAACCCTCCCCCGAAGGCGTGAAAGAACCCCTTGTGCTCTTCCAGGGCGTTCGGATGACCTTCATACCCGGAAGCCGCCAATTGGGCGCAGACGATGCCGTTTTCCGCGGCCCGGCCCATGTGCAGGGGCTTTACCATGGTTCCCAGGTTTACGTTGATTCCCGCAGCCATGCTGGAGGCGATCCCCAGGGCGCTGCGGACCCTTCCGGCCGGCAAACCCATCAGCCTGCAAACTGCCGCGGTCGCCCCGAAAACCCCGCAGGTGTTCGAGGTATGAAACCCGCGCAGCCAGTGATCGGGATGGATGCACTCGGCGATCTTGCATTCCACTTCGAAGCCGGCGACGAAGGCGGTGATCAGATCCCTCCCCGACAACCCCAATTTTTCCCCCATGGCCAGTCCCGCCGCCAGGGGCGGCAGAGTAGGATGGATCAGGACGGACCGGTCAGGCTCGACGGAGAGGGCCGTGTCGTCCCAGTCCATGGCGTGGCCGGAGGTCCCGTTTACCAGGGCGGCAAGGTGGGCCGGCATTCGACCTCCCCCCTTGCCCAAAAGGGAACTTTCTTCCCGCCCCGCCACGGAGCGGGCGAATTCACGCACGATGCCGGTGCAGGTTTCCGTCGAGCCCGCCAGAATCACGCCGATCCCGTCGATGATGCAGCGCTTGGCCGTGGTTATTACTTCCGGCGAGAAATCCTTATATTGGACCGCGGCCACGAAATCCGCCACTTCTTCGGTGATGCCGATTTTTTCAGTCTCCATATCTCCCTCGGGCTTTATTGATCGTATCGTAACACTTTAGCGCTTTGAAACGGCCTTGCCAGAAATCTCTCCCGTCCTCCCTTTTCAAAGGGAGGAGAGCTTTTTAGGGATTCAATGAAAAATTCTTCCGTTTTTTCCCCTGTGAAAAAATTCAAATTCAGCGAACGGGACGCCTCTCTCGTTGCCCGGGGCCCCTCGGGGAAGTTCAAGGCACGGAGAGCAAGCGGCGCAGCTCCCGCACGGATTTCAATTTCTCCAGGTCCCAGACCTTCTCCACCAGGGCTTTCGACCGTTTTCCCAGGACCCCGTCGAGTAGGTCCAACGATTTCACCTCCACTTCCTCGCGGGACATGGGGTTGTCCGCGGTGCCGCGTACCGCCGGGACCAGTTTCTCGAAAACCCGGCCGTCCTCCATCTGGATGCGGACCTGGCCGGGCCGTTTCCGTTCCAGCTCGGCGAACTTCGGGTCGCCGATGAGGTTGACGCGAGCCTGCACGGCGCGAACCCGGGGGTCGGCCATGCGCTCGTAACTGTGGGCGGCCTCAAAAGTCAACCTGCCGTCCAGCAGAATGACCGAAACGAGGTATTGGCAATTGATGTCCGGCATGGCCCGGTTGTTCACCACCTGCGAACCCATGGGGGGCAGATGGACATCGATCTTTTTCACCCCTTGCGGGGTCAGCCTGTGCTGCTGAACCAGGTCGGTCATGGCGTCGGCGGCGGCCTGGATCGGCGAGCCGACGCAGAACTTTTTAATGTTGGTCACCGAAATCTCGTAGTGACTTCCCAGGTTGTCAATCCACTGGGGCAACTCATCCCTGGCGGGGCAGAAGATTTCCAGGAAATTGTCGCTCCCCGAAAAGATATCGTCCTCTCCCGTGAATCCATGCTTCACAAACAGGACGGAGGTGACGCCGTTCCGGGCGCCCATTCCGGCAAAGACAAAGGCTTTCTCCACATGCTCCTCGTCCCGGGGCCAGGAGGTAATGCCCGAAGCCTGCTGCCCCGTATAGGCCAGGGCATGGGAGACCTGGCGCGGGTTCAACCCGGCGAGGCTGGCCGCCGCCGCCATGGCGCCGAAGAGCGGGCCGATGGAGTGGGTGGCGTGGCCTTGGATGCGATACGTCCCTTTGCCCATGACCCTGGCGACCCGCGAGGAGAGGTCATATCCCAGGACCACGGCCCGGAGGAAGGCCTCCCCGGATTGATTTTCCAGTTCCCCCACGGACAACGCCGCGGGGACGACGGCGCACCCCGGGTGGGTCAGGGAGGGGGCGTGAGAATCATCCGTCTCATCCGCGTGGGCCATAAAGCCGTTGACCATGGCGGCGTTGATGGCCGTGGTGAGAAAGTCCGTTCCGATGACCTGGGCTTCCGGCGTCCCCCCCTGTTGGCGTATGAAGTCGATGGCCAATCCGCCCGGTTTCAGCCGGGACCCCGAAACCATGGCCGCCAGGGTGTCCAGGATATGATGCTTGGCTTTTTCGGAGACGGCCTCCGGCAATGGCCGGCCGCCTGCCGCGGAGATGTAGGCGCTGAGGCGGCCTACGATGCTCTGCTCGGTCATGATTCCTCCCTCCAGTATCAATTTTCGAAAATCAATCTCCCCTCAGCTGTCGCGGGGGATTTTCATTCTATCCTTCTTCCAGAGCTTTCATCCACGAAACCACAAACACCTTTAGGCTCCGGAAGATGTTCCAAAGGAATAAAAGACCGGCCGCCGCAACGAGCGTCAGCGCGATCGGGCTCTCCCAGAAAATCGAGAAAGATCCTCCGCTGCGCATCAGCGTCTGCCGGAAGGCGACTTCCATGGGGTTCCCCAGGATCATGGCCAGGATAAAAGGCGGCAGGTCGAACTTCAGTTCCCGGAAAACATAGCCCACTACCCCGAAGCCCAGCAGGACTCCCAGCTCGAAGATGCTCGAGTTTACGGAATAGGTTCCGACCAGACAGATTAAGAGGATGATGGGAAACAGAATCCGGAAAGGGACCCGGAGCAGGTTCACGAAGATTCCCACCAGGGGGAGGTTTAATACGACCAGAATCAAATTTCCGATATACATGCTGGCGACCAACCCCCAGAATAATTGGGGCTGCTGGGAGATGAGAAGCGGACCCGGACGGATCCCGTGGATCAGCAAAGCGATCATCATGACTGCAGCGGGAGGGCCCGTGGGGATTCCCAGGCCCAGGAACGGGATCATGGCTCCCCCGCTGGCGGCGTTGTTGGCCGTCTCCGGCGCGGCCACCCCTTCGATCCGGCCCTTCCCGAATTCCTCCGGCCTTTCGGCCAGCCGTTTTTCCACCATGTAGCTCACGAAACTGGACAGAATATGGGCCGATCCCGGTAAAAGGCCGATGAAGAACCCGATGCCGGACCCGCGGAATATGGGGCCCCAGGAAGCTCTCAGCTCTTCCCGCGTGGGCAGCAATTCCCGAATCCTGACCTTGTGGACGATCTTCACCAGGCTTTCCTTCGTGGAGGACAGGACTTCTCCGATCCCCAGAAGGCCCATGGCCACGGGCAGGAATCCAATCCCGTCATAGAGCTCTTTCACGCCATGGGTAAAGCGCAGGGTTGCCGTCAACGGGTCCATCCCGATGGCCCCGATCAACAGACCCAGAAAGATCATGGGCATGTTCTTGAAGAAGGAGCCGGTCCCCAGAGACCCGAGAAGAATAAAGGCAACCAGAAGGACGGAGAACATCTCCGCCGGGCCGAACTTCATGGCGAAATCCGCCAGGACGGGAGCCAAGAGCATAAGCCCGATCACGCTCAGAGTCCCCCCGATCCACGACCCCCACGCCGAGATGAAGAGCGCCGCCCCTCCCCTTCCCTTCAGGGTCATCTGGTAGCCGTCGATGCAGGTTACCACCGAGGCGGACTCCCCGGGGATGTTCATGAGGATGGAGGTCGTCGAACCCCCATACATGGCCCCGTAATAAATGCCCGCCAGCATGATGATCGAACCCGTGGCATCAAGCCCGAAAGTGGCCGGAATCAAAAGAGTGATTCCCGCCAGGGGGCCGATCCCCGGAAGAACCCCCACCACCGTTCCCCAGAGGCAACCGACGAAACAGAGGTAAATATTCTGCAGACTCAGCGCGGTATGAAATCCGTTATAGATATTGGTGAGGACATCCATCGAAGCTCCTCTCTCCTCCGAAAGGGCCTAACCATCAAAAAGGCAAAAGCCCGGCCGGGAGTTGAACGGCCAGGAGTCTTTCGAAAAAAAACCAACTCCCGACTCCGAAGAGGACCGCCAACCCCAGGGCCGTCCACGGGCGGTAACGGGATACCCAGAGGAACAAGACGAGCAGGTACAGAAAGGAGGCGATTAAATAGCCGACCGGTTGAAGGGCCACGATGTAGGCCGCCGTTACCCCGGCAATCTGGAGCGGAGTCCTCAGGTTCTTAAGGATTTTACCCCAGTCGATCTTCCCCTCCTGGCTGCCTTTGGATCTTCCCTGGATGAACCATAAGACCCCTGAAAGAGAAAGTAGAGAAGAAAGCACGAGAGGGAAAACGCCGGGACCTGGTTCATTCCATTTACCCACGGGAAGCTGAAGGGAAAAAAAGAGCCCGTAAACTCCGACCGCCAGGAAGATTAGACCTCCCGCCCGTTCTCGAGTCATATCCGCCTTCCTCCCGGAACTTCTTTGGCTGAGGATGATTTCGCTTTCCCCGATGTGTAGCTACTTCTTTCCTTTTTCTTCTTCTATCAGTACTTTGAGGAGTTTGGCAAATCTTGCGGATTCTTGTTCTAAATACTTGGACATCTCGTCGCCGTTCAGGTGAACAACTTCATCCCCCTGCCCCTCGATGATTTTGATAAATCCTTTATCCTGCGTCGCTTTCTCTAAAATGTCCTGGAGCTTTTCCACGATTGCCTTGGGAGTTTTCAGCGGGGCCAGAATTCCTTGCCAGGTAGGGAACTCGGCGTCAATTCCCAGCTCCTTGACCGTCGGGATGTCGGGGAGCAGACGGCATCTCTTATCGCTCTGAACGGCCAGAACCCTTAGTTTATTCCCCCGGGCGAGATACAGGGAAGAGGAGATGGAGGGGCAACCGAAGTCCCCATGATTGCCCACCAGGGCGGAAACGGCCGCTCCTCCTCCGGGATAGGGGACGTGCCGGACTTTCAGGCCCGTGGCTCGAATAAAGACCTCGGCGGAGAGGTGGGTGGCATTATACATGCCCCCGGAACAGAAGGCATAATGGCCGGGTTTGGCCTTCACCTCCCGGACCAGGTCGGCCACGGTCTTCCAGGGGCTGTTATAGGGCACGGCGATCAAAGTGGGGCTCACGGTGAAAGTTCCCAGGGCGGTGAAATCGTGGCGGGTAACGGCGGGTTTTCGCCCGTTGGCGATCTCCCATTCCACCGCGCCGATGTCGCTGGTCGAGCTCCCGGTCAGCGTATACCCGTCCGCAGCGGCCTGGGCCCCGGCGAGCATGCCGATCATGCCGGAAGCGCCCGGTTTATTGACGACCACGAAGGGTTTGCCGAGGACCTTTTCGGCGAAGGCGGCGAACGCCCTGCACTGCAGGTCGCGAGCTCCTCCGGGAGCCATGGGAACAACGATCGTGACGGGTTTGGCCGGGTAATCGGCCGCCAGGGGTGAAAGAACCAGGCCCGGTAGGAAGAACACCACCGCCATCAGGAATAGGATTCTCTTCATCGCCCTTCCCTCCCTATGGATTCGAAATCGTTGAATCTCTTTTCATTGCCGTGCGGGAAGGGTTCCCCGCCCCTCTCCGGTACTCACCCCTAATAAAGGACGGCTATGAAGGCCGAGCTGAAACCGAAAACAAACATAAAGAAGACGATCAGTGTTTAAAGTCTCTGATGGAACGCGAGATCAAGATTCGAGAAACGAGCTGGAAGAGAAATTTTCCTTGGCACGCCGCATCTGAATGAAATTCCTCAGAGCTGCATCTTTTCCCTTGCGGCGGTTGGAACCCACCCACGTTTGCCAGGTGGGGGGTTGGGGGTTCAAGGCAAATCAACAGTAACCTTCATTCTCATTCCGGTAAATCGTCGAGTCTGCCCCAAATTATTTAGAAGAGATGGTCGTTAATCCTGAAATAGCCGAGAAGACGATTCATTTTATATACTCCCGAATTGACCCTGTCAACGGTTGTTTTCGCTCGCCCCCTTGTATATTAAAAGAAAGGGGGCAAGTTGTTTCCGGGAGCGAATTTTCTCGGGAGTCGGGAATTGTAATCGCTCAATGAATATGATATGTATGGACCGGAATATTGCGGAGGAAGTTCATGAAAACCCCCCAATGGTGCCCGGCCCGGGATGCTTTACGAAAAGCGATTAAACCCGGGGACCGGATTTTTTTCTCCATCGCCTCGGGGCAGCCCCAAACCCTGCTCCAAGCCCTCGCCGAAGATTTCGAATTCTACAGGGATGTGGAAGTCATCAACGGCATTCTCTTGGCCGAACATCCTCTGGCCAAGCAAGGAATGGAGTCGTCCTTCCGTTGCATCAGCTTCCAGAACAGCCCATCCCTGCGCCGGGACTGGGAGGAAGGGCGGATCGATTTTCTTCCGGCTCGGTATTCGGATGTCCCCCGGGTATTCTCCCGCCAGGGGCCCAGGCCTGTCGATGTAGCCCTGATCCAGGTCTCTCCCCCCGACCAACAGGGAAGGTTCAGCCTGGGAGTCTCCGCCAGCCATGCTTACCCTCTGGCCCGGCAGGCTCGGACCATCGTCGCTGAAGTCAATGACCGGGCCCCCCGCACCTACGGCCCCTGCTTTTTCACCGCTGAAGAAATTGACTTTCTCGTGGAATGCTCTGCCCCCCTGGTACCCTACCCGGAGATCCAGTTCGGAGAGACGGAGCGGCGGATCGCCGAATTGGTGGCCGACCTCATTCCCGACGGGGCCACCATCCAAATCGGAATCGGCAATCTTCCGGCGGCCATTCTCAAGCTTCTGGAGGGGAAGAAAGACCTCGGCTTTCATTCCGGCATGCTCTCCGACAGCGTGGTGGACCTGGTGGAGAAAGGAGCGGTCACCAACGCCCGCAAGAACGTCCACCCGGGGAAAATCGTGGCCGGGGAGCTGATCGGGACCGAGAAACTCTTCCGCTTCGGCCATGAAAATCCCCTCCTGGAGATGCACGGAGCGGGGGTGAGTCACAATGCCGAGTTGATCGGAAAGATCGACAACTTCGTAGCCATCAACTCCGCTTTGGAGATCGACCTTTCCGGACAGATTAACGCTGAATCGTTAAACGGGGTTCAAATCAGCGGTGTCGGAGGCCAGTTCGACTTTGTCGAGGGAGCGTATTTCTCGCGGGGAGGAAGATCCGTCACCGCCCTGATCTCTTCCGCGAGCAAGGGAAAGGTCTCTCGGATCGTTCCAACCTTTTCCAACCAGGCCGTGGTTACGATCCCTCGCTACCTGACAGACATTGTGGTGACCGAATACGGAGCCGCCCATCTTCGCGGGAAATCGATCCGGCAGAGGGCCGAGGCCCTGATTTCCATCGCCCACCCTAGCTTTCGCGATGGACTGTGGGAAGCCTTCCGGAAAACCCAGGCTTAGCGCCGGGGACGCGGATGAACACGGATTATTCTCGATTGACCAAACGATTTTCACTCATGGCCCTTGAGTACACTTTAGGCACTCCGAACTCTAGCCACTCTAGGCACTCTAGGTGATTCAGTGACCCTGTCCTTCATGCGCAATAAAATTGTCGAAGTGGAACCCCAGGAAGATGGGGCGCTCTCCGTCTCTTGGCGGCTGGCGGACAGCCTGACGGAGATGGAGATGGTGGTGAAGATCCGGCCTCCGGATTTGGAGATTACGGAAGCGAGCGCCAGGGTCATCCGCTCCCCGCATCTGGAATGTGCCTCGGCCCCGGGATCCCCGGAAAAAATTGTGGGGGTGAGGGTCGGACCCGGGCTGCGGAAAATCGCTTGCGGGCTCATGGGAGGGAACGCGGGTTGCGCGGAGTTGATCGAAGGGGTTCTGGAGTGCGCCAATGCGGCCATTCTCCATTTCACCGTTCCTCAGATCCAGGCCAACGCAATAGGAACGGAAGAGGAAAGGAAAAAGCGATACCAGGACATGCTCCGGTTTAACCCGCGGCTGGTCCGGAGCTGCGTTGCCTTTGCCGAGGATAGCCCGCTGATGCAGGGGATAAACCCATAGTCATGGCGAAAAGGGGAAAGGGCAAACGGCGGAAGGGGTGAAGGAATCAATTTTCCACTTTTCGCTTTAGGAGTTTCAGTTCATGATCACTTTTAGCCGAACCATGCAGGTAACCGGTGAATTTTTGAAAAAGGACCTGATTCGTCTGCGGGGGATCTTGGAAGATCACATCTACGCCATGGAAATCCAGATGGAAGTCCGGGTCCCCGAAGGGGTGATCACGGCGATTCAAGGAACGATGAAGCGCTATACGACTCCGGTTTGTCCCCGGGCGGTCGATTTTCTCCAGAATGCCCTGGGCCTTTCCCTTCGCGATCCGGATTGGATTCCGAAGATCAACCGGGAAGTCGGACGGAAAGGATGCCAGCATTTTGCCGAGATCCTGGTGGAGTGCGGTCGGTGTCTGGACCAGGTCAGAATGTCCCATGATCTGCGAGAAACACTCACCGCTCAGCCCTCCGTCTCCCCGTTTGAGTTCAATCGATCCTGGGTGAAGAACCACCCGGAGGCTCAAAACTCCTGCCTGGCGCGTCTCCAGGGATAGAACCGGCCATGCGAATCGACCTTCACATTCATACCCGTCCCAAGTCCCCCTGCAGCGCCATCGATCCCTCCGCACTCCTGGAGGCTGCCCGTCAATCCGGTTTGGAAGGGATCTGCCTCACGGAGCACCAGAACCGTTGGGCTGACGGAGAAGTAAGAGAATGGGCTAAGTCCAGCGGAACCCGAATATTCCAGGGAAACGAGATCACGACCAGCCAGGGAGACATCCTGGTGNNTGGATGTGGAGCAGGCCTGTAAGAGATCCGTATTCCAATTCGTGGATGGTCTGGAGGTTCTTAACTGCAAGGTTACCGCCCCTGAAAATGACTTGGCCCGGCGGGTGGCCGAACGGTTGGGCCTGCTGGGGGTAGCTGGAAGCGACGCCCATCGGTTGGAGGAAGTGGGTCGGTGTGTAACCGTCTTGGAACGAGAAGCGCGGACGGAACAGGAGCTCATCGGCGAGCTCCTGGCCGGGCGATTCACGGTCGAACTTCGGAGAAGCTGAGAACCCTGGAATACTGGAATGATGGAATGACGGAACGATGGAATGATGGAATATTGGAATCTTGGAATAATGGGGAAAAGACCTTCCGTTATGTGGACCATCATTCCAGTATTCCATTGTTCCATTATTCCATTGTTTCCTTGTTCCCATATTCCATCATTCCAGTATTCCGCATTTCGGGTTGCGGCTAACCTGAAATATGGGCTTTCATTTTGATCAGGAGGATTCGAATGCCCGCGAGTCGCGACTGGGAAAAGCTGGTTCGCCGGATGGAATTGCTTCTGCGGCTGAAATCTTTTCCCGTGGGTTTCAAACTCTTCAAGAAGAAGGAAATGCTTTCGGAGATCCCCTATCTCCGGAGGATGACCCATAAAAGCACCCTCTGCCAGCTGATCTCCATCGTCCGTAATTTTGACTGGACCGTGGGGGCCGACGTGGGAGACTTCCTTTCTCCCATGTGCCCTTCCATCATCGGACTGACCGAGTTACCGGCGTTATACCAGGACGGGACGTTCCGGTCCCTCGTCTGGACCAAGACCCGGCGGGACGGTCGGAAATACGAGAGCTCCATCCCCCGCCTGCCGCTGGGGGAATACGAGGCCGTGGCGATGGCCCCCCTGGTCTATAATCCCTTCGATCCCGACATCGTCCTCCTCTACGCCAACCCGGCCCAGATGATGTTGCTGATCAACGCTCTGCAGTATGAAGACTATGAGGTGATGGAATTCTCTTGCGTGGGAGAGTCATCCTGTGCGGACGTCATTGCCAGATGTTATCTCCGCGGGAAGCCCTCCCTCTCCATTCCCTGTTACGGGGAGCGCCGCTACGGACATGCCCAGGATGACGAGTTAGCCATGGCTCTCCCCGCTCCGGTGATGGATAAAGCCCTTCGGGGGCTGGAGGCACTTTACAAACGGGGAATCCGATACCCCATCAGTTATGCAGGGGCCGGGATGGACGTCAGCGGGGCCTTTCCCGTGGCCTACGGAGGAATGAGACACTTGGAGGAACTCAGGGGAAACGACCAACGTATTCTATTGGGAGTGACCGGGGGGATCGCCAGCGGAAAGACGACCGTGGCCCGGATGTTGGAGAAGCTGGGTGCGCCGATCATTGATTTTGACCTCCTCAGCCGGGTCGTGGTTGAACCCGGGAAGCCCGCTTGGCAGGAGATCGTCTCCTTCTTTGGAGAACAGGTCCTTCTCCCGGATAAAACCCTGGATCGGAAGAGGATCTCGGAGATCGTCTTCCGCGATGCGGAAAAGAGAAAAAAATTGGAAGGGTTCACCCATCCCCGGATTCACCAAGAATTTATCCGCCTGGTAAAAGAACATACGGCCCGAGATCCGAAGGTCATCGTGCAAGTTGTAATTCCCCTGCTGATTGAAGCCAATCTGCAATCCCTGTTCCACAAACTCCTGTTGGTCTACATCCCCCCGGAAAAACAGATCCAGAGGCTCATGGAGAGAGACGAAGTCTCCCGGGAGATGGCCCAGAGCATTCTCGCCGCCCAATTGCCCATCGATGAGAAGAGAGCCTACGCGGACTATATCATCGACAATTCCGGGACCCCGGCGGATACGGAAAGGCAGGTGCAGAAGACCTGGGAGAAACTAAAAGAGTTTCAAGAAAGCCAGGCAACCCCCAATATTTGATCGATAATTTTTATTTATTTGATATTTTATGATTCTTGGAGGAGAAATCTTGGCTTTTGTTTGCCGGGAGACAGCGTCATCCCCCGGACTTAGGATGAAGTTGAAAGAAGATGGAAGAAGTCTTGAAGGTCGGGAAAATCAGGCCGGGGCAACATTAACTGTATACGATGGGTCCATTTTTCCTGTCGTCCAAGACTCCCAGGTTTTTTGCCGTCTGGATTAAGCTCTTCACCTTTCGGATGTATTTTTTATTTTCCACCACTTTTCCCACGCAGGCGATCACGTCGGTGACGTTGTAGGGTTTGGCGATGACTCCCACGGCGCCGTTTTGTCTTGCCTCTTCCGTGTTATTGGAATTCATGTAGCCGCTGATGATGACCACATCCACATC
>PMCE01000099.1:12528-13569 GCA_003154025.1 Syntrophaceae bacterium
AACTCCAGGGCCTCGTCCCCATTGGTGGCGGTATAAACCTGGTAGAGAGGGTGGAGGATCATGCGGAGCGATTCTCTCGGTCCGATTTCATCGTCAACAACCAAAACTGAACCCTGATATGCCATGTTAATTCCTCTAAAAATTTTTTAATACCTTAATCAATCTTATTTATACCGATGCAATTATCATGCCTCCCTTAAAAAACCATGGATTGTGATAACCAATTAAATTTCACCTGGTTACCAGCCCACACTCTCATATGACGGGGAAATAAATGCCCACTTTCGAACAAAAAAAGGATCAAAAAATGACAACTGCTCGCGAGAAAGGTGGCATTAAACTAAAAAGCATAGAGATTTTTTCCCCGCCGAAAAGGGTGCCTTTTTATTTCTTGAAAATGTTTTTGGGAATCATGGCATGGATTCCTTTATTTCCGTCCACGATTTGCGTCACCCGCAAGTCGACCGCCAGGCTTGACAGGGAATAGGCGTCATCCGGGGTCATCCCTTTGGTTCGGGCAATAAACCGGATGGCATCCCGGAGGGCGATTTTGACGGCTTCGTCGAGGTCTTGGTGGAATCCCATGGTGATCCAGTGGGTCGGCGTTTCCCCCATGGGCCGCTCGAGCTTCATATCCTTGCGCACCACAAACTGGAAGACCGCCTCTTCCATGGCCGTCTCGATGGCGGTGATATTCACCTCCCCATCCCCCTGGACGGCGTGGGCATCGCCCGTGGAGAAGAGCGCCCCTTTCACTCCCACCGGAAGGTAAAGGGATGTCCCCGCCACCATTTCTTTATTGTCTATATTCCCGCCGAAATAGTCGGGAACGGCCGCGGGTCTCTTCTCTCCCGGCTTGGGAGCTACCCCCATCACCCCCATGAAAGGCCGCAGCGGGATGACCACCCCGGGAGCAAAAGTCGTCTCCATTTTCTGAACATCCAGTTGGAAGGTCTTGAACTGGCCGATGGGAAAATCTTCGGCCAGCCCCCCCACATTCATCCTGGCCGGGTAATGGTAATTCACTCCGCAACTCGCAGG
>PMCE01000433.1:0-1932 GCA_003154025.1 Syntrophaceae bacterium
AGCTTCGAGCAGTACCCCGCCAGCTTGCCCGCCAGCATCCCGCTCCCCCAGCACACCCCCAGGGATCGTTGATACCGCCCCTCCCAGCTTTCCGCCACCCGGAACCGGCACTCCTTCCTTTCCTCATCGAAAGCTGTAAGCGCCCATTCGCCCCACCCGGCTACCGCCGCGATATTGGCTATGGCCTTGAACCCCTCGCGGAAATCCGGGAACTTCGAGATCTCCTGCCAGTCGGACTCAACGCTCTTTCGTCCCTCGCTCTGCAAGGCTAAGGCGAAGCGATCCGTTCCCACCATGGCCTGAACGCCGGACATCAATCCGGCCAGAGTGGTATCCACCCACATCATCGCCACGGGAAGCTTCTCGAAGGTGCAGATGCCCCGTTCGGGGGCCCATTCCACCTGGATTCCCGAGACTCGAA
Organism: Syntrophaceae bacterium; assembly: GCA_003154025.1. The sequence goes on from PMCE01000433.1 coordinate 422, forward strand.
TATTGTTTCCATGGATCCCTCTAGAGGCTGCATCCTCCACTTGATAACCTCCCCACCATCCTCGGGCCCAAGGCCCGTAACCCGACGCCTGCCGGCCGCCGGTTTCAGTCAATAATGAATTTTCGCCCGGGAATCCCCTATCCCGCCTTGGTCTGACCGGAGGGGACCGGGGTGAGGGGGATCAGCGGGAAAAACCTTGCTTCCCAGGGGTCAGCGCTCCGTTTCCCCTTCTTGCCAATAAATCGGCAAAAGTGAGCTGTTTCTTTATAGATATATGAATCCTAAACTCTTTTCATTCACCGGGTTTAAAGAATGATACCGCCCGGGTCTCGGCATCAGAGAAACGTCAAGGGATTTTCTGCTTTTTTGGGGGGGCTTGACCCGGGATGAAACAGGTTCTTATCTGAGGTCATGCCTCCCGCGCTGAGGTGAGTCGAAAACCGATTGCAGGAAAGGCGGGATGGTGTCGATGGAAATTCAGGCAGGTTAAATCCAAACCTTTAAAAAGGGGGGCAGACTTGCCCCCTCCATCCGCAAACTGTCAAGTCGCCGCGGTTCCGCCAAAACACCAGCAGGTACTCAAAAGTTCGCCATGGTTGCATACTCGAGCATGGTCAGTCCCGAAAAACTTCCTGTTAGAGGGTCAACTCTCTTTTCCCACGCCGAGCTCCTGCTGGAAGAACGGGGCCAATAGGCCGAGGAGCGTTGAGGTTACCAGGACAACAACCCCGGATAGCGCTGAAGAGTACCAAGAATATCCGTTAAAGGGGGTATTCGGTAGAGCGAGGGCCCACGCGCAGTAGGCTAACGTGGCGGCGAACATTTCCCAGACCGGCCAAGTTCCCGGAGCAAGCGGCAACCGCTTCTGGGCGGCTTTGATCTTGGCCCCATAAACCAGCCAAACCACGACGGGCGTAGCGGCTAGAAACACCCAAAAAGTGTACCACTCCGCGTTCGTGACTCGATCCGGTTGGTTAATGGCGGCCAAAACAGCCACATATAGCGTCAGGACCTCCGTGGGTATGTATCCAAAGAGCACGTGCATGGCGGTGTCCATCTGACCTGGGCTTTGCCCGGCCGGCGTGACAGGGGGTTGCCCGGTTTCTGCGGACGGGGCTACCGAAGTCGGGGTCGTCCTGGAGGCTCGGGCGATTTCCTCCAGTCCATTTGGGACCACCCCCAGGGGAACCATATCCGGACGACGAGCCGCCGCAGAGTTGGCCATCGTATTAATGCTCATTTCTTGCCTCCTTTTTTTCCATTATTGAAGTTCGCAAAAGGAATGGAAATTCATCGGGTCCACTACCCCGCCCCTTCTCTTGAGATTGCGTCGTCATTCGTCATGCCCGCGAAGGCGGGCATCCAGGCAGGCGGGATTATGAGAAAATGTTGTGCCTATCAGAACCCTCTGCCTCTCTTACATTTCCTGGGTTCCGGCTTTGGCGGGAAAGACGGCCTTTTCCCCCCTTTAAGACGCAGTCTCCTCTCGTGGGGAGAGGAGAAAGGTGAGG
>PMCE01000433.1:1957-4394 GCA_003154025.1 Syntrophaceae bacterium
CCGGGGCCTTTGATGAAAGATGATCCTCATTTTTTGGAAAAAGAAAAAGCCTCCGGAGGAAAAACATTTCTGCTGGAGGCTTCAAATGAGAACCTTCCGGAAATGTCTTTTGATACTGCCCTCCAGAAGGTTAGAGGTTATGCCGTCGGGTTAATCAAAACCAGGAAAGAAGCAACGATTGAAAAATACCCCTATGAATTTCGATTGTCAAGAGGAATGCAAGAAGTCGGCGCCCAGAAAGCTTGGAATGCCTGGAGGTTGAAGCCCCTCGAGCGAAAGGGTTTAAGGTTATTGACTCTTGTATTCCGCAAAGTTACGATGAATTAGGTTTAACATTCAGATGCACGGAGCCTTTGGGGGATTTCCCGCACCTTCAAAGCGGCCCCGGATCCCCAGGCGGGACGGCAGCAGGAGACAGCATGGGCCAGACATACCCGAGCAAAAAACCAAGCGGGTGAGTTAATTGGCCGCTGTCCCAGCCTAAACCCCCATCGCCCTTCATCCGAAACGGTCGGAAGAACGAGAGGATTCCGAACAGGGGGAAAAGGGCCTGAATGGCCGCAAGCGGATCACAGCCAACCGGAGGTTCAATATGGAAATATTACGCCAATTGGGAATCGAGGATAAGAATTTCGGTGCATCCACCGGGCAGGAGTGGAATCACACGACCGACCGAGGTGAGATCGAGGCGCTTTCTCCCGTCGATGGGCGGCGCATAGCCTCGGTGTATTCATCTTCAGCGGACGACCTGGAGAAGATACTTAAAAAGGCGGAAGAGGCTTTCCGCTTCTGGTCCGTGGTTCCGGCGCCGAAGCGCGGCGAGGTCGTGCGGCAAATCGGNNGAAGTTCAGGAAATGATCGACATCTGCGACTTTGCCGTCGGACAATCCCGCCAGCTCTGCGGTTTTACCATGCATTCGGAACGTCCCCGGCACCGGATGTATGAACAATACCACCCCCTGGGGGTCCTCGGGGTCATCACGGCGTTTAATTTCCCCGTCGCCGTGTGGTCCTGGAACGCGATGATCGCCGCCGTCTGCGGGGACGTGATTCTTTGGAAGCCGTCGTCCAAAACGTCACTCACGGCCCTCGCGGTGCAGCACGCCATCGCCCAGGTCCTGCGGGAGAATGATCTCCCGGAGGGTATTTTCAGCCTGATCGCCGGCCCGGGACGCGAAGTGGGGGAGCGGATCCTGAACGACCGGCGCATCCCGCTTATTTCCATAACCGGCTCAACGACCGTGGGACGGCACGCCGCTGAAGCTGTAGGGCGGCGTTTGGGTCGCACCATCCTCGAGCTCGGTGGGAACAACGCCATCATCGTCACCCCGGAAGCCGATTTGAAGCTGGCCCTGCCGGCCGTGGTGTTCGGCGCCGTGGGCACAGCAGGGCAGCGGTGCACCACCACGCGGCGGCTCATTATTCACGAGGAGGTTTATGATAAATTCACCGCCTCGCTGGTGAAAGCCTACCGGGGCGTACGCATCGGGACTCCTCTCGACGAGCGGAATCACATGGGCCCCCTGGTGGACAAAGCCGCGGTGGAGGCTTACCTCCAGGCCTTGGACCGCCTGCGGGCCGCCGGGGGGAAAGTCCTTTTCGGCGGCAAGGTACTGAGCGGCCAGGGGTTTGAGTCGGGGTGCTACGTGGAGCCCACGCTGGTCGAGGCAGAAAATCACTGGGAGATCGTCCAGGAGGAAACTTTTGCGCCCATCCTGTATTTGATCCGGTATTCCGGCGGGGTGAAAAATGCCATCGCCCTGCACAACGCCGTGCCGCAGGGGCTTTCATCGGCCATCTTTTCCGATAATGTGCGCGAAACGGAAGAGTTCCTGTCGGCTCAGGGATCGGACTGCGGCATCGCCAACGTGAATATCGGCACCTCCGGCGCAGAGATCGGGGGCGCCTTCGGCGGTGAAAAAGAAACCGGTGGAGGCCGGGAGTCCGGGTCGGATGCCTGGAAAGCTTATATGCGGCGTCAGACCAATACCATCAATTGGGGGACCGACTTGCCGCTGGCCCAGGGGATAAAATTCGAGGTGTAATGGCGAATGGGGTCTGTAATGATCCAGGCCATGAAGCCTGTCCACCCGGGGAAATTCCGCCACCGCGCGGGGCGTTGGGTAATTTCTTAACGGAGAGGCTGTTGTCGGGCATCTCCTTTCTCCACATTCTTGGGCTTGCGCTTCACCGCCAGCAGCCGCTTCACGTCTTCCACAACGCCCTCGGCATCGACGATAAGAAAAACCCATTTCCCATCATGATAGGTCGTTGCTCCATCGTAGTCTTTCTGCGTACGCGCAGACAGTTCGTCGCGGACCTCTTCCACTTTCGCCCGCTCTTCCGCACCGAAAACCATCAGGACTGCCAAATGGTTCTTTTCCGGGATCAAGGTACAGAATGATTTCCCCTTCTTGTACCTCAGGGACCAGCCGTG
>PMCE01000433.1:4498-4815 GCA_003154025.1 Syntrophaceae bacterium
TCGATGAAGGCGTGGGGCGCTGCGGGCGTAATCACGACCACATGCCGCGGCCGAAAAAGAACGACGGACCGGCTGAGGTCGGTACCGAACAGCCGATAGTTCCCCAGTCCCTTGCTTCGGTACAATCCAGTAAACGAGTACAGGCCGCCGTTTCCCCAGAGACGGATAGATCCTTTGCATATGCCCGGTTCAAACGAGACCCTGCTAAGTCCACCCAGAGCGATGCGCGTGGAGAAAAAGAGCCGCTTTACGTAAAGATCGCTCCCTTCAACGGCGTACCCGGTCACCATGAAGAGGAGGCTAAGGCCGAGAATGCT
>PMCE01000484.1:0-17445 GCA_003154025.1 Syntrophaceae bacterium
GCAGGGAGGCAAAAAGCCTCTATTCTCTATTATTCCGAAGGAACCCGGCGCAGACTCCGAAAACTTTTTCCGCCCAACCCTGGGCTGTTTCGCCGTCGAATTGGGAATAGAGACGGTCCGGGGAAAGTCCCAACATTTCATCCCCGTACATACTTCTTTCCCGGTCGCCCCGAAGATTCCTGGAAATAAAGGCCATCTCCTCCAGGAGTGACCTGTCCAGGGAAGGAAATCGCTGGGTATGATCGAGGAGGACGGACCCCACGTCGTGCCATTTCGGAGGGTCCACGCCCGCCGAGATCAACAGGGCTTTCAAGCATAACTCCACACATTCCTGGGCGGACCGGATGGCGTAGGCATAATCCTCCTGCCGGATGGCCTCATGCACCGTCCGGTATCGGCTTTCAGCCTTACGCCACAGCCCCCGGGCCAGCTCTTCATTGGTCATATTTCAAAAATCTCTCCCGGTTGATAATCCGGTTTCAGATCCCAATACCACATCCTGCCGACTCGAACTTTTCTGGCCCCCAACTCTTCAAGCCGCTTCTTGACTCTTTGCAGCACCCCCCGGAAGAAACCGTCCCGGTCGAAAACAATCCTGGCTTCCTCGACCATGTCGAAGTAGATACGCGAGGTGCGCCCGGCTTCTTCCGGGGTTTTCAGAATGGCTGAAAGGTACGGAAACCACCCGGCCGCCTGAAAAGCCGGCATGAATGGGGACTCCGCTTCCCCCGCAATTTTGGCAAAAAATCCCTGGCGCTCCAAGCTTGACGGAGAGAACCGGCGGGCAATGATGAGCACATCCACATCGGATTGGGGAGTGGATTCGGCGCGGGCATAAGACCCGTAGAGAACGACGGAAATCAGATCTTCCCCGATCTTACCCCGGAGGACCTCCACCAACCTATCCAGCAATCTACCTACGATTTCCAAACGTTCTCTATGATCCGTCAATCCCTTCATTTTTGTAAATTACCATAAATCACGAGTCCCCCGCAAATTTAATTTTCCGGGTGCCAGGGATCAAATCCTCATTTGTCGCTAAAAATCTCTTAATTTTTTCCCCAACCGCTTGCCGGACTCAAGATACTCCTGCCCCCTCTTGACCGCCTCGGTAATGGCGGTATATCCCACCCCAAAAATTTCCCCGATCTCCTGATTCCCATAAACGCTTAACGGATTGGCAAACGGGCGCTGGCTGGCCAGAGAATCCATTCTCCTCCCTTTCGCCCCGGTTCCGGCATGAGCCCGGGGTTTTATCGGCAAAAAAATAAGAAATCCCGGGCTTTCATTTGCAAGGATATGCCGCTGAACTCCAAGCTGAGACAGGACCGAGGTTCCCATGGAAAACATTCCCTTATCTTTTATATGGGCAGGGCGGCGGGAAAAGCCTTCCCTCCCAGAAGTCAATTAGTTGACTTTTGGGAATGATAGGTTTTGACTGATTGGCGAGCAGCGGGAATGCAGATACGTAAATTCTGCGACCCGAGAGGGGGAAATAGAGGAAAATTGATTGCCCGGAAGAATTTTGGAAGGAGCGGTGCGGGTTGAACCTGAGGAGGCTATTGGCGCAATAATTGCAAATCTCGGATGGGAGTTGAACCTGCTGCAGAACATCAATCACCGGAGGGGGGGCCGATCACCCCTCCCCTGGCGTTTTAGGTCTTCGGTATCAATTTAGCTTTTTGAAAAACCATGGGATAAAGCCGCCAACAAGGATCGTCATCTCTGCGGAAGCAGGAATCTAGGTCCTATTTTTTATCCTGGATTCCCGTTTTCACGGGAAAGACGGCATAGGCCAAACATGAGAGGAATCTTTTTCCAAGAGTTAAACTGTTAAGATCTTCATTTCTCGGACCCATAAATCATGGAAAGCTGGTTTCAATACCTGAAAAGCGGGCTATCCCGGGAACTGCCGAAAGACAGCCTCGCGCTGGATGAAGGAGTCCGCCCCATCCCGGCCAACCTGAAAAACCTCTGGCCTTTTTTCCTCCGCCACTGGCGGAAAGGCGTGGTGGGGGCCGCTCTCCTCCTGGTGACTCCCCTGCTCAGCTTTCCCCAACCCCTCATCACCCAATTCTTGATCGACCGGGTGATCCTGGGGAAGACCCTGGCCCTCCTTCCCTGGATGTTGCTGCTGATGCTGGGCATCTCCCTGGTTTCCATGGGCGCAGGCCTTCTGCAGAGTTTTCTCTTCACCCGCTTCAAGCAGGAGATGCTCCTCGACATCCAGCAGACCCTTCTGGAGAGGACTCTCCGCTTCCCCAAGTCCTTCTTCGACTCCCAGCAGACCGGCTACCTCATGTCCCGCCTGTCCTCCGACGTCCAGGGACTCTCCTGGTTCTTCTCCAGCACCATCATCCACCTGGCCGACAACTTCCTGCGCTTCGCAGGGGGGATCGTCTTTCTATTTTGGCTGGAGTGGAGGCTGGCCCTGGTGGTCGTGGTCTCGCTCCCGGGAATCTTCATCTTCGTCCGCTACTTCTCGGACAAAATGCACGCCTTGAGCCATTACAGCATGGAGCAGCACGCCCAGATCTCCAGCTGCTTCCAGGAATCTCTTTCGGCCTTGCCACTCATAAAAGCCTTCTCCACCGAAAGCCGCACCGTGGTCCGGCTCATCTCTATGCTCCGGTCCACTTTTCAGCTTTCTCTGGAGCAATCCACGGTGAATTCGGTCGCCAGCTTCCTCATGAACTCCCTTCCCGGAGTCTCGCGCTTCATCGTCCTGGGAGCGGGGGCGTATTGGATTATCCAGGGGCAATGGACCCTGGGGTCACTCCTGGCCTTCCAGAGTTACATGGGATACGTCTTCGGCCCGGCTCAGTCGTTGGCCCATTTCAACCTCGAACTCCAGAATGCCCGGGCCTCCCTGGAACGGGTCTCGGCGCTCTTCGACATCGTTCCGGAGGATAATCTGGGACAAGGGAAAAAGGTGGAACGGCTCAGGGGAGAAGTGGTGTTTGCCGGCGTCTCCTTCTCTTACAACGCCAGCGACCCGGTCCTGAAGGATATCTCTTTCCGGGTTTACCCCGGGGAAAAGGTGGTCATCCTGGGGCCCAGCGGGGTGGGCAAAACAACCCTGCTGAGTCTGATCCTGCGCTTCTACAGACCCACCGCGGGAGAGATCTACTTCGACGGCCTTCCCGCGTCGGAATATGAGCTGGCCTCCCTCCGACGACGGATCGGGTATGTTTCCCAGAGCAGCCTTCTCCTTTCGGGAACCATCCGGGAGAATCTCTGCTACGGAAACCCGGACGCCAGGGAGGAGGAAATCTTCCGCGCAGCAAAATCGGCGGAGATCCACGATTTCATCGTCAGCCTCCCGGGGGGCTATGATGCTCCGGTGGGAGAAAAGGGAGCCAACCTTTCCGAAGGGCAGAAGCAGCGGCTCTCCCTCGCCCGCGCCCTAGTGAAAGACCCGGACATCCTGATCCTGGATGAACCCGCGGCCGCCCTGGATACGGCGACCGAAAAATCCATCTTCGAATCCATGCCCGAACTCGCCCGGCACAAGACCCTGTTCCTGGTCACCCACCGGCTTTCCGCCGTTCAGGAGGGGGAACAGATCCTGCTCTTGAACGATCACCGGCTGATGGCCGCCGGGACTCNNCCGGTTTCCGCGTGGATGCCCCTATGCGAACCTCTTCCCCGGATATAGATCTCCTTCTCCTCTGCTCCCGTACCTCCCTGGACCCGCGGCAAGAAGAAAGGATTGCGGCCCTCCTGGGGAAGGGAATCGATTGGGACCGGTTAACCGGGTGGGGCCGGAGGCACGGGACCTTCCCCCTGCTGTACCGGAACCTGAAGAAGGTCCGACCGGAACTGGTTCCTTCGGCCGTTCTGGAACGGCTGCAGAAGCTCTTCTTCCTGTGTGCCGGTCAGAACCTGTTCCTCACCCAGGAACTCTTGAAGATCCTCGAACGCTTCGATGCCGCCAAAATCCCTGCGCTTCCTTTCAAGGGCCCCACCCTGGCCGCCGCTCTTTATGGCGACCTCACCCTCCGGCCCTTCGGGGACCTGGACATCCTGGTCCCCAAAGCGGACGTCTCGCGGGCCAAGGATTTGCTGGTGTCCGAGGGATACGAATGGGAGGGCGGCACGGACGAGTGCCAGGATGCGTCCTTCCGCAAGGCGGATTTGGGTTATATGCTCAGGGAGAAAAGCAAACGGGTCCTGGTGGAAATCGACTGGGAGATTACTCCCCGGGAGTTCCCCATCACTCTCGATTTGGCCCTCCTTTGGGAAAGACTCGAAGAGATCCCTTTCCAGGGGCGGAAGGTCAGCGCCTTGTCCCCGGAAGACTTCCTCCTCACCCTGGCGCTGCATGGGGGGAAGCACCAGTGGGAGCGCTTGAGCTGGGTCTGCGACCTGGCGGAATTGGGCCGGGTCTATCCGCTGGATTTCGACTGCCTGGCCGCCAAGGCGCGAGATCTAAGGTGCGAACGATTACTTTGGCTCGGCCTCGGTCTGGCCCATGACCTGCTGGAGGCCCCCTGGCCCCCGGAAATTCTTCGCCGGATCCAGGACGACCCCAGGGTGCAGTCCCAGGTCCGCTCCATCGGCCAAAGAATGTTCCGGCCACCTTGCACCCCTGGGGGAGCTTTCGGGCTCACCTCTTTCTATCTCCAGATGTGCAACAGCCTCCGAGACCAGGTTCGTTTCTGCTTCCGCCTGCTTTTCACTCCCACCACCGGAGACTGGAAATCCCTGCCCCTTCCGCCCCGCCTCTTCTTTCTCTACTACCTGATCCACCCCTTTCGTCTGTTGGGGAAGTGCGGAAAAGAGCTATGGGAGCGCCCTCCCATGGCGGCAAATCAGCCGCAATGAACCCCGCAAGTCGTAAGGCGCGAGGGGGATAAAAAAGGAAGTTGCAGGGCGTCAGGCGTGAGGGGAAAAACGTTTTTATCGACTTGCGCTCTCGCGACTTGCGACTTGCGGTTTTCAAAAGCCCCCGGCTCTGCGGGGGATCTATGACTTTATCGGATCAATCTAAAGGGAAAAGCAGGGAGGTGGGGATGAGGCCCCAAAAGCCTTGGGGGGTTAAAGTTGGGGGGTGTAGTCGGGGATGAGTTCTTGCAGTTTGTGCTTGATGGAAGGGCAATCATAATTCCGGGTGATGGAAAGGAGCTCATCGACCTGTTCGTTGAGGGGTCCGGGGTCCCAGGTATGGTTGCCCCGGAGGACCATGATCTTCTTGTGCGAGGTACTCACGATTCCCTCCCCTTCGGTGATGAGTTCCTCGTAAAGCTTTTCTCCAGGGCGAAGGCCGATATACTGGATGGGAATATCCACCTCGGGTTCGTAGCCGTGGAGGCGGACCAGGTCCCGGGCCATATCCAATATGCGAACGGGTTTCCCCATGTCCAGGATGAAGATCTCCCCTCCCTTCCCCATCGCCCCGGCCTGGAGAATGAGCTGAGCGGCCTCGGAGACGCTCATAAAGTAGCGGGTCATATCCGGGTGGGTCACGGTCACCGGGCCTCCCCGGGCGATCTGCTCCTGGAAGAGGGGGATCACCGACCCCGAACTCCCCAGGACGTTGCCGAAACGAACGGCCATGAAGCGGGTGCGGGAGTTTCCGTTATATCCTTCAATCATCATCTCCGCCAGGCGCTTGGTCGCCCCCATCACGTTGGTCGGGCGGACCGCCTTGTCCGAGGAGACCAGGACGAACCTCTCCACCCTCCCCTCGAGGGAGGCGGCCACCAGATTGCGACTCCCGATCACGTTGTTGTACACAGCCTCCCAGGGGTAGCGCTCCTGGATGGGCACATGCTTGTAGGCCGCGGCGTGGAAGACCACCTGGGGCCGGAATTCCCGGAAGGTGCGGTCCAGGGCCTCCCGCCGCCGGATGTCCACCAGGTAGTCATAGGCTTTCACGTAGGGAAACCGCTGGCGACACTCCATCTCCATCCGGTAGAGGTTTAACTCGTTCATCTCCACCAGGGCCACGGCCAAGGGGCGGAAGCGGCAGATTTGCCGGATCAGCTCGCTCCCCACCGACCCTCCGGCTCCGGTCACCAGGACCCTCTTCTGGCGGAGGATACGGGCGATCTCCTCCTGATTGAGTTTGACCTCGTCCCGCACCACCAGGTCTTCGAAGGAGATCTCCCGCACGGTCTTGATGGACACCTTTCCGTCAATGAGTTCCCCCAGGGCCGGGGTGGTGCGGCATTTCAGGCCCGTGGCGTCGCAGAGCTGGACGATCCGGCGCATCTCCTGGGCCGTGGCCGAGGGCATGGCGACGAGGATCTCGTCCATCTCGTCGTCGTAGGCCAGCTGCATGATGCGGGTAACCCCCCCCAGGACCGGCACGCCGTGGATCCTCATGCCCTTCTTGCCGGGGTTGTCATCCAGGAACCCCGCCACCTCGTAATTCAGACGGGAGTTCTCCCGGATCTCTCTCAACATTTTTTCTCCGGCGTTCCCGGCCCCGATGATAAGCAGGCGTTTCCGGGGTCGGCGGGACTCATTTCGGGTCCCGGGAGAAAAGATGCGGAAGAGGCCCTTCCAGGCTTTCCTTTTCTCCGTGAGGACCAGGCGGATGGCCGCCCGCACCCCTCCCACCAGGATGAAAGAAAGAATCCAATCTAAAATGAAGATGGACCGGGGGAACCCTCGAAAGCGGTAGTTCACCAGGATGAACAGAGCGAGGCCTGCCGAAGCCATCAGGGTGGTTCTCACGATGTTCAGCAGGTCCATCAGGCTGGTATACCGCCACATCCCCCGGTAGAGGCCAAACAAGGCGAAGAGGATCAACTTGAGCAGGATGATGTACGGGAGGCTATCCCGGAAATGCGCCCAATCACCCAGAGGAACCTGGCCTTCGAACCGCAGCAGGAAAGCCAGCAGATAGGCGGCCCCGACCAGGAAGGTATCCAGGAATATCATCAGGTAGAAATTGGGGTTCCGCAGGAATGTTCCCATGAAAAGTACCCGCTTATTCGCGCCCTTCTCCCCGTTTCAGGAGGCTCCGGAATGTCGCTCCCAAAATCTTCAGGTCTTTCCCGAAAGAAATATTTTCCACGTACTCGAGGTTCATCCGCAGCTTGTCGGGCAATATGGATTGTACGTAAATCCGTTTTGGGTCGTCGCTCAGGGCCAGGGTTCTCTCTTCCCGGCGGTATTTGACGGAGGCCGGATCGGTGATCCCCGGCCTTACCTCCAGGATTTTGCCGAAATCGCCCCGGTAGACGGAGCGGTAATCGGGAACTTCCGGCCGGGGTCCCACGAGGCTCAGGTCCCCCGCCAGGACGTTGATGAGCTGGGGCATTTCATCCAGCTTCGTTTCCCTGAGCGCCCTCCCGATCCGCGTCACCCGGCTGGCGTCGCCCGGGGTGAAGCCGGCGGACGCCCCGTTGCCCGGCCTCATGGTGCGAAACTTGAAAAGGCGGAATCCTCGCCCGCCTTTTCCCATTCGTTCCTGCCGGAAAAAGACCGGACCCGGGCCCGAAAACCTGACCAGAACCGCGACCAAGGCCATCATGGGAAGGAATCCCAAAAGCCCCAGGGAGGAAACAGCCAGGTCGAAAACCCTTTTCCCGAATCCCGGATAGATCATATTGAAGGACCAAGGCGCAAGGTACAAGGTTCAAGGCACAACAAACCGGGGGTCAAGAACCTGAATCCTGAAACCTGGGATCTGAATCCTGTATTTTTCTCCTCTCTGTGTCCTCTGCGGCTCTGCGAAAGAAAATGATATTCATTTTTTGTTCTTCTGGACCACCGACAGCACCGCATGGATCACGTCCTCCACGTCCCGGTCCTCCAGTCCCGGATGAAGGGGAAGGGACAGGAGGCGCTGGTATTCCCGGAAGGCCACGGGAAAATCCTCCGGCTTCCACCCGAATCGATCCCGGTAGTAGGGGTGAAGATGGATGGGGATGAAATGGACGCTCGTCCCGATGCTCCGGGCCTTGAGCTCTTTGATAAAGCAATTGCGGGAGAGGGTCAGCCTCTCCAAGTTCAGGCGCAGGACGTAAAGATGCCAGGCGCTGTCCACCTCGGGGCGGGTGGTCGGCGCCTGCAATTGGGGGACCCGCGAGAAAGCTTCGTCGTAGCGGCGGGCGATCTCGCGGCGGCGGGCATGGAACTTCCCGAGCTTGCGCAGCTGGGCCAACCCCAGTGAGGCGCAGAGGTCGGTGAGGTTGTACTTGAAGCCCGCCTCCACCACTTCGTAGAACCATGACCCCTCGGCGGAGTACCTCTTCCATGCATCCTTGCTCATTCCGTGCAAACTCAAAACCCGGGCTTTTTTCAGGATCTCCGGGGGCCCGGTCAGCATCCCCCCCTCGCCGGTGGTCAGGTTCTTGGTGCCGTAGAAGGAAAAACACGCCAATTGCGGATTGCGGATTGGGGATTGCGGATTGGAGGAACCGCTCAAAGTATCCGAATCCAATTGCGGATTGTCCCGCCCCGGCGGGACGGATTGCGGAATAGAAGAACCGATCAGCCGGCCCTTATACTTTGCGGGGAGGGCATGGGCGGCGTCTTCGATGACCGCCAGGCGATATTTTTGCGCAATGCCCAGAATCTGGTCCATCTCACAAGGATGACCGTAGAGATGGACGGAAATAATGGCCTTGATTTCGCACTGCCCATTGCGCATTGCGCATTTCAGCGCATCTTCGATGCGCCGGGGCTCGATGTTCAAGGTGTCGGGTTCTACATCCACCAGGATGGGGCGGGCGCCTACGTGTTCGATGACGTGCACCGTGGAACAAAAGGTCATGGGGGTGGTGATCACCCCGTCGCCCGGACCGATTCCCAGGGAAAGGAGTGAGAGGTGAAGGGCGGCGGTCCCCGAGCTGAGTGCCAGGGCCGCGGGAGCCCCCACGAAGGAGGCAAATTCCCGTTCGAACCGTTCCACCTTGGGCCCCGTGGTGATCCAGCCGGACCGGAGGGTGTCGACCACCTCGGCGATCTCCTCCTCCCCGATGGAGGGTGGCGAGAAAGAAAGGAAGGTGGAGCGTGGTTCCCGCTCCGGAATTTTCCCTTTTGAGGTCCTCGTTCCGGGAGGCGGCTGCCGTCGTTCCTTATCCGTGGAGGGAATCTTTATTTCCCTGGGAAGTTCGATCATAGGCGTTCAACCTTGAAAAGCGCCCGGGACATGGGCGACTTCAATCCTGACGAAGGTATCCATCCCCTGCCCGGGGATTTTGATGACCTCTCCCCGGCCCAAACCGGCGATTATGTCGCGAATCGCGGGAAGGTCATAAAAATAAACCGGACAACCCTTGACCCAATACCTGGCCCGGCGAAAGGGCGTGCGGAAGAACGAGCGGCTGGGAAAGCTCAAAATAATCCACTGCCGCGCCACAGACCTCATCTTCTCCAGAAAGGGCCGCGGGTGCGCTACGTAGTCGAGAACCCCGATCGCCAGGCAGACATCGAATTTTTCCTCGAAATCCATCTGGAGGAAGTCTCCGGCCAGGAACCGGCACCGGTCCTCCTGCCCCTGATTCCGGGCATGCTGCTTGGCCAATTCTATCATTTGGGTTGCAAAATCCAGGCCAACCACCGTCGCCGCTCCCCTCCGGGCAAACTCCGCGGCGTAGCGCCCGCCGCCGCAGCCGATGTCGAGAACGGTCTTCCCTGCCAGCGACCCGCAGGTTTCAAAGGTAAGGCGGTACCGCTCGTACATGTCCCGGCGAAAAATCCGGTCGGCCCAACGGCCCCAAGCCCCCTTCCCCCCGTAGATGGCGTCGAAGTCCTCGGCGGCCCCGTTGAAATAATCCCGCACTCTTTCGCTCACAGGTCAATTCCTTCCCGGATGGGGATGAAACGGAATTCTTCCAGTAGGCGGCGCAGTTTGGCCTCCGTATGTTTCCGGTTCAGGCTTTGGGACCAGTACAGGGCGAAAGGGATCTTCCCCCGGAAACCAGTTACTTCTTCGGGGTCCAGCTCGTAGGGGTGGAGGTACACCACCACCGGCCGCCCTAGGGAATGCACCCGATTCATGGCCCACCGGGTGATCCAATACGGGTAAAGCCGCAGATATCCACCGCCCGCCACCGGCCAGTGTCTTCCTCCGAGGGGGAAAACCGAAAGGGGGACCTCGGTGAGACCGCGCAGGATTGGGTGGGGATAGGGCGGACGATCTTCCAGGCCATAGCGGCGTCCCCGGAAGGGAAAGATGCTCGAGGAGTAACGAAACCCGCAGTCCCTCAGGACTTCCAGGGCCCAAAGCGTGTCCTGCCGGACCGAAAAATCAGGGGCCCGGTAGCCGTCAACAGGCTGAGGGATCAGGTGGCTGAGGATCTCCCGGGACCGGAGCAGGTCCGCCGCCAGGCCATCCGGGGTCAGGTTGAAGAGGGGGATATGGCTGTGGCCATGGGAGGCCACTTCATGTCCCTCCCAGGCGATCCGTTCCACGAGCGATGGAAACATTTCGGCCACCAGGCTCTGGACGAAAAAGGTCGCTTTCACCCTATGCTCGGCCAGGAGGTCCAGCAGGCGGTGGGTATTCAAAAAAGCCCGGGGGGAAATAGGGCTTTTGGGATCCACCGTCGATTGGGGCCAGTCTTCCACGTCCACGGTCAGGAAGTCGGGGCCCATCCACCGTGCTTTCCCCTTATGGCTTCCGGTCCAACGTGAGCTCATTGGCAAACGCCTCCATTCAGGGCCCTGCGCTCCTCCGCATCCGGGACCGCCCCCTCGGTTCGATAGACGGGACAATGGACGGCTTTGTTCATTCCCCAGGCTTCGATGATCCACCCGATCCGTTGCCCCGTGTTCCCGTCCCAAAGGGCAGGCTGCTTTCCCTCGGCCCAGTTTCCGTCGAGGATTTCTTCCACCCCCTGCCGGATTCCCGCCGGATCGGTCCCGACCAGGCGGTTTGTTCCGCATTGCAGGGTAACCGGTCTCTCTGTGTTTCCCCTCAGGGTGAGGCAGGGCACCTGGAGCGCCGTGGTCTCCTCCTGGATTCCTCCGGAGTCGGTGAGGACTAACCTCGCCTGGGCCATGAGGCCCAGGAAGACCAGGTAGGGCAGCGGCTCGCAGAGGACCAGGGAAGAGGGAACTTCCATCTGTTCCCTTTTTAACTGTTCCCGGGTCCGGGGATGGACCGGGAAAAGGATGGGCAGACGGCGGGATACCTTCCCCAGAACCTCCACTAGCGATCGCAAGATCCGGGGATGGTCCACATTGGAAGGCCGGTGGAGGGTCAACAGTCCATAGCCCCTGGGCGGGAATCCGAAAGCTTCCCAGGGGGCCTTGCGGACCGCTTCCCCGGCATAGGCCACAAGGGTATCCACCATGCAGTTGCCCACGAAATGGACCCGCTCTTCCGGGATGCCTTCTTCCTTCAGGTTCCGGTTGGCCGACTCCTCGGTGGTGAAAAGCAGATCCGACAGGTGATCGGTAACCACCCGGTTGACCTCCTCGGGCATGGAGCGGTCGAAGGACCGAAGGCCCGCCTCCACGTGGGCCAGGGGGATCCGAGACTTGGAGGCTACGAGGGCCACGGCCAAGGTGGAATTCACGTCTCCTCCGGCGATGACCAGGTCGGGCTTCCGCTCCCGGCAGAGCTCTTCAAAGGCAGTCATGATCCGGGCCGTCTGCCGGGCGTGGGAATCGGACCCTACGCCGAGATCGACATCCGGCTGGGGGAGGCCCAGGTCGCGGAAAAAAACTTGGGACAATCCCTCGTCGTAATGCTGTCCCGTGTGGACGAGGAACTGGGGGATTCTTCTCCTCTTCAATTCCAGGACCACCGGGGCCATCTTCATGAAATTCGGGCGGGCTCCGACTACGTTACAGACCAGCATGGCCTTTCCTTTCGCGGGGCGACGGGTCCCGCTTCGTCGTTCTTTGCCGCGGGAAGATCCGCTCCCTCTTCGATCTTCCCCGCCGTTCTCAGGTCGATCCGGAGGAGGTGCCCGGCGTATTCCGAAGTACCTACGGGCGTGCAGCACAGGAACGGCCAGGCGCCCCGCCCTTCCGGCAGGATGACCGTGTCGTAGCCTGCGATCTCCCTCCAGGCCTGATTCATCTTCCGGGCGGGGAAATGGGCGACCCGATGGAAGGCTCTTTCGTCCCCTGCCCAGACCGTGACCTCATGGTTCCCTTTTTCCGCCATGGTGGCGAAGACCACATATTCTCCCACCCGGCATCCCCTAAGGACCGGACCCGGGACGGCCTGGATCTTCTTCACCGCCCCGCTGTTCCGGTCCAGGGAAAGGATATGGTTTTCCCCGCGAGGGTCATCCGTCCCGTAGAGCAGACTCCGGGGGAGCGCCATTAAAGAGGTCGTCCGGTAGATCTGTTTTCCGCCGACCACGGGCGTGAGCCGGCCGAAGCCGTCGGTTGTCTTCCACATGGCTACCTCGTCGTCGCGGTCTCCGGTGCATACCCAGAAAGCTCCTTCGTAGGGGTCATAGACGATCCGATGAATGTGGCAGACCGATCCCGGGGAGAAGGTGAAAGTCACCTGCCAGGTTTTCCCTCCGTCTTGCGAACCGAAAATGCGGACCGGAGAAGATCTCTTGGGGTTGAGAAAATATTCCCCCCAATAGAGCCCTCCCCCGGGTTCCGAGCACAAATTCAACGGTCGGAAGCCCCGAGGAATGGAGAAAACCTTCCGGTAGACCAGAGAGTCCTTTTCCGCTCGAAGGATCCTCTTCGGCACGATGCAGATTCGGCCCCCGTCTTCCACCGGCCATATCCCCAGAACCCCTCCGCGGGTCAGGCGCCGCAACCAGGGCCAAGAGTCTGCCAGTCTGCGCCAGAGAGGGATGGGAAGGTCACTCTCCTTGCGCCAGCTTTCTCCCCCATCCGAAGATCGGAACAGGGAATATCCCCGGCTAGCCCAGAGGACTTCTCCCTCCGCCCGCAGGATGGTCATCCCTTTTTCAATCTTCCGGATCCCTCCTTCCCGATTCCCTTTCCTTCGGCCGCCGCCCAGCGCATAAAGAGCGGTTTCAAACCTCTCGGCGATTCGGGACCGATCGTAGAAGCGTTCCGCCGACTGCCTCCCTTGTTCGCCCATTCTCCTCCGGTCCTCGGTGTTTCCGGCCATCGCCCGGATGGTCTTCGCCAGGCCTTCTTCGTCCCCCGGAGCCACCGCCAGGCCGGCCTTTGCCCGTTTCACGATCTCCTCCGCTTCCCCGTCGGCCACCAGGAGGATGGGGATTCCCGAGGCCATGGCCTCGTAGATTTTGGAAGGGACGGAGCCGCGGATGGTTCCCCTCAGGGAGACCACCGCCGCATCCATGGAGGCCAGAATGGAAGGAACGTCTTCATAGGCCACGGGGGGATAAAAGTCAACATTCGTCAGGTTCAACCGTCGGGCCGTTTCCCGGAGGTTATCTTTCTCTGCCCCGTCCCCGAAGAAAAGGAAGNNGTGGAGTCCGGCGTAAACGAACCCCACCTCCCCTTCCTTCAGATAACGGCGGCGCACTTCTTCCCGCTTCCTGCGGGGATGGAACGCCCGGTAGTCGGCCCCGTTGGAAAGATGGTGCCGGCGGGCGGAAGGAACCTGCCGCCGGATTTCCTTCAGGATCTCCTCCGACTGGCCGGTAATTAGGCTGGCCCTGCGGTATAGAAAGCGGCACATCCGATGCAGCAGGCGGTACACCGGCCCTCGTTCCCGCAAAAGGCCGAAGTCCTTCAGGGATTCGAGCCATAAATCGGAGACGTTCATGATCCACCGGGAGCCCTTCAGCCGGGCGAGGACCCATCCCGCCAACCCCAGAAAGGGAGGAGGAGTTTCGGTGAGAAGGAAATCCACACGGGGAAGGGCCACGAGCCCGACGACGAAAGAAGAGAGCAGGAAGGAGAAATAATTGAGGAGCCGCGGCGCTAGGCGCGTGCTCTTGCTGGGATAGATGCCGGCCCGCAGGATCGTCAGCCCCTCTCTCTTCTCGCGGCGATAAAGACCGCCGTAACCCGTATGGATCCTTCCTTCCGGATAACTGGGCATGGCGGTGAGGATAAACACCTCGTGTCCCCTCCCGGCCAGCCAACGGGCCAGGAAAGAGAGGCGGCCCTGGGGAGCGCCCATCTCGGGGGGATAATATTGGGTGTGGATCGCGATGCGCATAGATAAAACGATTGGCCCAAAGGGTCTAAGGGCCTAAAGGAGCGTCACGCCAAAGGCGTGGCTCAAGGAGCATCCGCCGAAGGCGGACTCGAGGACCGTTCGCTTCGCTCACTCGAGGAACGCTCCGCTTCAGGGCAAGGATTCATATCCCTTTTCCCGGGTCCTCATGTTCTATTCTTCAGCGAATTTAGGAGGCCGTGTAATTTTCGGTCGATGGTTTCGCATTTTCCTCTGATTTGGATGGCCTCGCCTCGCCCCAGATCCCCCTTCTCTTGAATATTTCCGCCAAGGTGACAACTTCGAAGAGGAAACCTTCCGCTATATAAAGGTGTTGAATAAACTCTTTCCTATACCGCCTTCCTTTTCCCTCGGCAATGTTCTGCGCAACACTTGCCACCGCTGCTTCCATCTGCCCGATGAGTCTCAAGTACCTATGGGCGGGGAAACCCTCCAACAAGGACAGCACGAAGTCAGTCAGGTCCACGGCCAGATGCCAGACCTCAAGTTTTTCAAATGGAAAGACAAACTTCATGGTTGAATCTGCTATTCTTTCCCTCGAGCGATCGAAGATCGCGCTCCTCAAGNNAGCGGTCTTTTATTTTCAATATCACCCGATTCTCCAGAGGTACTCTGCCTCTCCACCGGAGAACATACCGGGGCACCTCTTCCTTCAAGTTCCAGCCGGATGAAACCCAGCCGGTATCCATCCCGGCTTTTGCCCCGGCTGGCGCGGCGGGGCACAGGATCTTTAGAGTTACGCCATCTGGCCACCGGGATTCGGCGTTCAGTCCGCTAACCTCCGCCCGTCCTCCGGGAGCCAATTGGAGGTTGAAGAGGAAATCATGAATTCCCCGCCCGGAAAAATGGTCGGCGATTTCCCATTCCCCCTGCCCTCTTCTCCGGAGCTGCCGCCGATGGACGAGGGGGTCTTTCAACCGGGCGTAGCCTTGATGCTCTCCCGCAACCGAATCCTCCCCCCAATCGAGCAATCGGGCAGAAGGCGGATAGGCGACCCGGAAGGGGCCCCAGAATACGCACTGGTCCTGGCCGTCCACCGACACGGTGTTATGAGCCCGGGTACTACGAAAATGGCTTCGCCAGAAAGGATCGTGGTAGCTAAAAACGCCGGGGTCGGTAAGAAGCCAGCGGCCCCCGGCGAAAAGAGAAAAACTAAGGGCATCGGCATGGCCATGGCCCTGCAGGTGGGCGGGGCCCATGGGCCCCGCATCGAAGGACAGCATCTCATCGGCGCCCGAACGAAGCACGGCATATCCCGCTCGGGGAAAGACCTTGACCGAAGGGCCTGCCCCTTCTCCCCATTTTTGTCTCGATGGACCGGGAAGGGTTCCCGTTAGCCAGGATGCATAGGACCGCTCCACCTCCTGCCTAAGTTCCATCCCCTCCGGCCAACGGGAAATATTTTCGCTGGGAAACAGAACTTCCCTTGGGTCCAGGGGATATCCGGGAACGGTGTCATTGAGCATGGGATAGGTTCCATCGGGGGCCAGGATGGACCCCAAGAAACAGACCATTCGCTCCAGGGTCCCCTCTACTTCCTCCGGAACAGGCTCGCCCGCCGCCTGGCACAGCTTCCGAGTTTCCATGAGGTCTTGGAGCACGAGGAGATGATAGCTGACGCTTATTTCATCATGGACCCCGTCATCAAGGACCTGCCGGTTCATCTCCCGCCAGAGGCCAGCCAAACCCAACTCCCGCCACTGGGCGGCTTCCGGCCAACGGGGGAAGAGAAGCCCCATCCAGGCCAGAGCCCGATAATTTGCCAGGAGGTGATTGTTACCCAGATCCTCCTCCAGGTTGAGGGCCAGATAGTTGGCTTGCTGCCGCAGGGAGGGAGCAAGGATCCGGCGGGAAAAGTCCTGCCACCCAGGGTCTCCCGCCAGCACCATGGCCGCCTTCGACCAATAGACCATCCGAAGGCAGGTAGGATAGGGCTCCCATCCGGCGCCCCATCCAACGGGATTATGCTCCACCCAATCCGTGAGGAGTCGGAGGAGAGCTTCACGAAAGCGCCCTTCCCCGCTGAAGCGCAAGGCATGGGCTAAAACCAAAGCCCACTCCCCATAATGCAGCTGCAGGGACCAGAGCGGGTCTTCATAAGGAAGAGAACGCCAAGCGATCGGGTTTCCCATATTCACCGGAGGGAGGTTTAGATAGCGAAATTGGTTTTGGCTTACCTCTTCGGCCCCCTGGAGGAGTCCGTCCAAGTCTGTCGTCCCTCCGAGGAGGCCTTCCTCGAGGCCGGGGAGTTCCCCGGCTGGGTCCAAATCACTTATTCCTCCCCCCGAGGAGGGAAAAAGCCAGGGGCCGAGCAAAGGATAGAGGCAGCGGCGCCGGAATCGGCGAGAAAGACGGCGGGCAATTCGTCCCATCCCCGCCCGGCGCAGAGTGTCAAATTGGGCCCCGAAGGTCTTCTTCATACGCACATTTTTTCCTTCCGGAGCTTACCGGGCACGGCAAGATAATGGCCATACTCTTCTTCCTTCCTCGGCTGATGCTCCCATAGGCTTGAAAGCTCGGCCAGGATGTACTGATGAGAGACCAGCTCTTCCCACACCTGCCGTTTCTTTTCCCCGCTATGGATTTCCAGGATGACGCCGGGATGGAATTCATCCAAAATGCCGGCCATTCCCCGGATCACCCGGTCCTCCGCATGTTCCACATCCATCAGCACAAAATCGGGCGGCGGTCCCCCTCCCGCTACGTAGGTATCCAGTCTCCGACAGTCGACCGGGAAGATGGAGCCGCATCGACCGGCGGGAAGATCGATGAACCGCCCCTGGCTATAGCCGAGCCCTTCGCTGAAGTCGGCTATCTCATCGGCGTTGCCCATGGCATAGCTTTCCACCCGGACCTTGTTCTCTAACCCGTTCAGGGACAGATTCCGAAGGAGTCTTTCTCGTACCCGTGGACTGGGCTCAAAAGCCAGGACCT
This sequence comes from Syntrophaceae bacterium, assembly GCA_003154025.1. Next base: position 16,994 of record PMCE01000484.1, read on the forward strand.
GCCCTCCAGGGTGGATTAATTTGTGCATCCCCAAGGCGAAGAAACCAATATGGGCGCCCAAATTATAAACGGTCATTCCCGGATGAACGAATCTCTTCAGGGCAGCCTGGACTTTTCCTTCATAGACTCCCAAAAAGAAATGGCGTTCCCATCTGAGGTTCAGCTCCATCTTCATTCCTTTGGGAATCCCCCACTTCACCCTGACGACTCTCATCCGGTCAGGAAACAAACGGGAGACGACGGCCTGGCGATGAAAAAGAAAATTCCCGACCGCTTTTCTAAGCGGAAGGGGGAGTTTTCCCCACAGGGCCAGTCCCCTTTCGGTGATGCCGGCGGAATCATGGCAGAAGGCAGAGATGCCCAAGACTTTGGTCATACCAGAGTGCCCGTTGCCGATAACCAGTTGCCGGTTAAAAAGACAGGAATGAGGCACGAGGTTCGAGGAACGAGGA
>PMCE01000484.1:17450-29041 GCA_003154025.1 Syntrophaceae bacterium
TTTGCCTTTTGCCCTTTGCCTTTTGATTTGATTTGTCATTTGGGCCTTGACATTTGACATTCATTTTCCTGATATCCAGTAATGGAGAAGCCCCTGGTATTCTCTCAGCGCCAGGTTCAACCGACCTAAACTTTCAAGGGAAGGGATAAAATCCACCCACCGGTAATGGGAAGGAGACATGAAGTTCACCGGGTAAGGAACGGGATCGAGCCCCGCTCTCCGAAAAGAAAGCATGGCCCGGGGAAGATGATAAGCCGAGGTCACCAGGGCAAAGGGTTCGGATTTCAGCAGGGGGCGGACATTGCGGGGGTGCTCGGCGGTGGTTCCGGAACGGGCCTCCGAATCGGCTTGCCGCTGGGGGGAGAGCAGGCGGGCCAGGCTTTTCATGGTCTCCGCGGTAGTTATAAAATCCCTTCCCGCTCCCGCCGAGCCGGAAAAGATGACTCTGCATTCAGGGTTCAGGCGGACGCAAAGCTCCAGGCCGCCGAGAAATCTATAGATCGAGGCAGGAGGGAAGGCGCCGGAGAGGATCTCTCCTTGGTCATCATACCCCCCGCCGGTCAGCACCACCACCTGCCGCACTTCCTGTTCTTGGAGCTTGGCGATGGAAGGAACGGGATACCGAGATTCCAAGGGTAAAAGAATAATGCTGGCGAAAAACCCGGTCCCCATCAGCCACAGGGCTGCCAGCAGGGCAAAGCCCCATCGCCTGCCGGTGCCGTTTTTCCACGTGGCCCACCAGAGAAAACTGAAACCCACCAGCCAAAGCCACAGGAATAGGTTGGAGAAGATCGAAGAAATAGTTGAGAATAGGTTTGGCGTCATAACAATAAAATCAAAAGGCCTTTTGCCTTTTGATTTATTCTCCCCTCCCATCAACATAAATCTGCTGCCAGATTTCCAGCACGATCAGCGCCCACAGAAAAAGCGAGTGGTCCTGGCGGCCGGACCGATGGGCTTCGATGAGCGACTCCACGGCCTCGGGACGAAAATACCCCCTCTGGCTGACCCGTTCCGCAGAAAGAAGCGCCCCCATCCAGCCGAACAACTCCCCCCGCAGCCAGGTGGAGAGCGGGAGATTCAGCCCTCTCTTGGGGTACTTCAGGACTTCGGAGGGGAGCAAAGATGTCACGGCCTCACGGAACAATCCCTTGGTTCGACCGCCCCGCAATTTCCAGCTCAAGGGAATGCCCCCCGCCACCTGGATGAGTTGTTGATCTACGAAAGGGACGCGGACTTCCAGGGATTGGGCCATGGACATGCGATCCCCGTAAGCCAATTGGTTGAAGGGGAGATAAGATTGCACGTCGGCAGTCATCAGCTTCTCGGACGGCGGCAATCCATTCCCTCCCCGAAGAAGGGACCGGATGAAACCCAGAGGGTCTTCGATTCCCAGGGAATCCCGGAATGCAGGGGTGTATACCTCTTCCCTGCTTTTCCGGTTCAGGACCTCCAGAAAGTGCAAATAGCAGTCTTCGAAGGTGAGCATCCCCCCTTCGAGAAAACGGCGGATGCGCCGGGCCTTCAAGCTTCCTTCCAGGGAGTTGTACCGCAGGGAACCGGCGCAGTAGACGGCAAACCGCCGCAGAATCTCGGGGAGATGGCGGTATCTCTGGTACAGGAGCATCCCCGGGTAGCGGGGGTAGCCGGCGAACATCTCGTCTCCGCCGGTTCCTGCCAGTGCCACTTTCACGTACCGCCGCGTCTCTCCAGAGAGAAGGTACAGGAGGAGCGCCGTGGGATTGGCAAATGGCTGGTCGAAGTGCCCGATGACCCGGGGCAGAAGTTGGACAATATCCGGGGTGACTCGGAACTCATGGTGTTCGGCCCGAAAAAAGGAAGCGATGCGGCTGGCCGGTTCCAGTTCATCCCAGCTCTTTTCCCCATGGCCAAACCCCAGGGAGAAGGTCTGGACCGGCTCTTTGGTATGGCGGGCTATAAGGGCCAGAATGCTCGCGGAATCCATTCCTCCGCTCAAGAAAAGGCCCAGGGGGACATCGGAGACCAGCATGGATCGGACGCTGTCCTCCAGAACCACGCGGATCTCTTCTTTGGCTTCCTCCGGGTTGGCGTACCGTCCGACCTGGGGTTCGAAATCCCAGTACCGCGAAATTCGGACATCGCCCTCTTCGCAGACCAGCCGGTGGGCCGGAGGGAGGGAACGGATGGACCGGAAAATCGTCCGGGGTTCCGGGATATACAGCAGGGTGAGGTACGGGTCGATCGCCTCCCGATCGATCTCCCTGGATACTCGGGGGTCGGAAAGGATAGATTTGATCTCCGAGGCGAACAGCAGGGAGCCGTTGACCCGGGCATAATACAGGGGCTTTATGCCGAAATGGTCTCGGGCCAGGAAAAGGCGAACGGAGGCGGAGGGGCGCTGATCGTAGATGGCGAAGGCGAACATCCCCCGCAGGTGGAGCGGCAGGTCTTCTCCCCACTCCTCGTAGCCGTGTACCAGCACTTCCGTGTCGCTGCGGGTGGCGAAGGCGTGCCCCTTTTTCTCCAGGTCGCGGCGCAATTCCCGGTAGTTGTAGATCTCCCCATTGAAGGCCACCCAGACGGTCTTCGTCTCGTTGGGAACGGGTTGCCGGCCGGTCTGGAGATCGATGATGCTGAGCCGGCGGACTCCCAGGCCAGCCTGCTCATCCTGGTAATAACCTTCCTCATCCGGGCCCCGGTGCATCAGGAGTCGGGTCGCCTGGACCAGGTCGTGTTCCGTCCGGCGGAAGAGGGAAAGATTATAGTAACCACAAATTCCGCACATATTGCTGCGCCCCTGGAGACTTTAAGGAATATCGAGGCTGGACGAGCCCGAAGAAGGCCGCCAATCGACCGAAGAAACCGACCGCCTCCCCGCCCCGGATGGATCCTTTGGGCAGGGGGCGGCAGGGATATCTGAAGCACAAGCCTCTCCCGTATTTCCTGGAGAAGTTTCCATTCGGGAAATTTCGGCCAAGCGCTCCTTGCAGAAAAAAGAGAACACGACGAGAATGGAGGTCGCATTTCCCAGGGAAAGGAGGTAGTTTTCAAAGGCAGCAAGGCTCAATCCCACGAAAACCACGCGGGAAAAAAACAAATCCAGCGGATCCCTGGCCCTCCATAGGGCGACCAAGGATGTATACCCTATAATGGAAAAGAAAATAAAAATCGGGAGCGCCCCGCACACCCCCACTTCTTCCAGGAGGGCCAGAAACGTGCTTCCCTGCTCCCTCTGTCCGATGGTGGAAAAATGCACCGGCATGCCCTCCATCTGCTTTTGAACGCCGAATCCGTATCCAAAAAGGGACCGCGTTTTGAACTCCTCAATGGTCCTATCCCAGAAATCCGTCCGGGACGCCAGCAACTCTTCCTCCCCTGGATACTTGTACAGGTACAACTTAATTCGATCTTCGATTACGGGCATGGTTAAGAAAGCCAGGAGACCTGCGCAAACCAGCACCACCTTGAGAAAATCAAAGTCTTCGCTCCGCCGCCATCTTGCCAAAGCCACGAAAAGGAATAAACTCGCGGAGATGACGGCCACTCGAGATCCCGACTTGATGGTCAATCCCAGGGCCAACAGGAGGGTGAGGAGCAGGAAAAACCGGGTCTTCTTCCCCACGGGGCGATTGAGCCAATAGAGGGTGATCGGAATTCCGAACGCCGCCAGGAAATGCCCCAAGGCCGGGGCAAATATGAGAAAGCCGTTGATGTGACCCATGGAGCCCCTGATGGGCTGGGGAAAGAAGGGGACGGATATGGGAATGATCCAAATAAAGAGGACAAAAAAAATGGTGAAAGGAAATAGGGAAAGGACAAGCTCCTCCCGCCTGGTCAACAGGGTGGAGTAAGACACGCAGACGATTAGAAAAATGAGAAACACGATCCATTTGAAAAACGCCAGCCAGGGGTTGACCGATTCAATGATCGAAGTCCCCATCCACAAGTAGGACAAAAACAGGAATAGTTCCCATTTGGTCGGATTCCCCGCCCGGGTGGGAAAACCGAACATGGAACGGGAAAAAAGCCAATGGAGGCAGGCGATTCCGGTGATGATGAACAAAATCACCCATCGACCGATTTCCATGTGGGCTTGCAGCCAGTCAACTCGCGTGTTAGGAAAAAAGAAACCGAGAAATAAGCAAAAGGGCAGCCACGCCCAAGGGCTTCTCAGCGCTTGCCATGAAAAATCCTGGGCCGGCTTACGGGAAACGGAGTTCCCCTCGCCACTCCGGCTTGCTTCATCTTCCCGAACGGAGAACATTCTCTTCCGGTGACTCCTTTTTTCCCGTTTGCCCCTGGATGGCTTTCCTTTCAGGGTCCTGCGGGCTTTTTTGCTTCGATGAACAACAGAAGCCCATACCGATGGCCCATCCTCTTGACCAGCCAGCGGGGGTAAAGGGCCCGAGCCGCTGAATAGACCGCTGAGCGGTATTTGGAACTCAGCGTTATGGTCAAAAGATCGCTGGGCCCCAGGACAGGCCGAATCCGGACATCTCCGAAGCCCGCCCGACCTAGGAGTTGGCGGACTTCCCGGTTGGCATAGGCCTTGGTGCCGGGGCTTTCCAAGTGCTGGGAAATGAGGTCTTTTACCTTGCGGAAGGGCTTCCCGGCCAAGAGACCGAAGCGCCCCCACAATAGCCACCCCGTCCAGCACGGAACGTGGTATATCATGGCCTTCAAGATTCCCTCCGGGGCCAGGACCCGCCGGATTTCCCCGAAAGCGGCTTCGGTTCCAGGGGTATGGTGAAGCGCCCCCCAGGAGTAAACCAGGTCGAAAGACCTATCCCGAAAGGGAAGCGTTTCCGCGTCCCCCTGCGATAAATTGTAGGCCGCCCGGGGGATTAGCCGGAGGTCCAGGTGCTTTCTCGTGAGTTTTACGGCTCGGGAGGTCAAGTCGATCCCGGTGGCCCGCGCCTCGTGGCGCACCCAGCCCCAGAAATCCACTCCCAGGCCTACTCCCACCTCCAGGACCCGCTTCCCGCTTCCCCCACCGAAATCTGCGAAATCCGGGATAAAAGATTCAAGCTCGTATCTCTTCCGGGAGATCTCCTGGAAAAAGCCAAGAGAATCCCTCCCCTTTCCGTGACGGAAATCGCAGGGCTCCGCTTCCCAGTATGCCTGGACCTGGTTCTTAAGAGACATAACTCGGTTTCCACAGCCTGGGTTCCGATCCGCATATGGCCCGAAGAACCTCCAGGAACTTCCTCGTCGTTTGGCCTATGGGATAGCGGCTTTCCACGTGAGCCTCCCCGGCAGAAACGATCTGATCCCGCAGCGCCCGCTTCTGAAGGACCTCACGGAGTCCGTGGGCCAGCGCCTCGGCGTCCGATGGTTTCACCAGGAAGGCTCCCCCCGGGCCGACGACTTCGGGCAACGCGCCCGCATCCGTGCAAACTACCGGGGTGCCGCAGATGAGCGCTTCGGCTACCACCCGGCTGAAGGATTCGGTCAGCGAAGGATGAACATAGAGATCGGCCCGGCGGAATAACCCGGGCACACAGTCCACTTCACCCAGAAAGCAAACCGCATTTTCCATCCTCTCTTTTCGAATCTGGCGGGTTAACCGCTCATGGAACCCCGACACGTCCTCCCAGCTCTCCGAAGACGCCTGCCTTCCCACTATCAGGCACACCAAAGAAGGATAGGAAGCACGCAGGCGGGCAACGGCCTCGATCAGGGTGTCTTGGCCTTTCATGGGAGCGATCCGCCCGACCGACACCAGGACCGGGAAACGTCCCTGAATGCGCTCTTCCAGCGAGGGAGGAAGGGGGAGTCGGCTCTTCTGCCGGATCCCCTGGATGTCAAACCCGTTGGGCACCACGGCCACGCGTTCGGATCTCACCCGATAATCCCCCAACATCCGCCGGACCGATTCAGAGACGGTGACAAAGCACTGGGTCCAAAAAGATAGGAAGCGGATGTACCCGGGGATGGCCCACTCATGCTGAGCGCGGCGGTACTGAAAAAGCAGCGAATGGATCACCTGGGCATGGGGAATTCCGACGGCCTTGGCCGCTATGCCGCCCAGGCAAAGTATTTCGGAATTGCTCACCACGAGGTCCGGATGACGATCTTTCATTCTTCGGACGGTCCGGGCCAGCCCAACCGTGTGTCTTTGGAGGCCGGAAGCGACATTCCGCAGAGTCAGTCGGGGGTGAATCAGTCCGATCTCCGGCCAGACCTCGGTGCGGCATCCCAGGTCTCGGTATTCCCGGCAGGCTTCATCACCGGCCGCAAACACGACCGTAGAACGGACCGCCAATTCCGGGGCCTGGCGGAGCATCTCAGCCAGGTAGCGGTTCGGCCCGATCAGGCGGTCCCAGGGGTTCAAAAAAATGACACGGGGTGTGTCAGAGGGGCGCGAGCAAGGTTCGATCGAGGAGCGCCCACCAAGGGCGGGCTTCAGGACCCCTTCGCTCGAGGCAGACAAATTATCTTTCCTTTGTCCCATCCTCATGTTCTGTTCTTCAGCGAATTACGGAGATGCTGCATTTCGGCGAAAATGAATTTTCCTTCTGTCATTGTCGTAAATCTCTGGCTGCCTGTTTTTTCCCTGCTTTTTTTCTCCACACCTCAAGAAAGCGAATCTCCCGCTCCTCAAGCGCAGCGCTCCTCAAGTCCGCCTTCGGCGGGCGCTCCTCGAGTCACGCCCCCGGCGCAACGCTCTTGATGGCCTTTATTACCCCTTCCGCCCAATTTTCCGGGGAAAACTTCTCGATCCGGCCCCGGGATGCTTCGCCCATTTTTTTTCTAACTTCTTCATTCCTAATGAAATTTTGCAATATGCATGCCAAAGAGGAGGCGTCCCCCACGGGGGAGACGAACCCGTTTTCCCCTTCCTTCACCAAGTCCGGCCCTGCCCCGACCGCTTCGGAGACCACCAGCGGAAGCCCGAATTCCATCCCCTCATTCAGGACGAATCCCCAGGGCTCGCTGCGGCTGGGCTGGACCAGAACATCGGCCAGGGCGTAATAGCGACAGAGCTTTTCGTGGTCGAGGAGGCCCAAAAACCGGACGTCTCTGATCCCCTCGGCGCGGATCTGGTCTTCATAAGATTTCCGGTCGGGCCCGTCCCCGGCCAGGAGCAGAACAACCTTCTCTCCGGTTTTCTGCAGAAGGCCGACGGCCTTGATCAACGTGGATACCCCCTTCAGGGATTCCACCAGCCGTCCCACGAAAAGANNCGGCCCTCTCCCGGAAATAGCTTCGGTCCGCGGCGTTGGGGGCGGTGAAGATTCGCTCCGCGGGCATTCCCAGTTGCCGGCAATATTCAAAGGAGCGCTTCCCGGGAACGATGCAGCCTGCGGCCCGGGCAAGAAGAGCCCTTTTATATTTTTCTTTCAATCCTCCCCGGAGGCTGTCTTTCGCCGTGGACTCTACCCAGAAGAAAACCCGACGTCTCCAGACCACCCCCCACAGCCAGAGCAAAAGATAGGTGGGCTCGTCCCACCCCCCCAGGATGATCGCATCGTAATCCTCCCGCAGGACCGGTCTCGGGTCGCTCAGGTGAAAGTCGTCGTGGGGAGGCCGCCGCCACCTCCATCCGTTCAGGGGCATGGCGTCCAATTGACCGGACGATGGGGCCATGACGTAGCTGCGGTGGTCCATCCGGGGGGCGGTGAAGAAAAAACCCACCTTCTCCGGCATCATCTCCTGAAGCCGTCGAAAACAGGGCACCCGGTAGTGAGCGATCACGTTGGTCACCAATGCGACCCGGGGCAGGGCGGCAGCCTGCAGGGAGGATTCATCTTCTTTTAGGGGAGTGGCCGTCAAACGCTGCGACCCGCGCTTTCTTCTTTCATCCCGGTCAACAGGTATGCCCTTCCCAGGGATTTCCATCCCGGGGCTCTGGAAAGGGCCCTTTCCAGACAGACCGCAGGCCCGGAAAAAACCGGAAGAGTGCACCCGCTGAATACGGCGGGGAGAACGCGAAACCCTGCTCTTTGAAGCAGGGCTCCCAAGGTACCCGGGGTGAAGAATTGGGCGTCATCAAAAATACCTCCCTCCGCAAGGGGAAAAAACCTGGCCCCCGTTCTTCCTTTTCGCCGGAACATTTTCCAGAAATGACCTTCCCTGACAAAATCCGGGCATTTCTCCCGAACGGCGTTCCGGCGCCGCCACTCCTTCCACAGGAAAGGCGGATGGAGGAGGTTATAGTCCACCAGCATGATTCTTCCATGGTCCCGAGTGGCCTGGAAGACGCGTTTCAGGAGCGACTCCTGATCCCGGATCACCGCCAGAACGGAAGCAAACCAGGTCAGGGAAAAATTCTCTTCTCCGGGGATGTAATCATTCAAATCGGCTTGGATGAAGCGGATGTTCAGCTTACCACCACCGATCTTCTCGTAATAACGGGCCCGCTTTTCGGCTACGAGTAACTCCTCGGAGAAGATGTTCACCGCTACCACCGAGGCCCCCAAAGCCGCAAAGAGGATGCTGTCCGACCCGCAGCCGCATCCGGCGTCAAGAACCAAAGGGGCAGAGGATTCCCGGATGGCCTTCACCGGGGCAATCCGGCGGCGATTATGAAGGGCCGCCACCAGCCCGGGGGGATAATTCCCCGGGTCGAGGATGAAGGGGTGATGTTCCCTCAGTCGCTCCTGCTCCGCATCATCGAGAAATGGGTTGCCCCGGTTCACCTCATGCTGGAGGGCGGAATAGAAGGACGACACGACGGTTTCCGGTGAGTCGGCGGCGTTAAGGAACGGGCTGGGCAAGGGGTTTCATTCCTTCCAGGCATATTCCGCGGTGATGATCAAACCGCTCTTTTCTCTCCACTTCTTCGATCCCGGCGATGGCGCGCTCCATGTAGGTCTTCCGGGAAATAGAGACAAATCCGGCTTCGGACATGTACCTCCCCAGCGGTCCGCCGTCATACATCCACTTGTGGGTGTGAAAATCCTTGACCGACGAATAGAGGCGGTACAGGAGGTGCCCCCTTCCACGCGGGAGCCTCATGTCCAGCCTCCGGCAGAGCCGGTCGGCCGCGCAATCCGGAGCAACGCCTCCCCCGTCCCGCGGCCCGAGATACTCCCGGATGAGGGTATGCAAATCAGGTACCACCAGGCGGAGAAGACCTCCAAGCCGGAGAACCCGGAAGCATTGCCCAAGGAGTTGCAGGGCTTCTTCAAAATAGAGGTGTCCCAGTAAGTGGGAAGCATAGATGGCGGAAAAGAACCCGGCGGGATAGGGAAGGCCATGGTGCGCATCGTGTACCCGGATGTTGCCGGGCCAGGCGATGTCCAGCTGGCCCGGGGGAAGCACCCGGTGGACCCGGAGTAGGCCCCGAAAAACGGGGTGGCCGGTTATCCACGCGTTCCAGGACCCGTGCAGGTTGGTCCACCCCGGCAGGGCGATGTTGGCGCACCCCAGGTGCAGCTTCGGGGGAAACAGTTCCCCCCCGAAACCATTTTTACGGAAAGAACTCAACTTGCGCCTCCTCCCGCAGGCCCGCCTTCCTTCAGGACTCTCCGGTAGACTTGCAAATATTGAGCCGCGTTTTGCTCCCAGGTAAACTCCCGGGCCCGGTTGGATGCCGCCCTTCCCATACGGATGGCCAGATTCCGATTTCCCACGATGCGGCCGATGGCCTCTGCCAGGTCCTCTACCTTACCCGGCGCGACCAGCAGGCCTTCTATTTCATGGCGGATGATGTCTTCCGCCCCCTGGCTGAAGCATCCGATGACCGGTTTTCCGCAGGCCATGGCCTCCAGGTAGACGACCCCGAATGCCTCCCGCCAGGAAGGGAGGATGAAAAGATCTCCTCGGTGGATCTCCCTCAGCGTATCCTCATGGGGCAATCTTCCTTTGAAGTGGACCCGGTCAGCGATCCCGAGCTCCCGGGCTAATTTTTGAAGGTTCCTCCGCTCCGGCCCTTCCCCCACCACGGTGAGATCCATCCAGGGGGTGCCTCTTTCCCGCAGAAGGCTCAATGCTTTTAGCGTCAAATCCATTCCCTTCGACGGCCTGAGGTTGCCCACGCTCACCAGGCGTCCCCAGCCGTTTGTCCCCCTTCCCTTTTCGGGGGAGATCACCCGGACCGCTTCAAGATCCACCCCGTTGGGTATGATGCAGAACTTGGCTAGGCAAAGATCGGGATGGACCTTTTGCAGAAACCGCTCCAGTGGGCGGCCGACGCTCACCACGGCCGAGGCTTCTTCCAGCACCCGCCTGTAGAGAAGGGAGCGGCTCCCCCGGCCGTAGAGGCGGGGGTCGTCCTCCATGTGCAGGGTCAGGATGAAAGGAATTCCCATTTCACGCGCCAGAAGAGGAGCGGCTAGCCCCATGGGCCAGGTGCTGTGAACCTGGATCAGATGGAAGCGTTCTCCGGCCAGGGACGAGCGGACCTCTCGGCGGAGCGAGCGAAGGCAGGATGACACGGTTGTCCTGGCCCAAAGGAACTGAGGGATGTGGAGATAACGGGCGTAGAGGACCTTCATCCCCGCCCGTTCCTCCTGATGGGGCAGGTGGAAGAGGGATTGGTACCGGGTCCACTTTTGGGCCACCACCTCGGGGAGCCAAGGCTTTCCCACCAGGACTGTAACTCGCGCCCCTGCGTTCGACAGAGCCCTGGCGTGTTGTTCGTTGAAAATGCCTTCGGCCGGATTTCCGGAATGGGGGAAAACCGGGGTCAAAACCAGGATATTCAGGGGCTGGCCGGGGGGGTGATTTGGTGAATTCCTCTGCCCGTCGGATGATGAGATAAACATTCCTGCGGGGTCCAGCAAAATCCTACAAACGGCTGGAATCTTCGCCACTCCTCCTCCTTCCTTCTGCTGGAGGCCAAGCGATAATGAAGGGAAAGGGCCGTCAATCCCGCGAAAGCGGGAATCCAGAGTATTTAATTTGAAATTTGAAATTTTAAATTTGAANNCGCGAAAGCGGGAATCCAGAGTATTTGAAATAGACGAAGCTTTCTGAACTGCCACGATGGGTTTCTTCGGTCGGACTTGCCTGGATGCCCGCCTGCGGGGAGATGTCGATTACGCCACGGTCTGCTGGCCCGTGGAATAACCGGCAAATTCACTTCCCGGGGATGGGAGGGCGAGGAAATTCTGGATTCCTAACTTCTGAACGGGTTGTTGGACCAGCCCATCGACCAGTCGGAGGACCTCCCCGAGGGTAGAGGCCAAATGGATCAGTCCTTCGCCGGCCAGATGGTTCATCCAATGATGGGGATACCACTGAAGGGCGATGACCGGAATGCCGCCGGCAAGACAGTCGAGGAAAACCGTGGAAAAATACATGACGGCCAAGTCCGTTTTCTCGAGGACGGTGGAGAGGGGTTCTTCCTTGCTGAACTGGGCCTCGGGAGGCACCGCGCCGAATTCGCGTTTCAGGGAGGCGCTCCACGGCTCCTCGCTTTCGGCGGGGTGGATGCGGACGATGATCCGGTATCCTCTCTCCCGAAGGGAGGCTACCAGCCTGGCGAACCCCCGCAGGACTTCATCCGCGTTCCACAGGATCCCCAGGTAAAGGGGAGACGTGATGAAGAGGACCGTTTTCTTCGCGGGCGCCCGCTTTCCTTTCTTCGCGGGTAGAACCGACATTCCGGGGTTGAAGATTTCGGTCTTGTCCCTTTCCGAAGGAGGCAGCACGTTCCGCCA
>PMCE01000423.1:0-1091 GCA_003154025.1 Syntrophaceae bacterium
GGGCACTCGGCCTTGACCTGAGGTTTGAGGTGCGCCCGGTGCAGACGGGCGGAGAATGGGTTCGGGCCGGCCTGGCTCGAAGGCGGGTGGCAGGAAAAACATGCCTTGATGGTTTTTCCGGAAATCGGGCCGTGGCCCTGGGGCAGCACGGGTTTGAAATCGGCGTGGCAGGCCGCGCATGAAGCGGGATCGGCTTTCATGGCCCCCCGGGCCTCCCCCCCGGTCAGAATCAAGGCAAACGATATCATTCCGCAGAAGACACGGAGGAAGATCCTCTCCCGAAGCATCGTCCCGCTACCTCGCATTTGAAGGGGGCGGACCTTTGAGACCGCGCCCCTCCGCCCATTTGAACTGTCCGTTCAGCCTTTCTCTTTGGCCGCGTTGATCCCGGCGAGGCGGCCGAAGATGATACAGTCGGGAATGGAATTACCCCCCATCCGGTTCGTGCCGTGCGTGCCGCCATTTACCTCGCCGGCGGAGTAGAGCTTCTCGATAATTACTTTCCCCGCGATGGCGTCCATAACCTGAGCCTTCTCATTGATCCTGAGCCCGCCGCAGCAGTGATGGATGCCGGGTGTGACCTTCATGGCATTGAAGGGGGGCGTCTCGATCTTGTTCGGCAGGAGCTGCTTCTTTCCCAGTTCCCGGTAGAGGCCGCGCTTGAAATCGGGGTCATTCTTGGCCTCTACATAGCTGTTGTATTTGGAGATCGTCTCCTTGAATTTGGTCGGGTCGAGACCGATCTTTTGGGCCAGTTCCTCGAGGGTGTCCGCTTGAACGACGAACCCCTCCTGGATGTATTCCTTCATCTTATCGTGGTAAACATCCTTGCTGTTGATGAGGAAGGCGTACTTTCCCTTTTGCTTCAGGATTGCCTGGGCCACGACGTCCCGCCGCTGCAAATCATCGATGAATCGCTCGCTGTCCGTGTTGACGAGGATGGCTCCCGATTCCCTGAGCGCTTCGGTGAGCATGGCCCGCTTTGTTGCCGTGACAATGAGAGTGGGATGGATCTGGATATAATTGATGCCCTCCGTGTCCGCCCCCAGCGATTGGGCCATCAGCTGGCATTCCCCCGTGGAGACCCCCGG
>PMCE01000423.1:1111-2564 GCA_003154025.1 Syntrophaceae bacterium
GGGACCTTCAGCTGGGCGGTTTTTTTGGCCAGGATCTCGATCAATCCCGCTCCCCATTTTTCCGTGACCTCGACCTGGCGGTGCGTCACGGAGGGAAAGGGGGCGCCCAGTTCGAGCAGAAAGTCGAGGGCTTTCGGAGATTCCTGAACGAAGAGCTTGACCTGGTCCGGCCTGTTCTTGTAGTCGCCACCCATTCTCGTCCACTCATAGAACTCTTCGATGGACCAGGATTTCACGCCCCGCTGCTGTTGGATCTTGCCCAGCACCCCGTTCATGGCCGCCGTGGAGATGCTTGTATTGCCACCGATGAAGGGCATTTTCTCCAGGACGAGGACATCCGCCCCGGCCTTCTTGGCCTCGATCGCGGCGGACAGTCCGGCCGCCCCCGTCCCGACGATGATGATTGCCGCCTCCCGATCCCACTTCTTCGGCAGGGGCACCGCCCGAGCCTCTTTAGCCCCAAACTCCATCACCATGGCCCCGGCTCCGACTCCTGCCACGACCCCCATAAACCCGCGTCTGGTTAGACCGTTACTCCGGGACATAAGCGAACCTCCTTTTCATAAGTTTAGAACAAAAAAGTGATAAGAAAACGTCCTTGGTTGGGGGCAGTATATGAACATGGCAGCGAATGAGACGAAGAAGCGAACGTTCATGCAGAACGTGTGCAGAGAAATCCATCTCCTGTTTAAAGGTTCTTCCAAAACTGTCTTTCTGCTGGTATCGTCCCTATTCCCCCCGGAAGCCGTGAGCTAAAACCTTTTCCAGACAATTCCGAGAACAATGCCAAGGATGAGCCATAGGGGTATGGAAATCATGACTGCCCAGAGCATCCCGGTCATTTTTTTAACTGATTTTTCAAGAATTTGCGATCGCAGAGCCCGCTCCACTCGAATTTTCATATCTTCGAGGAGGAAAGGTTTGGTGATAAAATCATGCGCGCCTTCTTTCATGCCCTGGACCGCATTCTCTATGGTCCCATACCCGGTGATCAGAAAAAATAAGGTTTTGGGGCTTCTCTCCTTAACCCTTTTCAAAAGCGCAAGGCCATCCATGCCAGGCATGACAAGGTCGGAAATGACACAATCGAAAGGATGCTCCATGAACTTCTCAAGACCATCTTTCCCCGTCTCCGCAGTCATAACCATGTATCCCAGCTTGGTGAAAAACTGATGCAGCATTTCTCTGATCTGCTGGTCGTCGTCGACGATTAGGAAGCGGTATCCTTCCATTCGATATCCTCTCCGCATTCGGGCACAGTTCGGATCTCAAGCTACCCGATCTCGGTTTTCATTTCAGGTTCCTTTTAATTCATTTTATCACATTCTGCCAATATAAACCCGTGCGGAGAAAGGCCTTGAAATTCCTCGCCTTCATCACCCCCACCCTCGCTCCCCCCTCTCGGGGCGAGGGGGAAAATGCGGTTTCCGGATGGACGCGAATTGACGACGGC
>PMCE01000360.1 GCA_003154025.1 Syntrophaceae bacterium
ATCCGGTCCAGAGCCACCAGTTCCCCGAAGCTGACCGTGGTGTCCCTCATCTCGATCAACGCATCCGATCCTTCGGGGAGAACTTCCCGACATTCGCCCGGCAGTTCCTCCAGGGCGCCTTTCTCCTCGCCGTAGGTCAGAAAATACGCTCCATTGTTCTTTCCCACCTGGAGGCTGCATCCATACAGCTGGGTCAGGTTCTCGGAGGTCAGGATCTCCTCCTTGGGTCCCTGGCGGAACAGGCGACCTCCCTTGACCAGGAGCACATGGGTAATATGGGGAACGATCTCCTCCAGGCGGTGGGCCACCAGGATGACCCGCATGGGCTCGGCCATCAGACGGTCGATCGTCTGGGCCAGAAGGTCGCGGCCCTTTTCATCCAGGCCCTCAAAAGGCTCGTCCAGGATCAGCAGACGGGGGGATTTCATCAGCGCCCGGGCGATGATGACTTTGCGCATCTCTCCCGTGGACAAGGAGCGGATCGGCCGGGAAAGGATCGGGGAAAGGTCCAGCAGCAGGGCCACTTCGGAAAGACGGGCTTCGTCTTCCGCCCGAAGGGGCCGGCTGGCGAGAACTCCCGAGAAGATCACCTCCCGGGCGGCGCTGCCCTCTCCTTCCTTCTCGGCATAGTCCCGGTATTCTTCCTGCTGGTCCTCCTGTTCCATCAGGCGCTGCTGCATCTCCAGGGAAACGTGCCCGATGGTTTCCAGGGGAGGAAATCGGCCGTCCCCGGAATTCAGTCCGAGAAAATCAAAGACGATTTTTCCGGCGCGCAGGGGGACTGCCCCCCAGAGGGAACGGACCAGGGTCGTCTTGCCCGAACCGTTGGGCCCCAGAATGGCCCAGTGTTCATCGGCCCGGATCCTCCAGGAACTGTCCTCCAGGATGAGGCGGTTGGGCAAACGGACGGTAATGTTGTCGAGAGTGATAAAAGGCTGACCGGACGACATAAAAAAGTTTCGAGTTTCAGGTTTCGAGTTTCGAGTTCAAGGACGAAAGACTTCTTTTCAAGCCTTTAACCCGAAACCCGGAACCCGAAACTGTAGTTAGGCTTCTTTCTTCCAATTCTCCGGACGGAGTTCGCGGACTTTCTCGCCGGCCTGCCACATTTCGGAGTTTCTCATCTGGGCCAGTTCGGCGTCCAGTTTTTGCCGGTAGTCGGGCTGGGAGTTCTTCTCCAGAACGATCTTGGCTTCGGTCCCGTCCTCCACCCGTTTATACAATTCCGAGAAGAGGGGAGCCACCGCATCCCGGAATCTCCCTTTCCAGTCCAACGCTCCCCGCTGGGCCGTGGTGCTGCAGTTGGCATACAGCCAGTCCATCCCTTTCTCCGCGGCGAGCTTGATGAGGCTCTGGGTGAACTCTTCCACGGTTTCGTTGAAAGCCTCGCTGGGGCTGTGCCCGTGCTTGCGGAGTTCGTTGTATTGGGCCTCCATGATTCCGGCGATGGCCCCCATCAGAACTCCCCGCTCTCCCACCAGGTCGCTGAACACTTCATTCTCGAAGGTGGTGGGGAAGAGGTACCCGGACCCCATGGCCATTCCCAGGGCCATGGTTTTTTCCTTGGCTTTTCCGGTGTAGTCCTGGAAGACGGCATAGCTGCTGTTGATTCCGCTCCCTTCCAGGAAGTTGCGCCGCAGGGATAGACCGGACCCCTTGGGGGCCACCAGGACTACGTCGACGTTTTTCGGGGCGACGATCCCGGTCTGGCTCCGGTAGGTGATGGAAAATCCGTGAGAAAAGAAAAAGGTCTTCCCTTCGGTCAAGTAGGGTTTCAACTTGGGCCAGAATTCTTTTTGCCCCGCGTCGGACAGCAGATATTCGATGACCGTTCCCCTGGCTGCTGCTTCTTCCAGGGGAAAGAGAGTTTTTCCGGGAACCCAGCCGTCTTTGAGGGCCTTATCCCAGGTGGGAGTTTTCTCCCGCTGCCCCACGATTACCCGGATTCCATTGTCCCGCATGTTGAGGCTCTGGCCGGGCCCTTGAACCCCATATCCGAGGACGGCCACCACTTCGTTCTTAAGCACCTGCTGGGCTCGGGAGAGGGGAAATTCGTCCCGGGTCACCACGTCTTCTATCACACCGCCAAAGCTGATTCTTGCCATTTTTTCCTCCTTTTCAAAAAATACTCATCAATCCGGATCTGGATAGACGGACCTGCCACTTTTCTGGGGAAGGCCTCGGCCGGCCGGTCGAAGGTTTACGAAAGGGGCGGGGGCGACAGGTTCACTCTCTCACTTTGACTCCTGAACCTTACCGGCATGGGGGGCATCTTTCTTGGCCCGCACGACCGCAACCTTGCCCGTGCGCACGATCTCCAGGATGCCAAAGGGGGTCAGGAGATCGATCACCGCCTGGATTTTCTTCTCATCTCCGGTGATCTCCAGGGCGTAGGATTTGGGGGACACATCCACCACGCGCCCGCGGAAGATTTCCATGATCCGCAGCACTTCGGCCCGGGAGGCGGCTTCCGCCCGGACCCGGACCAGAAGCATCTCCCGGCTCACNNTGCTCGTTGCCCGTGGTGACCAGGGTCATGCGCGAGATGCTGGGGTCCAGGGTCTCGGCCACATTCAGGCTTTCGATGTTGAATCCCCGGCCGCTGAACAGGCCCGAAACCCGGGAGAGCACCCCCGGCTCATTTTCCACCAGTATGGAGATGACGTGTCGCATAGAACTCCTTACAGCAGGATCATTTCCGTCAAGGGGGCTCCGGCCGGGACCATGGGATAGACGCATTCGTTCTGGTCGATCAAGAATTCCATCAGCACGGGTTTGGGGGTGGCGAGGGCCTTGCGGATCACCGGCTCCACCTCTTCGGGCCTGGTGGCCCGCAGGCCGACGGCGCCGTAGGCTTCGGCCAGTTTCACGAAATCCGGACCGACGTCAAAGACCGACTGGATGTACTTCTCCTCGTAGAAGAGCTGCTGCCACTGGCGCACCATGCCCAGGCAGTGGTTGTTCAGGATGGCCACTTTGACCGGCAGGTTGTATTGCACGGCCGTGGCCAGTTCCTGGATGTTCATCTGGA
>PMCE01000393.1 GCA_003154025.1 Syntrophaceae bacterium
TCCGGGTAAAGAGGGATCTTGCACCGCTCCCGTTTCTTCCTCGATTTCCCCCTTGGCAGCGACCCGCGAGTTTGCTAATTTGGAATAGATTTCGGGTCACCAAGAAGGAGGGAACATGAAGGCTCTGGGGATTCATGGAAGTCCCCGCGAGGGAGGAAATACGGAACTCCTCCTCCAAGAGTTCCTCAGGGGGTGCCGGGACGCGGGCGCGGAGGTGGAGGAAGTTTTTCTCCGGAAGCTCAAGATTATTCCCTGCCTGGAAATATATGCCTGCCAGAAGGACGGCCGGTGCCCCATCAAGGACGACATGAAGCCCCTTTACGGGAAATTGACCGGAGCCGATATTCTGGCCGTTGCTTCCCCTATATTCTTCTATGCCGTCAGCGCCCATTTGAAGGCCATGATCGATCGATGCCAGGCTCTATGGGCAAGAAAGTACCTCCTGAAGCAACCCGTAGGCTCCGGGCGAACGGGGAGGAAGGGGGTCTTCCTGGCGGTGGGGGGGGCTAAAGGCGCAAAGAACTTCGACGGCGCTCTGCTGACGATGAAATATTTCTTCGATGCCCTCGACCGGACCTTTGACCGGTCGCTTCTCTTCAAAGGGGTAGACGCCAAGGGGGAAATCCTGCAACACCCTACGGCCATGACCGAAGTTTATGCTTTGGGGAAGAAAATCGCGGGGGACAATGCGGAATAGAATGAAGTCTGCCAGTCAGCCGGTCCGCCCGTCCGCCGGTTAACGTACGGACTGGCAGACTGGCGGACCGGCTGACCGGCATTCGGACTTAGTCCAAAGGACCCTCCCATGAAAGAAAGCTCCTGGAAAGAAAAATTCATTGCCATTCGAGAGGGGAAATCCCTGGAAGAATTCCGGGGGAGGAGCGGGAACTTGGTGGTCATCTCTCCGCATCCGGACGACGATGTCCTGGGGGCGGGGGGGGTGATGATCGGTNNGGGGGGGGGGGGGTGATGATCGGGGCGGAGGAGGAGGGGAGGGACGTATTCTCGGTGACCATCACCGATGGACGGGGAAGTCCCCGCAAGGGTCCCCCCATTTCCGATGAAGAGATGGCCTCGATCCGGCAGAAAGAATCTGTGGCCGCTTTGAAGGCGGCGGGAGCGGCGGGCGGCTTCTACCTGCGGAAGAGGAGCTCTGAACTGGAAGGCGAAGGAAGGAAAGAAGTCGAGGGAGAATTGAGAGATATTTTCGAATGGCTGAACCCGAGCGAAGTCTTTCTGCCGGCGCCCTATGAGCGGCATAAGACCCACATTCGCTGCACCCGTCTCGCCATCGAAGCCCTGCGCTCTTCCAAGGGTCCGAAGCCCCTGGTCCTGGGTTACAGCCTCTGGGGAAATTTTTGGGGGGAAAAGAAACGGGTGGTGCGGGATATCAGCCCGGTCATCCGGAAGAAGGTGGGAGCGGTCCTGGCCCATTCCACCCAGATTGCCTACAAGAACTACCAGCAGGGAATCCTGGGAAAGAATAATTCTGAAGCGGTCTTCTGGGAAAGCCATGAAGTTCAGAAAGCCGACTTCGTGGAGATATTCCTGGACATGACCGAACTCTTGGAGGCCAAGGGATTGTCCCTGGAGGATTTCATTCGTCAGGATGTGGAGGGTTTCATCCGTACTTTCCTGTGATCTTATTTTCCTTCGGCTAAACCCCAAATATGCCGCGGAATCATGGAGCTTGACCTTTCCGAGAAGCTTAGGTCGTGGCGCCCGGGCCTGGCAACCGTTTGGAAGCCACCCTTCGATGGGGCCAAGGCTGAATCCGCTTAAACGGTTCATTTCTTTCCAAGTCTGCGACGCTGCCGGAGGCCATGATTATGGTTATCCCCGGGTCCTGACCCGGGATGGCTGATGATTTTCGGGAGGCAGATTGGAGTCCTCCCCATAGTCCTCCGATAACGGATCCCATACGGACCAATTTTTCTTGACAATATATTTCCCTCCTGTGCTATAAAAAAACGCCACCCCTTTCATCCCTTGTTGGTTCGAGGGTGTTTGGACTGCGATTCTGGGAACAAAGGTAATGAAATCTGGGAAAGGTCGGGGGGTCCCTTCCGGGTTTTGCCCCCTCAGCCCTGGAATGATTGCTTTTTCCCTCAGAATATTGTCCCTTTGATTTTTCTGAAGCAGCTCATTTAGCGAAGAAGGAAGATCTTCCCGGTTACCTGGACGGGTCTGAATTTTTCTCGACCGCGAAAATAGGATTCTTGCGGCCAGGGATGAGGCTTTTTCCGTAGGTCGGTTGAGCCTCAGGCTCCCAAAATTTGCTTGCATCGAAAAAACCAATTTTGCTCAGGGGCAACCAAACATGCTGCTGAACATCGAGGGAGTCTATACCTTCTACGGAAATTTTCCGGCTTTGAGCGAAGTCTCTCTCCAGGTGGAAAAGGGAGAAATCGTCACCCTGCTGGGCAGCAACGGGGCCGGGAAATCCACTCTTCTCAAGACCATCTCCGGCCTCCTGCGCGCCCGTTCCGGGAGCATTGCCTTCGAAGGAAAGAGGATCGAGAATCTCCACCCCAACGAAATCGTCCGGCTGGGAATCTCCCAGTGCCCGGAAGGGAGAAAGCTGTTTCCCGAAATGTCGATCCTCAAGAACCTTCGGCTGGGGGCTTACGTCCGCCGCCGCGATAAGAAGGGGCTGGAGGATTCTCTAGCGGAGATCTTTCAGCTCTTCCCCATTCTCCAGGAAAGGGCCGCCCAGATGGCCGGTACTCTATCCGGCGGGGAGCAGCAGATGCTGGCCATGGGGAGGGCGCTCATGTCCAGACCTTCCCTCCTCCTGTTGGACGAACCCTCCCTGGGGTTGGCCCCTCTCGTGGTGCGAGCCCTCTTCCAGACGATCCGGGACATCAACCAACGCCAAATGACCGTCCTCCTGGTGGAGCAGAATGCTTCCCAAGCGCTGCAAGTGGCTCATCGGGGCTATGTCCTGGAGATCGGGCGAATCGTCCTCACCGGGCCAGGGCGGGATCTCTTGAATGATGAGAAAGTCAAACAGGCCTACCTAGGAACTTGATCGTATGGGAATCGGGTCCCCGCGAAGAAAAGGGGATTGGATTTGCCGGACCATTACTTCTTTTGGGAGGAAGTTATGAAAGGGAGGAATCCGTTGGTTCTGGGGGGAGTGGCTTTCGTCCTGGTTCTCTTGCTGGGGGTCTCTTCCTGGGGGGCCGAGGTGATTAAGCTGGGCTTTACCGGTCCGCTGAGCGGGGGATCGGCCAAGTACGGGAAGAATTCGGAAGCCGGCCTGGTGATGGCCATGGAGGAGATTAACGCCAAAGGCGGCATCACCGTGGCCGGGAAGAAGATGAAAGTCGAGCTCGTTTCCCTCGACGACCGCTACAAGCCAGACCTCGCCGTCCAAAACGCCCGGCGCATGGTTTCGCTGGACAAAGTCCCGGCGGTTTACTGCCCCCACAGCGGCGGCATCCTGGCCATGATGAACTTCAACGAAAAAGAAGACTTCATCGTCATGGGGTACAGCACCCATCCGAAGATCGTGGAAATGGGGAACAAGCTGGTCATCCGAATCCCCGCCGATATCCGGGCCTATGCCGCCGCCTTCATCGACCGGGCCAGGGAGCGCGGGGTGAAAAAAGTGGCGGCGGTTCCTGGCGTCCATGAGTACGCCAAGATATGGCTGGATATCTTCAAGGAAGAATGGGCCAAGCGCGGGGGGACGCTTACCGACGTGAGTCCGGCGGATTACTCGAAGGAAACGGATTATTACACTCATTTGACCAAAGTCATCGCCGGCAAGCCCGACGCCATCCTTCTCGTCGGCCCCTCCGAACCGGCGGCGCTCATCGTCAAGCAGGCCCGGGAACTGGGGTTCCAGGGGCGGTTTATCCTGGCCGACCAGGCCAAGATGGAGGAGATGGTGAAGATCGTTCCCCCGGAAAAGATGGAGGGGACGATTGGGCTTACCCCGCTCTACGACCGGCCGATCAAAGACGCCGCGGTTTTTACCAAGGCGTACCAAAAACGGTTCGGCGAGCAGGAACCCTGCACCACCGAGACGGCCCAGCATTATGAGAGCGTCGGACTTCTCGTCTACGGCATGGAGATCGCGGGGACGACCACCGATGTCCGGAAAATTCGCGCAGCCATGCCCCAGGTCTTCCCCCTGGAGAAAAGGGGAATGCTGGTCCCTTCGGGTCTTTTTGCCTTGCGGGAAAACGGGGCCGAAATCCGCATCGTGTATGGAACGGAAGTCATCGGTGGCAAATGGAGCGAGCCTTTTCCGATCAAGTACTGAGGGATCGGAAAAAAGCTAAAGCCGGCTTCTTCCTCATTCCGGTGAAAGCCGGAATCCAGTTCTTTCCAGCGGTCATAAGTTTTCTCAACTCGGGTTTCACCGGAGCGATGGCTCTTCAGGGGGCCATCACGTATTGAATTTTCAAAATTCGCTTGGGAGGAGGAAAAAATGAGAAGGGGAAAGATGGGGGTTATCGTGGGGTCGGTTCTCTTTATCGGCCTCTTCCTCATGCCCCCGGCCTGGGGCGCCGACGTCGTCAAGATGGGATACTCCGGCCCATTGAGCGGGGGCGCGGCCAAGTACGGGAAGAACTGCGAGACAGGCATGACCATGGCCGTGGAGGAGATTAACGCCAAAGGCGGAATCAGCGTGGCCGGCAAGAAATACAAGATGGAGGTGTCCTCCCTGGATGACCGCTATAAGCCGGACCTGACCGTGCAGAACGCGCGTCGCATGGTCTCCCTGGATAAAGTCTCCTCCGTCTTCTGTCCCCACAGCGGCGGCATCCTGGCCATGATGAAGTTCAACGAGAAAGAAGACTTCATCGTCATGGGCTACAGCACCCACCCCAAGATCGTGGAGATGGGGAACACAATGGTCATCCGGATGCCTCCCGACGTGCGCGCCTATGCTTCGGCCTTCAGCGACAGGGCCAAGGAACGGGGAATCAAGAAGGTGGCAGCCATCCCGGGGGTCCACGAGTACGCCAAGATCTGGATGGATATTTTCGATGAAGAATGGAAGAAACGGGGCGGGGTGATCACCGATGTAAGCCCGGCCGATTACATGAAAGAAACCGATTACTATACCCATTTGACGAAAGTAATCGCCGGCAAGCCCGACGCGATCCTCCTGATCGGAGCCTCGGAACCCGCGGCCCTGATCATCAAACAGGCCCGGGAGCTTGGGTTCAAAGGGAAATTCATCCTCGGAGACCAGGCCAAGCTAGACGAGATGGAAAAGGTGGTCTCCATCGACAAAATGGAGGGCACGATTGCGGTAACTCCCCTTTACCATCGTCCCATCAAAGATGCCCCGGCATTCTCCCAGGCTTATAAGAAACGTTTTGGAGAGGCGGAAGTCACGACCTTTGAGTCCGCCAGCCACTACGAATCCGTTTACCTCCTGGCCTATGCCATGGAGATAGCCGGAACGACCTCGGATGTAAAGAAGATCCGGGCAGCCATCCCCCGGGTTTTTCCCCTGGAAAAGCGCGGAACCCTGGCGCCCACGGGGGTTTCGGGCCTGCGGGACAACGGGGCCCAACTGCGGATCACCTATGGAACAGAAGTCGTCGGCGGAAAATGGACGGAACCCTTCGGGATCAAGTATTAGAATAACCCCGTTGCTGGTTGCTCGTTGCTCGTTTTTTCTCCCGCTTCCCTCGACGGAGGGGAGAAAAGACGATAGGCGAAATCTGGCCGCCTGGATAAAGGATGGGCAACAGGTAACCAGCAACGAGAAACCAGTAACCTGCAACGAGGAACGGGCAACGAGGAACGAGTTATGCTCCTCTTCTTCCAGCAACTGGTCAACGGGATTATGTTGGGGGCGGTCTATTCCCTGGTCGCCCTCGGCCTGACCCTCATCTACGGGATCCTGCACGTCCCCAACTTCGCCCACGGCCACAAGTACATGTGGGCGGCCTTCACCAGTCTGTTCCTGGTGGTCAGTTTCCACGCCAATTACTGGGTCTCCCTGGTGATGGCCATGGTCATACTGGGTTTGGTGGGAGCGGGGGTGGAAAGGCTGGTCTACCGGCCTCTGCGGGACATGCCCCACATCAATTCCTTTATCGCCGCCATCGGACTCCTCCTAGTCCTGGAGAGCCTTTCGCTGATCGTCTGGGGGGCGGACTTTCGCCGCTTCCCGGCCCTCTATGATAAGCCGATCAACATCCTGGGAGTGGCCATCACCCTCCAGCGGCTGCTGGTCATCGTGGGCGCGGCCGTGCTCATCATCCTCCTTCAACTCTTCATCAAGCGAACCTGGCTGGGGGCAACCATCGAAGCCGTAGCCCAGAACCCCGAGGGGGCTCAGTTGGTGGGGATCAGCATCGACCGGGTGTCCAGCCTGACCTTCGGCATCGGGACCGCCCTGGCGGCAGCGGCGGCAACGCTCATCGCCCCCATCTTCCTGGTGTATCCCACCATGGGTTCGATGCCGAACCTGAAAGCCTTCGTGGTCATCATCATCGGGGGGATGGGGTCGATTCCGGGCGCGGTCATCGGCGGGTTCATGCTCGGGCTCATCGAATCCCTGGGGGGAGGGTACATCTCCACCGATTACAAGGACCTGTTTGCCTTCGGGGCCCTCGTAACCTTCCTCACTTTCCGGCCGCTGGGGCTGTTTGGAAAGGGGGTGCGATGATGAACGGCAGAAAGAACTGGATCCCCTGGGTCGTCCTGGCCGTCGCTTTGATCGTCCCCCAAGTGGTGACCAACAAGTACTACATGAACATCCTGATCATGAGCGGAATCTGGTC
This sequence comes from Syntrophaceae bacterium, assembly GCA_003154025.1. Next base: position 6,759 of record PMCE01000393.1, read on the forward strand.
CATCGTGGCCCTGTCGCTCAACCTGATCCTGGGGTACACGGGGCAGGTGAACCTGGCTCACGGGGCCTTCTTCGGGATCGGGGCGTATGCCTCCGCCCTCCTGATGCTCAAGTTGAACCTGAATTTCTGGCTGGCCTTGCCCCTGGCCTCCGTGGTTGCCGGGGTGCTCGGGTTTATCATCGGCCTCCCCGCTCTCCGCACCCGGGGTTCCTACTTCGCCATTGGAACCATGTGTTTCAACATCATCGTCACCCTGATCGTGGACCGTTGGGAAGGGCTGACCGACGGAGCCCGGGGACTCATGGGAATTCCCAGCCCTGCCCCCATCCCCCTTCCGGGCGGATACGAGATCGCCTTCAAGACCATGGCCGGGCAGTACTACCTGGTCCTGGCCTTCCTGCTCCTGACCATCCTGATTATAAGGCAGATCATGCAATCCCTCGTGGGACGTTCCTTTAAAGCCATCCGGGGGAACGAAGAGCTGGCCGAGGCGGTGGGAATCCATGCCATGAGAGTGAAGATCCTCTCCTTTACCGTCAGCTGTTTCCTGGCCGGGGTGGGGGGAGTGCTCTACGCCACCTACATCGGGTTTCTAAGCCCGGAAGTGACCGATTACCACGTGAGTTTCGATGCCCTGATCTACATCATGATCGGGGGGGTGGGAACTATGGTCGGTCCCATCATCGGCACTTTGCTGATCGTCACCCTTCCCGAAGCGCTCCAAATCGCCGCCGAATACCGGCTGCTCTTCTACGGCCTGATCCTGATCGTCATGATCATCTACCTCCCCCGGGGAATCGTGGGATGGGCAAAGGATTGGAAGATTCGGAGGGCGAAACCGGAGGTTGTATGGAAACGATCCTGAGCATCGACGGGCTGACCCGTTTCTTCGGGGGGCTGGCAGCCGTGCGGGACCTAGGCTTCGAGGTGCACTCCGGAGAGGTCGTCAGCCTGATCGGCCCCAATGGAGCCGGAAAGACGACCGTCTTCAACCTGATCACCGGCGCCCTGATGCCGACCCGGGGGAAGGTTCTCTTTGTCCAAAAAGAGATCACCGGACAGCCACCCCACGAAACCACCGCCCTGGGAGTTGCCCGCACATTCCAGACCACGTCCTTGTTTTACGACGAGACCGTGCTGGATAACCTCATCGTCGGCTACCGCTGCCGCACGCGCATGGGGATCTGGGATGCCCTTTTGCAGACCGGCCGTTCCCGGGAAGAGGAGGCGAAGAGCCGGAGGAAGGCCGAAGAAATCCTGGAATTCATCGGCCTGCGGGAGCGGGCCTCCGTGCTGGCCCGGAACATTCCCCAGGAGTCACAGAAACGCCTGGCCGTGGGCCTGGCCATGGCCACGGAACCCAAGCTCCTGCTGCTGGACGAGCCCATGGGCGGCCTGACCGAAGAGGAGAACTTTGGAATGATGGCCCTCATCAAAAAGGTCCGGACGCGGGGCATCAGCATTCTCCTGATCGAGCACAAGATGAAGATCGTCATGAACATATCCGATCGGATCGTGGTGCTCAACTACGGCCAAAAGATCGCCGAAGGGACCCCGGCAGAGGTGGGAAGCAACCCGGCGGTCATCGAGGCGTACCTCGGAGCGCAGTACTGAAAGATTGCGCATTTCGCATTGCGAATTGCGCATTGAATTAGAAAGAAACAAAGGCAGATAGGAATGCAGGGTTGCTGATTCTCCTGCCGGCCTTTGGCGCTGTTTGGTTCGTTTCCAATTCGCAATTCCCAATGCGCAATTCCTAACGATTCCCAAGAGAGGAAAACATGGATCGACCGTGGCTGAAGTTTTATGAGGAAGGCGTACCCCATCATATCGAATATCCCCGGATCCCCCTCTATCAGATCCTGGATGACACGGCCAAGGATTTTCCCGGCCTGGACGCGGTCATCTTTCAGGGCCAGAGGATCAAATACGGCGAGCTGGCCGGGTGGACCCGGGACCTGGCCTCCGGCCTCCATCAGATCGGCATAAAAAAGGGACAGCGAGTGGCGATCATGCTTCCCAACTGCCCCCAGTATATCGTTGCCTATTACGCCATCCTCAAACTCGGCGGGGTGGTGGTGAACGTGAACCCCATGTACGTAGAGCGCGAGCTGGATTTCCAGCTCAACGACGCCGGGGCGCAGGCCATCGTGGCCCTTCGGGATCTTCTCCCCCGGTTGGAGGCCGTAAAGGAAAAAATCTCCCTGGAGACCATTATCCTGACGGACCTGGATGAACACGTCCGCGCGGCAGGGGGAAAGGCTCCGGTCCAAGGGGCCAAGCCGGGGACCTACGAATACGCCGATCTTTTGAAGAAAGGAAAATCGCAAGCGCCCCCCTCGGTGTCCGTAGATGCGGATGAGGTGGCCCTTCTCCAGTACACCGGAGGCACGACAGGGTTCAGCAAGGGGGCCATGCTGACCCATTACAACCTGGTTTCCGACGTGATCCAGTGTGTGAGCTGGAACGTGGGGGCGGAAAGAGGGAAGGAGAGAATGCTGGCGGTTCTTCCTTTTTTCCACGTGTACGGCATGACGGTAACCATGAACGAGGCTATCTACCTTGCGGCCACGATCATCCTCTTGCCCCGTTTCCAGATCGACGACTGCCTGGAGGCGATCAATAAATACCAGCCAACCAGATTCCCGGGAGTCCCCACGATGTATATCGGCATCATCAACCATCCCCGGGTCAAGGAATACAACATCTCCTCCATCAAGGTTTGCAGCTCCGGTTCCGCCCCCATGCCGGTGGAGGCGTTGAGGAAGTTCGAGGAGCTGACCGGCGGGAAGATCAGCGAAGGGTATGGACTGACCGAAGCGTCGCCCGTGACGCACGCGAACCCCTTCTCCGGGAAAAGAAAGGTGGGGAGCATCGGCCTTCCCCGCCCGGACACCGACTCCAAGATCATGGACCTGGAGACCGGGGAGAAAGACCTTCCTCCGGGGGAAGAAGGAGAGCTCTGCATCCGCGGGCCTCAGGTCATGAAAGGATATTGGAACCGGCCGGAAGAGACGGCCAGGTCGCTCCGCAACGGCTGGCTTTACACCGGCGACATCGCCAAAATGGATGAAGAAGGGTATTTCTACATCGTCGACCGCAAGAAGGA